>JAFGII010000054.1 GCA_016929695.1 Ignavibacteria bacterium
AAGCCCGTTACAGGATATGAAATACCGTTTGAAGCATCCGGATTATCGACAGGTGTTTATTTCTACAGAATGTCTGCAGGTGACATAAGTATTACTAAGAAAATGATTCTTCAAAAATAAAAGATAAGTTTCTTAATAAAATAAGGGGACTGTTAGTAACAGTCCCCTTTCCTGTTTTGCGCATTGGGACACCCTAGAAACTTTCTCTTATGACCTGCATTAATAATTGTTAATTTTCGTCCATTTTTAATACTTTTCTTACTCCATTTTTTTACGGAAGTTTATTTAAAAAACGTTAAATCCTGTCTTTTGATATTTTTATAATTTGATACCACTGAAGATAATCTATATTTTTTATTTTGCTCCCCGGATTTACTAATCGGGTTATGACTAAGTCTCGAAATAAATTTTTCTTTTTTTGTCCGTATCATGCATAACCAAATATTCGAGCTAAGAAAAGCTCGGGTCCTGTAACTTCTATTTGTGAATTTGAAATATTCTCTATAAACTCTTTTAAGAATGCACCTTTCATCACTGAAAAAACTTAACGGAATTTCATTTTTTTTCAACTTTATATTGTCCTTATGGTTTTGAGATTATTTGAACGATAAAACTTTCAGTTTTTCTTCTGTTTACTTAAAAAAAACATTAAAAATAGCCTCGGGACACCCAAAAATTTGATGAAATTATTGTTAACTAACTGTAAAACATTAATTTATTTTTTTGACTTTTCACACATGCGCAAAACAGGAGATAAGTTTCTTAATAAAATAAGGGGACTGTTAGTAACAGTCCCCTTTTATTTTCGTATGAAATTTAATTTACTTTTTTAACTGTTCGAGCATTTTCTTTCGTGTATAAGGAATAAGACCTCCGGCATCAATAATTGCTTGACGTGCTGGAGGAAGGGGTTCAATGCCAAAAGATTTTCCTGTCGTTTTATTAATTACTAAATTATCTTTTATTTCAATGTCATCGTCCACGTTTGCTTCGATATCTGGGCATACTATCAAATTCAATCCGAGATTGATTGCATTTTGCATAAAAATTCTTGCAAAATCTTTGGCTATTACATTAATACCATGACCTTTAATGCATGAAGCAGCTTGTTCTCTTGAAGAACCGCAACCAAAATTATTATCAGCAACAATAAAACTTCCTTCAGGATAATTTTTGTCATTAAGGTTTTTGTTGAAATCCACATAATCTGCAAACGCATATTGCGGTGTTTCAATCGGCAATACTGTTGCCATATATCTACCGGGATATACAACATCCGTCGATATATCATCACCAAATTTATATATTACTTTTGGCATTTTAATTTCCTCCTTTCAATGGATTGGTTATTTCGCCGTATACTGCACTGATTGCAGCCACAGCCGGTGAACAGAGATATACTTCTGCTTTCGGATTACCCATGCGACCTTTAAAATTCCTGTTTGTCGTAGATAATGCAACCTCTTCATCACCTAATGCCCCCTGATGAACACCGAGACAGCAACCGCAACCGGGATTCATAATTATTGCACCGGCATTAGACAATGATTCGAGATATCCCTTTTTCATAGATTCTTTGTAAATATTCCAACTGGCAGGAAATACAAGCATTCTAACACCTTTAGCTACTTTTTTACCTTTTAAAATATTTGCTGCAATTTCTATGTCATCAAGTCTTCCATTTGTACAGGAACCTATAACAATCTGGTCAATTTTAGTACCTTTCATATCTGAAATTGGCTTTACGTTATCGACTGTGTGCGGACATGCTATCTGAGGTTCAAGTTCGTTAACATTTATTTCAATTGTTTCGCTGTATATTGCATCATCATCAGGCAGAATAAAATTAATATCATCCGTCACACCGGCAACCTCGCGTAAATATCTTTCGGTTTCTTTATCAGGAGGAACAATCCCTGAAGTTGCTCCTGCTTCTACTGCCATATTACATATAACCAGTCTGCCTGATGTACTCATATTTTTTATGGTTTCTCCATGATATTCTATAACTTTAAAGTTTGCACCCTGTGCTGATATTTTTCCTATAAGATACAGCACTAAATCTTTTGCAGTTACATTATTTTTAAATTTTCCCTTAACAATAACTTTAATAGTATGAGGGACTTCTACATTTAATACTCTGCCAAGAGTCCAAACACTTGCCATTTCAGTAGCACCTATTCCAAAAGCAAATGAACCTAACGCACCGTGAGTTGTTGTATGGCTGTCTGTTCCAACCACAACGTAACCAGGTCTAACGTATCCGTATTCAGGAAGTATCTGATGACAAATTCCCCCTTCATCTGCTCTTATATCATGAAATTTTTTAATTTTATTTTTTCTTACAAAATCCCGGATTTTTTTCTGATTTGTAGCAGTTTTTGAACTTTCCGCAGGGACTCTGTGATCAAAAATAATGGCAATTTTTTCAGGATTCCATATTTTTGGTTCTATACCTGTTCCTTTGAATACTTCATTAAACTGATTAATTACCAAGGCTCCGTTTTCATGAGACATTGCCAAATCAACTTTAGGTTCAAGTACATCGCCTGCTTTCACAATTTTCTGACCGGTAGCTTTTGCAAGTGTCTTTTCTACAATGGTCATTCCCATTTATTTTCTCCGTATTTAGTTATATAATTTTATTTTTTTTAAATTGTATAATTTCTTCTTCAGAATATCCTAATTCTTTTAATATCTCATTTGTATGCTGAGATAATTGAGGAGGCGGTGAATCAACATCTCCGGATGTTTTATCAAATTTCGCCGTCAAATTGAATACTTTTATCTTTCCTACACTTGGTGTATCAACTTCAGTAATCGCATTTCTGTGTTTTATCTGAGGCTGGTTCAATGCGGCTTCAAGGCTAAGAATTTCACCGCTAGGAATACCTTTTTTATTCAATGCATCGACCCAGTTTTTTGTTTCTTTTTCTTTGAGTTTTTCTTCGAGAAGCGGAGTTAATTCTTTTCTGTTTACTTTACGGGTATCTCTTTCTTTAAATCGAACATCTTCTTTAAGTTCAGGCAGTCCGAGTATATCGCATAAATCTTCCCATTGTTCCTGCTTATTTGCAGCAATATTTATGTAACCGTCTTTTGTCATAAATGTCCCTGATGGAGCAGCCGTAAAATTGTCGTTGCCCATAAGTACCGGATGTTTTCCTCCGATTAAAAGATTTGCAGCAACCCAACCCATTAATGGCATTATTGAGTCCAGCATTGCGATATCGATGAACTGACCTTGTCCGGTTTTGTCTCTATGGTATAAGGCAACCATTATGGAAAAGGCAGCATTTAGCCCCCCTACTGTATCACAGACGGGGAAACCTGCTCTCAAAGGATTCAGTCTTTCATCACCATTTATTGCCATAACACCACTCAAGCCTTGAATTATCTGGTCATAAGCTGGTTTAAAAGCATCCGGACCTGTTTGTCCGAATCCGGATATAGCACAATAAATGATTTTGGGATTTATTTCACATAGAGCACTATATGATAATCCGAGCCGGTCCATAACACCCGGTCTGAAATTTTCTACGACAACATCGGACAATTTAACCAGTTTTCTGAATATTTCCTTCGCTTTTTCGTCTTTTAAGTTCAAAGTAATGGATTTCTTATTCGAATTTTGTGCAAGGAAACTTGTACCCATTAATTTGTTATTTAGTTCTGGAACATTTCCGAGTTTTCTTGCAAGGTCACCTGCGCCTGGGTTTTCGATTTTAATCACCTCAACTCCGCACAAAGCGAGATGCAGAGTTGCAAATGGTCCTGCCAAAACATTTGTTAAATCCAGGATTCTGATTTTTTCTAATGATTTCATTATAAATATTTAAGTGTTAATAATTTCAGGTACTTTTCCGGTTCTATGAATTATTCCCGGAAGTGTTCTTTTAAAGTATTCTGATGCCTGTTTTGTAACTTCAATAATACTTTCGAGATTAATATCATTTCTTAAACCCATTCTGTTAAAAAAATGCACCAGGTCTTCCGTGCACACATTTCCACTTGATACAGCAGTAAAAGGGCATCCGCCAAGTCCTGCGAAAGATGATTCAAAATAATTCACACCGGATTTATACGCTGCATAAACATTAGCCATACCGAGACCAAATGTATCGTGAAAATGGGACGCCATATTCAAATCCATGCCAATTTCAAAAACTTCGTTATATAAATCCTCCACCTGAGAGGGAAAAGCATGTCCGGCAGTATCGGCTAAACTTATATTTTTAAATCCAGCATCAACATATTTCTGAATAATATTAAGGACTTTTTCTTTCGGAATTTTTCCTTCGAAACCGCAACCGAAGGCAGACTGAACAGAGACCTGAACTTTTTTTCCTGCTTCAAGTGCTTTTTTTCCCATTTTAATAATAACATTCAGGGCTTCATCTGTAGTCATTCCCGTATTTTTCTGACTATGAGTATTACTTGCAGAAACACCCATACAAAACATATCAACGCCGCAGGCGAGTCCCCTGTCGAGACCTTTATCATTCAAAACGAGTCCTGCAAGTATAACATTTTCCGGTTTATTTTCAGGAAAATTAAAATATTTAAACAATTCGTCAGTATCCGCCATTTGCGGCATTCTTTTGGGATTAACGAAAGAGCCAATCTGAATAATATCAATTCCTGACTTAGAAAGTTCATTAATCCATTTAATTTTTACATCGGTCGGGACGATTTCCTTTTCAATTTGCAGACCATCTCTCGGACCAACTTCGTGAACAAAAATTTTCTTCATCGGATTTTTACAAAATAATACTTATCCCGAAAATATCGGGATAAGATAATTATAAATTATTAATTTAATAAAATTTAAATCTTTTCAGCGACAGCGTTAGCTACATCGAGCGTTGTATTTGAGCCGCCCATATCATAAGTTTTAACATTTCCTTCTTTAATGACTTCAGCAACTGCTTTTTGCAATTTATCAGCTTTATCTATTTCTCCAAGCCATTCAAGCATCATTTTAGCCGATAAAATAGTCGCAATCGGATTAACTTTATACAGACCAACATATTTAGGAGCAGAGCCGTGAGTAGGTTCAAAAACTGCAAGTTTTTCACCGATATTACCCGAGCATCCGAACCCAAGACCGCCCACCATTTGTGCACACAAGTCTGAAATAATATCGCCAAACAGATTCGGAGCAACAATTACATCATAATTATAGGGATTTTTTAGCAACCACATTGTCATTGCATCAATATTTGCATCATCCATTGCGATATCAGGATAATCTTTGGCGACTTCCTTAGCCGTTTCAAGGAAAAGACCGTCTGTTGCTCTTACTACATTAGATTTATGAACAACTGTTACTTTTTTCCTATTGAATTTCTTCGCAAAATCAAATGCCGCTCTGATAATTCTTTCGGAGCCTTTTCTTGTGTTAATTTTGCAGGAAATCGCATATTTATCAAGGGGAATATCTTTAAAGGGAGTAAAAGGTTTAGAAATCTTCCTTAACAAATCCGCAAGTTCCTGCGGAACGGGGTTGAATTCAACTCCCGAGTACATACCTTCAGTATTTTCCCTGAAAACAACAAGGTCAATATTTTCTTTATAATTAAGAGGATTTCCCTCGAACGCTTTGCAGGGACGTAAACAGATATAAAGGTCAAACATTTGTCTCATTCTCACAATAGGTGACCTATAAGTGAGACCTTCATTTTGAAGCTCGGGTATTAATTCTGCGGCAGCTGCTTTAACCGGTTTTGAAGTAATTGCACCGAACATTGCAGCATTAACTGATTTAAGAAGGTCAACTGTTCTCTGCGGGAAAGCATCCCCTTCCTTACACCAGAATTCCCATCCAATATCACCATAAATATAGTCTGCATCAAGTCGTAGTTTATCTAAAACTATTTTTGCTGCTTCAAGGACTTCAACTCCTACCCCGTCTCCCGGAAGCCATGCTATCTTGTATTTGGACATCAAATTCTCCTGATTTATTTTATATTTTACAAAATTATGTATTTAAAAGTCATTTAACAATGATAACAGGAACGTAATTTGGGAACTTTTAAGGTGTTAAATACAGAATTTTAATATCAAAATAATGTCATTACAAAATATAAGATGGAGTAAATAAATTTTATCTGGAACTACCCAAAATTATAATTACTTTTTATTACTTTTTATTATATATTAAAAAAACGCAAAAAATATTATTATGAGCTATCCGGGAATATATATACATATACCATTTTGCAGAAACAGATGCAATTACTGCGATTTTTACATAACGACAAGAACGGATATAAAAGGAAGATATATTGATAATCTTATAAAAGAGTTTGAGCTATCGGCTGAAAATAATGCAGATAATTATTTTAATTCTATATATATCGGCGGCGGAACTCCATCCCTTCTTACTCCGGAGCAGGTTTTCAGAATAATAAACATCCTGAAAGGCAATTACAATATACAGGATAATTCAGAAATCACTCTCGAATTAAATCCGGAAGACATTACAGAAGATGAAAACAAGACAATCGAATACAGAGATTCGGGAATTAACAGAATAAGTTTCGGTTTACAATCATCAAATAAGGATGAACTAAAATTTTTAACGAGATTTGATGATACAGAAAAAATTACAACTGCACTTGAAAGAGTACTTAAGTGCTTTAAAAATGCAAGTGTTGACATTATTTATTCAATACCCGGCTCACTAAGAAAAAAACTTGAGGACACTATCGAAAAAATAATTTCATTAAAGATACCACACATATCAGCTTACACATTAATATTTGAAAAAAACACACCTCTTTATTATCACTATGAAAATAACAGAGTTTACCGCAATTCAGATGAAACAGAGGCTGAGTTATACGAATATCTATCTGACAGACTTACTTACGCAGGTTATAATCATTATGAAATTTCAAATTATGCATTACCCGGTTTTGAATCCATACATAACCTGAAATATTGGGAATATAATAATTATCTTGGTTTTGGTGCTTCATCACATTCATTTTTTCATCCAAGAAGATGGAAAAACTATTCGAACATAATAAAATACAATCTTTCTCTGGAAAAGAATACACTTCCGACAGAAGAAACTCATACTTTAACTGCCGAAGAAAGTGAACGTGAAATAATTTTTCTCGGATTAAGAAGCAAAGGAGTAAACCTCAAAATATTCAAAAAAATTACAGGAATAATTTTTGAGAAAAAATATTCTTCTGCAATTAGAAAACTTGAAACAGGAAAATATGGTACTCTTGATTCAGAATATTTCTGTTTAACCAGAAAAGGTTCTAAAATTGCAGATGAAATTGCAACTAAGTACTTCTGATAATATCATTATTGTCAGGTTCATTTTTATATACTCTTTTAGCAATAAATACCGAAATCAGAGCTATTACAAATCCTGCAATAATATCAATAACATAATGATACCTCAAATAAACGGTAGCGAAAACCATAATCACGGAAAAAGGAAGATAAAAATAGAAAGAATTTGATTTAAATTTTGCCGACAAATACGTGATAAGAAGAAGAATAATTGTATGACCCGACGGGAAAGCATCTCTTTGAGCAATTGTTTCTGGATTCGGGATATTTTTTGGATAAATTGACTCCCCGAAATTAATAATATCGCGTAACATTTCCGTTAGAAATACTCCGGGCATTTCGAGATTCAAATCCGCAAAATTATGAAGCGTAAATCTTGGACCTATTGCCGGTAAAATCAAATATCCGAAAAATGAAAGATAAAATCCAAGAAGTATAAGGAAAGTTGCAAATTTAAATTCCCTGTACCTGTGCCAAAGGTACAATTCAAGACCATAAATAACAGGCATAAGATAAAAGAGATTATAAATAATCTGAAGAAATTCAGTAAGAAACGGATTAGAAATTCCAAACAACTCCTGAGTGGGATTCGAATTAAATATCATATAGTCAATACTAATCAGCAAGTCATCATAAAGAAAATCACTTACTTTTATCATTATGACATAAATTTCCTTAAAGTAAAAAAATATCATAATCAAAGGATACCAATATCTGAGAATCTTCAAAAAGCGTGAATAATATTTATCTGAAAATTCAAGTTTTTCATATTTCAATACTATACAGATCGTAAACACAGATAAAAGTACATTAATTACGACATAATAAAACCAGCCGGATATTTTATCGTTATTAATGATTATAATTACAGTTATAATCAGCAGGAAAATTTGATTTAAAATATCATGTTTATCCAGTAATTTGAAATTCCATGTAATTTTCGATGTCATTGTAAATTTTCAGTATGATTAATATTGAATTCCGAATTAATAATAGTAATACCGATGGAATCAATTCTGATGTCGTAATCATTATATCCCGGATTTCTCATAAGAAATCCCTGAACACAAAACCTGTAATTTGCAATTTTTTTATAATTAATAGAATCTTCAGGAGAAAAATATATCGATTCATGACGGGTTTTAACTTCAGTAAAAATCAGAATTTTATTTTTTTTATCGGCAAAAATTAAATCAACTTCTTTATTATGATATTTAAAATTTTGTTTAATGAACTTTAGACCTTTCTTCTTTAAATACTTTTTTGCAGTCTTTTCACCTAAAGCTCCTAAATCTTTATTATTTAAAATTTTTTTCATAAATATTTAGCGCAAAATGTTTTTCTGTGAATACCGGTTATCCCAATTTTTTTCACTGTTTCGATATGTTTAGGAGTAGGATAACCTTTATTTTTAATAAAATCATATTCTGGATAAAGGGAATCCATAAATTCCATAATTTTGTCACGCGTAACTTTTGCGATCACAGAAGCTGCCGAAATATGAAATATCCTGTCATCACCTTTTATGATCAATTTATAATTATATTTTTTATGAGATTTATTATCTAATACAAAATAATTACCGTCTATAAGTACAAGTTCTCTCTTAATTTTAAGATGTTTCAGGCATCTTTTTATGCCAAGCATAGTACTCTTTAAAATATTTATTTTATCTATAATGTCATTGTTAATAACCTGCACTTGATATGCGATACAATTCCGAATAATCAATTCATAGAAGTAATTCCGTCTTGTGGGAGAAAGTTTTTTTGAATCTTTTACGCCATTTATTCTGAATCCAAAAGGGAAAACTACTGCAGCGACCACTACAGGTCCTGCTAGAGGTCCTCGCCCGGCTTCATCAATTCCGCAAACTAACATAATGAGTATGAAATATGAGACATTTGTATAATTTAATAATGCAGAAAATTTAAAGAAATGATAATAAATATCTTTGTACTGGGATTTGCGTATATGGCTATAAATATGTCAACTCTGTGAAGTTAAGGATATAGGAAGAAGATAGAGTAAATTGATTTATTTTTTTAACCAATTTATTTAAATTCTAATGAAAATTAATAAATATTGTTTTATCAATAATTCACTTGAATAAATTCAAAGATATTTTTAAATTAGACGTTTTAGTTAATAATGTTTGAAGACCTATCAAATAAGCTGGAAACTGTCCTTAAAAAGATACGCGGGCAGGGAAAAATCTCGGAAAAAAACATAGAAGAATCTCTTCGCGAGATTCGTCGTGTATTATTTGATGCTGATGTTAATTACAAAGTCGTCGGCAATTTTTTGAATGAGGTTAAGAAAAAATCCTTAGGTCAGAACGTAATTAACAGTATTACTCCCGGACAGTTAATAGTAAAAATTATTTACGATGAATTAATCAAACTGATGGGAAGTGAAAAATCCGATATTAATTTTTCTAATGACATTCCATCAACAATTTTAATAGTCGGATTGCAGGGTTCAGGAAAAACTACATTTTCAGTAAAACTTGCCGGATATTTAAAATCGAAAGGAAAAGCTCCGCTTCTTGCAGCATGTGATATATACAGACCTGCAGCGATAAAACAGCTTGAAGTACTTGGAAAACAAATTCAAATTCCAGTTTATTCAGAATCTGACAATCGAGATGCAATAAAAATAGCGCAAAATGCCATAATTGAAGCAAGAAAGAATGCAAGAGATACATTAATTATTGATACAGCGGGAAGACTCTCAATTGATGAGATAATGATGAATGAAGTATCGAACATCAAGAACTCAGTAAAACCTGCTGAAATTTTATTTGTCGTTGATTCAATGACAGGTCAGGATGCAGTAAACACTGCAAAAGTATTTCACGAAAAACTTGATTATGACGGTGTCATACTGACAAAATTAGACGGTGACACGAAAGGCGGAGCTGCTTTATCAATAAAGGCAGTAGCGGACAAGCCTATAAAATTTGTCAGCACAGGCGAGAAATTAAATGCAATAGAGCCCTTTTATCCAGACAGAATGGCATCCCGCATACTTGGAATGGGTGATATAGTTACATTTGTTGAGAAAGCACAGCAGGAATTCGATCTTGACGAAGCTGCTAAACTGGAAGAAAAGTACCGTAAAAATATATTTGACTTTAATGACTATTTAACGCAAATTAGACAAATAAAGAAAATGGGTTCACTTTCAAACATAGTTTCTATGTTACCGGGAGTCGGGTCGAAGATAAAGGAATCCGATATTGACGAAAAAATATTCACAAGATTAGAGGCAATAATATTATCAATGACAGAAGAGGAACGTGAAAGCCCCTCTGTCTTAAATGGTTCAAGGCGCAGAAGAATTGCCAACGGCAGCGGGACATCCATACAGGATGTAAACAAAATGATAAAACAGTACGATGAAATGAAAAAAATGATGAAGGGAATGAACACAGGAAAAATGAAAGGGATGATGAAAAAAATGAATATACCAGCAAATTTTTTAAACAGATATAATTAAGAATAACAAGGAGATATAAATTGGTAAAACTCAGATTAAAAAGAGCCGGGAAAAAGAAAAAGCCGGTTTATAAGATCGTTGCCGCAGATGCAAGATCTCCCAGGGACGGCAGATTTATAGAAGAAATCGGATATTATGACCCGAATTTTGACCCCATTAAATTATCTGTTGAATACAGCAGAATTCAATACTGGATGAGTAATGGTGCCAAACCGACATTGACGGTATACAATCTATTGAAAAACGACGGGATTTTATATAAAATGTATCTTGAAAAGAAAGGTAAGACACCTGACGAAATAGAATATGAAATGGATAAGTTCAGAAACACAAGAAAAGAAAAACTTGCAAGAGCAAGAGAAAAGAAAGAAAAATTAAATGCTAGAAAGAAGGAGAAATCAATAGAATCTAAAGAAGTTAAAGAACCTAAAGAAGGAAAGGCTGAACCAGAAAAGGTTAAAACTGAAGAATGAAAAAATTAATTCATAACTCAACTAATATTTATTAATTTATCAGAAGGAGGAACTGGTTATGAGGGAATTTATTGAATACATTGCCAAGAACCTTGTAGACAAACCGGAGGAAGTTAGAATAGAGGAAATGTTTGAAGAAGGAAGAATGAAATACCGTTTATTTGTAAACAAAGAAGAGACCGGAAAAGTAATTGGCAAAGAAGGCAGAACAGCTAAGGCAATCAGGACGCTTCTGACTGCAGTAGCGGCAAAAGAAGGGAAAAGATGTTCTTTGGAAATACCGGACAAAAAATTAGTTACATAAAGGTAATTGCGTGATAATCACATTGTCGTAGGTAAAATTTTAAAAAACATTGGTAAAAACGGAGATGTTAAAGTTTTACCTCTTACTGATTTTCCGGACAGATTTAAGAGACTCGAATCAGTTTACTTATTCCTTGAACACGGTAATGAATATATTTTAAATAACGATTCCGAGTTATTTGAGATAGCAAATGTTGACATACAGAATGAATCAGTAATAATGAAATTTCACGGAATATCGAATCAAGATGATGCATCAAAATTAAGAAATGCGTTAATTTGTATTGATGAAAAAGACAGGATACCGTTGCCTGATGGAAGATTTTATTTATACGAACTTATCGGATTCAGGGTAAAAGCTGAGGGCACGTATTTAGGAAAAGTCGAAAAAATAGAGAATTACGGAGGAGATGATTTACTCAAAGTTAAAAGTTTTAAAGAGAAGTTTTTCTTTGTACCTATTAATGAATTTTTTATAATCAAGATTAACAGTTCACTGAAGGAAATAGAAATAAACCTGATAGAAGGTTTAATCGAATAAAGATGAGAATTGACATCATAAGCGCAAATCCTGAAATACTTGAAAGTACTATTACGAACGGTCTGATATCAAGAGCAGTAAAAAAGGGATTATTAGAAGTTCTTTTACATAATTTACGTGATCACGCCGAAGGGAATTACAGACAAATTGATGATGAACCATACGGTGGCGGTTCAGGAATGATATTAAAACCCGAACCATTTTTCCGCTGCATAGAATTACTGCAGGGAGAAAGAAAGTATGACGATATAATTTATTTTTCGCCTCAGGGAAAAATATTTAACCAGAAAGCCGCAAACAGATATTCACTGAAAAATAATTTCATTCTTATTTGCGGTCATTACAAAGGAATTGATGAAAGAGTTATTGAAAGATTTGTGACGAAAGAAATTTCCATTGGAGAATATGTAATTTCCTGCGGAGATATAGCGGCTATAATTTTCACCGATGCTTTAGCGAGATTGATTCCGGGCGTTCTAAATGACAGTGAATCGGCATTAACAGATACATTTCAGACAACGGAGATGTTTGACCCTCCGCAATACACGAGACCTGAAATATTCGCAGACATGAGTGTTCCCGAAATTTTATTAAGCGGAAATCATTCCGAAATACAAAAATGGCGAGAAAAAAAATCAGAAGAAAAATTAAATAAGTATACAGAGATTAATTTCAGAAATAAAAAAGACAAGTTTTAAAAAAGATTAATTAAGGAGATATAAACAAAAAATGAATACCAAAGTAAAATTAGTTACTGCAGGACAGTTCAGAAACGACATACCGCAATTTCATCCCGGAGATACAGTATCTGTTTACGTCAAGGTTATTGAAGGGGATAAAGAGAGACTGCAGCAGTTCAGAGGAATTGTCATGGGAATAAAGGGCTCGGGGAACAGCAAAACTTTCAGAGTTCGAAAAATATCGAACGGAGTAGGTGTAGAAAGAATATTTCCTATGAATTCTCCCAAGATAGCGAAAGTTGAAATTATAAAAGAAGGAAGCGTAAGAAGAGCAAAGTTATATTATTTAAGGAAGTTAACCGGAAAAGCCGCTACTAAAATAAAGGAAAAGAAAAGAAAATTATTGATTGTAGAGGAGAGGACAGGTCCGACAGAAAATGATACTTCGGTTCCACAAGAGGCAAACAGCGAATAACTTTTATAATTAAATTAAACCGTCTTTAAAACGGTTTTTTTATAGACTTGGCGAAAAATAAATTTGTAACTATTGCAGGAAATATAGGTTCAGGAAAATCTTCCCTTACCAAACTTATTGCCGAAAGATATCAATGGATTCCGTACTTTGAATCTGTCGGTGATAATCCGTATCTCAAGGATTTCTACGCCGATATGAACAGATGGTCTTTTAACCTTCAGATTTATTTCCTGTCACACAGATTCAGAATTCATAAAGAGATTACAAATCTTAACAAATCAGTTATTCAGGACAGAAGCATTTATGAAGACGTTGAAATATTTGCGAAAAATTTATACAAACTCGGAAGAATGTCTGAAAGAGATTACGAAACTTACAATTCATTATTTAAGGAAATGATTGCATATCTTAATCCGCCCGACCTGCTTGTATATTTAAAGGCTGACATCAGCACATTATTAGACCAAATCAGACACAGAGGAAGGGATTTCGAAAAAAACATTGAAGTATCATACCTCGAGGAACTCAATTCAAGTTATAATGAGTGGATAGAGAGGTATAAATACGGTAAATCTCTCATAATAGAGTCGGATTCGTTGGATTTTGTCAGTTCATCAGAGGATCTGGATAAAATTGCGAATATGATAACAGGGGCAATTGGTTGATTTTCTCATGATTGGTATAAACCTTCAAAACCGATTTTGGGATACATTGAATTTTTTATTCCCACGAATGAAAACTCAGCATGAAAATAAAATGATACAATAATCCACACTGATTTCTGATGAAGTTTATTGTGTCGGTTTTCCGTTTATTTTCGGCGGTTTTTGGATGTTATATTTATTGATAAGATTATACATATGGCTACGCTGGATTTTCAGAATATCTGCCGTGCGTGAGACATTGTAATCATAATCACTCAGCATTTTAATAAGAAATAATTTTTCCGATTCGTTCTGAAATTCGTTCAGCGACATATTTTTACTGAATAATTCTGTAAATGTTCTCGAATGTTTTGTCTCAGGCAATTCTATGTCATCAGAATCTATAATATCTTTATTTACGGTAAAAATCAGTCTCTCGATCAGATTTCTTAATTCTCTTACATTTCCCGGATACCTGAGAGTTTTCAAAATTTCCACTGCCTGAGGAGTAAAATTTTTCTCATCAATATTATAAGACCTGCTTACCTGATTTGAAAACAACTTAATAAGTACCGGGATATCCTCTGTTCTTTCCCTTAACGGAGGAATATTGATATTTAACACATTAATTCTGTGATAAAATTCACTTCTGAACAGATTATCTTCTATCAAACTTTCAATATCCTGATTAGTCGAAAAAATAAATCGGGCATTAATTGTTGATTCTTTCGATTCCCCTACCCTGATAAATTTTTTTTCTTCAATAACCTTGAAAATAATCATCTGGGTTTCAGGCGATAAATTTGCAATTTCATCAAACAAAACAGTACCTTCAGTTGCTTCCAGTAATTTACCTTCTGAAACAAGTTCTTTATTTTCAATTTTTCCGAATAATTCAGTTTCGATATTATCTTTATTCAGTCTGGCACAATTTATTCTAATGAAAGGTTTATCCGAGCGGAATGATTTGAAATGAATTAATTTAGCAGCGAGCATTTTCCCCGTTCCGCTTTCTCCTGTTATCAGAACATTCAATTCAAGGTCAACGAACTTATCGATTTTTTCCCTTACATCAGAAATAGCACTGCTGTTACCTGAAAAGTCATTGGATTGAATTAATTCTTCCCTGTATTTTTTAATTTCATCCCTTGATTTTTTTAACTTAAGTGCATTCTGAAATTTCAGATTTAGTTCAACCAAACCAAAAGGTTTTTCAAGAAAATCATAAGCACCTTTCTTAGTTGACTCTACGGCAGTTTCAACCGTACCGTGCCCCGATATCATAACGACCACAAGGTCTTTATTGATTTCCATTGCTTTTTCCAGAACTTCGATACCGTCCATCTTCGGCATTTTTATATCAAGGAAAACTATATCATAATCATTTGTTTTAATTTTTTCCAGCGCAGTAAATCCGTCGAGGCAGGAATCAATTTCACATCCTGTATCGTCAAGTACCATAGAAAACGATTCAACGATACCGGGTTCGTCATCAACGATTAATATTTTATTCATATCAGTATTTTTAAAATAAGTTAGTAATTATTAAATATGAATAAAAGCAAAAAGCAATTACATTTCTATTATAGTAACGCCGGAATCTCCTTCATTCCAGTTTCCGAATCTGAATGATTTAACGTATTTATTTTTTTTCAAAATTTCCTGCACTTTTTCCCTTAATTTCCCTGTTCCTTTTCCGTGAATTATTCTTAAATATGTTAAACCGCTGTTAAGTGCATCATTGAAGAATTCCTCTATTTTGACTTCGATCTCTTCAGGATATAATCCCCTCAGGTCAAGTTCCTGTCTGATTTCTCTGAAATCATAAACACTCCTGTCCTCAGCACCTGAGTATTCATTTTTTATTTTCTGTCTTTTTAGCGGGACAATATCCTCGAGTTTTGATTTAATTATTATACCGTTTGTATTAATTTTCACGACATTATTTACAATATCCTCAATGACTCCTTTTGTATCGGTATTTTTTATAATAACCGTGTCTCCCGTTTTAAATTCCACTTTTTCCTTTTCTGTTTCAGCATCATTGCTATCGAAAGCATTTTTTACTTTTTCGGTTTCCTTCTTAAATTTATTTTTAATTTCAGCGGGTTTCAGATTTTGGGATTCACGGATTTCTTTAATCGTCTTTTCAATCAAACGGTTAGCATCTGAAATAATTTGACCTGCTTTTTCACGTGCAGATTTCATTTGTTCTTTTTCAAACTGTTTAAGAGAATTAACTTTCTCCCCGTATATTTTGAGCAAACCTTTCAGCCGTGAATTTTCAATATCATTTTCGGATTTCAGTTTTCTGTATTTCTGTATATTCTCTTCCAGTTCCCGGATTAAGTCATCGGTATTTTTATCGCTTTTTGTCAGATAAGATTTAGCCGTTTTTATTACTCTCTCCGGAATGCTGTATTTCCTTGCGATTTCAAAAGTGAAACTCTGCCCCGGAATACCTATTTTGAAATGGAAATTCGGAGAAATAGTATCGAGGTCAAACTCAAGCGAGGCATTCTTCACTTTCTTGTTTTTATATGCATAGGATTTTAATTCTCCTATATGAGTAGTAATTACGGATACCGAACCTCTTTCCGATAACACCTCGAGAATTGCCTCGGCAAGAGCACTTCCCGAATTCGGGTCGGTACCTGAACAGATTTCATCTATAAGTACAAGAGATTTGTCGTCTGCATTTTCAATTATTTCGTTTATATATTTCAGATGAGAACTAAATGAACTAAGGTTGTTTTCTATTGACTGCTCGTCTCCGATACTGACAAATATCCTATTGAACAATCTGAATTCACTGTGAGGTTCACAGGGCACGAGCATTCCTGTCTGAACCATTAACTGCAGTATACCAATTGTTTTAAGCGATACGGTTTTTCCGCCGGCGTTAGGACCCGTTATGACAACTGTATTGAACGATTCGTCAATTTCAAAACCCAGAGGGACTACATTTTCCTTTTTCAACCTGCCAAGTAAAATAGGATGAAATGCATTTATGATTTTAATATTGTCCGATATCTGCGGTTTAACCGCATTTATTTCGATTGCATATCTTGCCTTTGCATTCAGAAAATCCAGTTCGGAAACTGCTTCACAACTTTCAAGCAGTTCTGTCATCTTTAAAGCCAACTGCGAAGATATTTCCTTAAGAAGTGATTCAACTTCCCGTTTTTCTTCATAGGCAAGTTCAGTGATTTCATTATTAATTTCTATTGTTTCAGCGGGCTCGATAAAAACCGTTATTCCCGAAGCGGATGAACTGTGAATAATTCCCTGAACTTTTCTTTTATTTTCGATTTTTACCGGTATTACAAATCTGCCGTCACGAAGTGAAATAATATCATCTCTTGTTAAATCCTGGTCAGAAACATCCTTTAAAATTCTCGTTAATGTTTTCCGTAGTGATTCCGACTTTTTCTTTATTTCATTTCTGATTTGCTTTAATTTGGATGATGCAGTATCTTTTACATTCCCGTTTTCATCAATAGTAGCATCAATATTATGTTCAAGCAATTTATCGGCAAAAATATTTTCCGCAATTGCAGACAGCTTTTCATACTCTCCGTGTAAATCGTCATTATGTATTTTAATAAACGATTTAGCATACCTCGATATTTTCAGAAAATCAAGAACCCATAAAAGTTTATCGGAAGCAATAAAATAACCTTCGATTTTCAGATTAGAAATTACTTTTTTAACATCCCTGATTCCGTCCAGTTGAATTCCGCCTTCTACGGTAATTAGATTTCTCATTTCTTCAGTCAGGTCCAGTTCTTTTTTCACGAATGTTTTTTCCGTTTCGAAAACAATATTATCGCATTTTTCGGAACCGAGGGGAGTGGATAAATAGGACTTCAGTTTTTCCGTAATTTTAGGGAATTCAAGTTTTGAAAAGATATCGGTGTAAATTATTTCCGTCATTTCGGTTTACTTTTTGTAGTATCTTTTTTCAGAAAATCGTTGATATCAATAAAAGATTTATCCGAACCGAAAATATTTTTCTTAAAAAAATCAAATATGCCCGGAGCGAAACTTGAAACATAACCATAAGTATAAGAGGATTTTTTATCATTTTCGGAAATCATACCTGTTACATTCGAAATCAGAAGTAAAATACTTGCAATCAGCAAACCTTTAAACAACCCGAACGCAAGTCCCCCAGCTTTATCTACGGTTTTTGTCATAAAACTCATTTTACTTATTTTGCTCGCAATAAGAATACCCGTTAAATAAATAAAAACCGCAATTGCGCAAAAAGAAATAATGTCCAGCCATTTGTCGTCGTTGATAAATCTTTTTAAAACAAATGCCAGATTCGAATGAAATTTAGTAGCGAGATAAATTCCAAGAATGATGGAAATTAAAGATACGAGTGATTTTATTAATCCCTTTTTAAAACTTAATAAAGTCGGTACAAGAATAATTATTAATATTATTACATCTAATGAATTCAAATATTTACTGATTCATTCCGAGGTTTTTTCTTACAACATCCTGAATAAATTTGCCTTCTGCCTTACCTTTAAGTTCTTTCATAGCGGCACCCATAATTTTACCGAAATCTTTTTCCGTTACTTCTCCGAAGCCCGATATAATCTTATCGAGAATTTTAAGCACTTCATCTTCGGGCAATTGTGCGGGTAAATATTCATTTATAATTTCGAGCTGGAGTTTTTCTCTTTCAACCAAGTCTGTCCTACCTGCTTTTTCGAATATCTCAATAGATTCCTTACGCATCTTGGATTGCTTTTTAAGCAGGTCAATTTCTTCTTCCGGAGTCATTTCCCTGTTCATTCCGGATTTATCCATTTTTAAAATTTCCGCCCTGATGGAGCGAAGCGTGTCGAGTCTTGCCTGATTCTGTGTTTTTATAGCTGATTTTAAATCCTCGTTTATCTTTTCTTTTAGTGACATAAATTAATGTTTAGGATTATATCTTTCCGACATAGCAATGTACTGTGATTTCGGATATTCGGTTTTAATTTTTTCGATTAATTTTTTTGCATTTTCAAAATCGTCAGCCCAGTAATAATTTCTAACGGCATAAAACAGGTATTCATCCGCATTTGATAATTCATCTCCGAGTTTTGCAGCATTCTCATATTCCTCTGCTGCATTAGAATACTCCCCTCTTGCTTCGTAAATTGATGCAGTCCCCGCAAAAGATGCAGCTTTCAAAAACGGATTCTTACCCGAGAAATCTTTATAATACTTTTCTGCACTGTTGATATCCCTTAATGCAAGAAAACTGTTTGCCAGAAGGATTTTAGCAGTTTCACCGTTTTCGGAGGACCCATAATTATTGACGATAAATAAAAGTCCTTTTGCGATTCCTAATGAGTCACCGTTAATTGCCTGGTCATATTTACCCTCGAGATATAAAGGCTTTATCAAATTCAGTTCCAGTCCAGCAACTTCATTATTTGCGGCTTGTCTTTTAAAATAAATAAAAACTACCAGAATTATGGCTATAACAGCAATTCCGCCTATATAAAAATGTTTCTTATATTTTTCAAAAAAATCTACTGCCTCTATATAATAATCGTATAACTTGTTTTCAGGACCCTTGGTTTTTATTTTAGCCATATTTATTAAATTTTAATTAATCGAATTTTAAAAACGTTAAATTTAATTATTAATTTTTATTAATTAAAGTCATATTTAGGGAAAAATTTAATTTTGAATTTTGAATTATGTACGAAGCAGGATATATATTACGAATTATTACTTTAGTCATAAAATTCTGCGTAAACCGGACAACTTAATTCTAAAAAATTTAATGCAAGTATTACGTATCATGCACACTGATGACACTGATTAGACTGATTTACGCAGATTATTGAAAAGAAAAAAACCTTTTGCTTCCTGTTTTACTGGGTTAAGAATTATTAATAGAGGGATTTAATGAGGGAGTTATGGATTTTGAACTAAATTGAAATACTATGTTAAAATGACTAAATTTTAGGTTAAATTTATAATTTTCATTGATATCGTTAGCGAAAAAATATTTTATCCGCCCTGTGGCAGTAATTGAAGGCAGGGGTTCTGAGGTTATTGATTTTTTAAACAGAATCAGTTCAAATCAACTGAAAACATTAAAACCGGGACAAAACGCAGGAACAATTTTCTTAAATGACAAAGGAAGAATAATAGGATTCGCAAAGATTATCAATGATTTCGAAAGGATCTTGATTAATACGGAAAAAGGTACAGAAAAAGTAATATCCGAACATCTTGAAAAATATATCTTCAATGACGACGTAAAATTAACACTTTTAGAAAGCGAACATTCAGAAACGTACATATTTTACGAGGATATAAATGAATATATCGAATTCAGAAATGAAATCATAAAAAACTATTCCGGGAAAAGAAATTTTTTTTATTACACGGATTCTTTATACGGGAACACTTTCAATATATTAATTAAGCGTGAAGAACTACATCATATATTCGAATACCTAAAAGATTATAAAAAAGCCGATGAAGGAATGATTGAATATTACAGAATTATAAATAAAATCCCGAAATACCCTAACGAAATTAACGATACTTTTAATCCACTCGAATGCGGACTGGAAAAATACATATCACTCGATAAAGGATGTTACACTGGGCAGGAAGTTCTTGCGAGAATAGACAGCCGGAAAAAACTTCCGAAATCGCTGAAGGTATTCAAAACCTCTACTAAACCCGGAGATAAAGGCATTATATATTTCGCTCAGGATGAAAAAGAAACAGAGGTGGGGATAATAACAAGTGTAACAGAATACAAAAACGAAATTTTTTGTTTAGGATTTATAAGAACGATATATTTTTCGGACGAGAACGAATACTACGTAATAAAAAACAAAGAAAAAATTAAATTAATATTAATAAACTAAAAATAAAGCAAAATGAACGAAAACATCAAGAAATTACTCGGTGCGGACAATGAATATCTTCTGCAGCACAAATGCACGACAATTCCGAAGGAAATGTTACATTTACCCGGACCGGATTTTGTAGAAAGAGTATTCATGGACACAGACAGGCATCCTGCGGTATTAAGGAACATGCAACTGATATTCAACACAGGCCGTTTAGCGGGAACCGGATATTTATCCATACTACCCGTTGACCAAGGGATTGAGCATTCAGCCGGAGCATCATTTGCACCCAATCCCGCATATTTCGACCCGGAAAACATCGTAAAACTCGCAATAGAAGGCGGCTGCAATGCAGTAGCATCGACACTCGGAGTTTTAGGTGCCGTATCAAGAAGATATACACACAGAATTCCATTCATTCTGAAAATCAATCACAATGAATTACTCACCTATCCGAACAAATACGACCAGGTATTATTTGCAAACATAGACCAGGCATTTGACATGGGCGCATCCGCCGTAGGTGCGACAGTATATTTCGGTTCGGAAGAATCCACAAGGCAGATAATGGAAATCTCCGATGCCTTTGCATACGCACATGAATTAGGGCTTGTAACTATTCTCTGGTGTTACCTTCGGAATTCTGCTTTTAATGTAAGAGGTGACAAAGACTACCACGTATCCGCAGATTTAACAGGTCAGGCAAATCATCTCGGAGTAACGATAGAAGCGGATATAATAAAGCAGAAACTTCCCGAGAACAACGGAGGATTCAACGCGATAAAATTCGGAAAGACGCACAAACTCGTATACGAAAAACTCACATCAGATAATCCGATTGATTTAACAAGGTATCAGGTAGCAAACAATTATATGGGCAGAGCAGGATTAATAAACTCCGGCGGTGCCTCCACAGGCAAGGGCGAATCCGACTTACAGGAAGCCGTAAAGACAGCTGTCATTAACAAGCGTGCAGGAGGAATGGGACTAATATCCGGCAGGAAGGCATTCCAGAAGCCAATTAAAGAAGGAATTAAACTTCTGAATGCAATTCAGGATGTATATCTCGATAGTGACATAACAGTAGCATAAAATAAATCAAAATTAAATGAACAAAGCAAAAAAGAAAGTTCTGAAGAAACACAGAAAAAAACAGTCAAAGGCAAAAGAAAAGATAAAAGCCTCAAAACAAAACAAGAAAAAAGAAAATTAAAAATTTCGCTGCAATACCGGTGAGAGCCTGTATTGCAGCATACAAAAAGATTCGATGAAAAAGTTTATTATTTTCGCATACCTGATATTCAGTACATCTTTTACACCAATAGCCGCAAAAGTTGCTGTCGAGCAAATATCTCCTCTTTCACTTGCATTTTTCAGATTTGGACTCGCAGCAATACTTTTTAATCTGATATTTCTGATACGCAGACAATCCTATAAAATCGATAGGAAAGATATTCCAATGTTTCTGTGGCTCGGTGCACTTGCCATTCCGATAAATCAGTTCTGTTTTTTAAAGGGAGTATCATTTTCCAATGCATCCCACTCGGGTGTAATATATTCACTTACCCCCCTATTTGCATACCTTCTGTCCGTAAAAATCAAAAACGAAAATTTTTCAGCAAAAAAATTATTTATAATACTGTTATCAATAACGGGAATAATAATAATATTCTATGAAAATTTAGTTATAACAAATCTGACCGAAGGAAACGTAATAACGGGAGATATTTTACTCGTGGGAGCAGTGTTTTCATGGGCTGCATATTTATCATACAGCAAAAACATGGTTGAAAAATACGGTGCAATTAAAACCTCCGCTATAGCATTTTCAACAGGAATAATATTATACATTCCGGTTCTCATTTCAGATATAAAAAACCTGTCTTTCGATAAGGTTAATTTTTACGGTATATTAAGTTTCTTTCATCTGTCAGTACTCGTTGCTTTTTTAAGTTATTTTATTTTTGTATATTCATCAAAGACTTTTAAAGTCAGCAATCTAACTACTTATCTGAATTCTTCACCTGCCATAACCATATTTTTTTCCTGGCTTATATTAAATGAGCCTCTATCAGAACTTTTTATAATCGGTGCATTAATTACTATTTCAGGTTCGATTCTTCTTCAGTATATATGCGGAAATAAAGAAAAAGCAAAATTACTCAACAAGGAATTGCTGGAATATGAATGATAAAATCGCAGATATCAACAAAAAGAAAATGAAAGTCGCAAAAGTATCACTTTTTGTTGCGATATTCATTGTACTGCTGAAAACTTCCGCATCAATCTGGAGCGGCAGTCTTGCGGTATTATCCGAATTATTTCACTCTTCAACCGACCTGATTGCATCTTTGGTCACGATTATATCTCTCAAATATTCGGCAAGACCTCCCGACGAAGACCATCATTACGGACACGATAAAATTGAAAGTTTCTCTGCCCTTATACAGGTCTTAGTTCTCGTATTTATGTGCGTATACATACTTTATGAAGCAGTTTCGAGAATAATCAACCCTCCTTCAAATGTTAACATAGATTATTATTCATTTCTCGTTATATCAGTATGCATTGTCCTGGATTTTACAAGGTCGAGAGCATTAAAAAAAACGGCAAGAGAGACAAATTCACAGGCACTTGAAGCAGATGCTCTACATTTTTCATCGGATATTTTAAGTTCAGGCGTAGTGCTTATCGGTATCGCATTATATTACATAGAACCTGTCTTTGACCCCATAGCTGCAATAATAGTTTCCGTTATAATAATAATGATAACCTCAAAATTAACCAAAAAAGCATATGACTCACTTATGGATAAAGTCCCTAAGGGGATGTACGAAAAAATAAAAAACGTCATAACGTCCACGGAAGGCATAGAAGGACTGAAAAATTTAAGAGTTCGTTCGACCAGTTCAAAAATATTTATTGACGCAACGGTTAATGTAGGAAGAACAAAATTATTTTACGAGACTCATGAAATTACTGAAAAAATCGAAGATAAGATAAAAAAAATTGCAGAGAATGCAGATATAATACTGCACACCGAACCTGTGGAAAGCAAAGACGAAACAATTAACGATAAAATCAGAATAATAGTAAACAATTCGGGATACAGATGCCACGATATATTCACATATAAATAT
This sequence comes from Ignavibacteria bacterium, assembly GCA_016929695.1. Classification (GTDB taxonomy): domain Bacteria; phylum Bacteroidota; class Ignavibacteria; order Tepidaquicellales; family Tepidaquicellaceae; genus Tepidaquicella. The sequence goes on from JAFGII010000054.1 coordinate 23,956, forward strand.
AAAAACAGAATCACAGCCGAACTGCACATAGAAATACCGAACACGAAAGCTCTAACTGAAGCCCACGATACAGTAACACGACTGGAAGAAAAGATAAAAAATGGAATCAAAGTTATAGATGATGTAAAAGTACACATAGACAAACCGGGTTTAATAGCCGACGAAGCAGAGGACATAACAAACAAATCAAACGAGATAGTAAGAATAACGGAAAACATAATAAAAGAGAACCGCAACGTACTGAATTTTCATCATATAAAGGTATTCAGACTCCGGTCGGGATTGCGGTTATCCTGCGACTGTGAATTTGAACACAGTATTCCGTTCGACAGGGTACACAATTTTGTCACGGAACTCGAAAGTAAAATTTACATAAAATTAAAAGAACTTTATCCCGAATTAATAAACATAATAATACACGCAGAACCCAAAGGACAATAATATGGAAAACAAAATAAGAATCGGAATCATCGGCATAGGTCATCTCGGAAAGATGCATCTGAAAAACATAAAGGAACTGGAATCAGAACTCGGTTACATAGAACTCTCAGGTGCATTCGACACAGACGCGGATAAGTTAAAGGAAGCATCAGATAGATTTAACGTAAAAACTTATTCAACCCTGCAGGAAATAATAAATGAAATAGACGCTGCATTAATAATAACTCCGACTTCAACACACTTCGAAATTGCGGCAGAATTAATCAAAAACGATAAAAATATTTTCATCGAAAAGCCCGTTACTTCAAGTCCGGAGGAGGCAACCAAACTTAAAAAAATTTTAAACGAAAAAAACCTCACCGTTCAGGTCGGTCACATCGAAAGATTCAATCCTGCACTTCTTGCGGTTGAGAAGCACGAACTAAAGCCCCTATTCATCGAGAGCCACAGATTGTCAACATACAATCCACGCGGGTCAGACGTTTCAGTAATACAGGATTTAATGATACACGACATTGATTTAATATTAAGTCTGATTAAATCCGAGGTCGAGGATATAGATGCAAGCGGAGTTGCATTAATCTCTAACAGCATAGACATTGCGAATGCGAGAATAAAATTCAGAAACGGTTCAGTTGCAAACATAACCGCATCTCGCATATCACAGAAGAAAATGCGAAAGATGAGAATATTTCAGAAAAACGCATACATATCACTTGATTTTCAGGAGAACATTGCGGAAGTATTCAAGTTAACAGAGACATCGAAAACATCATTCTTCAATTTCAGAAAAATCAAGATACCCGATACGGATATGAGCATATTATACGAAAAGCCGGAAATAAAGGAAAAGAATCCGATGAAGACGGAGCAGAGAAGATTTTTCGAAAGCATAAAGAACTCGACTCCGCCGACAGTAACACTTGACGACGGAATCCGTGCATTAAAAGTGGCGGAAGAAATCATTAAAAAAAGCAACGACTCTTTAACCAAAATACTGAATCAATGAATTTCAAAATCGCACATATTTCCGATTTGCACATAAACAGAAAAAACAAAGAACTTACTGAAAGATACGACAAACTAGTGAAAAGCATATCGAAAAATAAAATAGACCATCTGTTCATCACGGGAGACATAGTTCACAATCCCTTCGAAGGCGACTACAACACAGTAATAAAAAAATTAAAAAAATACGGTTACTTCAGCCGCGACAGATTATCCGTCTGCATCGGCAATCACGAAATATACGGCGGAGCAGAGCACGGCGGAAAATCATACCTTTTTCCTACACAATGCAAGAACACGAACAAGAGAAAACGCATACAGGAATTCTGTAATTATTTCTGTGATACATTTCCTGAAAACCGAAAAATATTTCCATACGCAAAAGAAATCGGGGATTTTGTAATATTCGGAATAAATTCAGTAGCCGACTGGTCATTAGACGGCAATCCAATCGGTTCAAACGGCGAAATCACAAACAAAGAATTAACCCAACTGAAAAAACTGCTTAACAATAAAATATTTACAGAAAAAATAAAAATTGTCCTGATACATCACCATTTTTATTACACCTCACTGAACAATGACGAGGTTTTTTCAAACTGGTTATATTCCGAGCGAGACACAATGCAATTGCATAACAGCAAAAACATCATTAATTTATTCAGAGAATACGGAATTAAATTGGTTTTTCACGGGCACACGCACATAAACGAAAATTATAAAATGAATGACATTACTTTCTTCAATACTTCCGGATGTCTTCTTCCTTTTACTAAAAAACATAAATACGAATATGCTACATTAACTTTATAATTTGAAAAACATATTTAAAAATACAATAATAAACAAAATATCAAAAATCGCAGTCGAAAACAATTTTGACGTATTTTTAGTAGGCGGTTATGTACGGGACAGGATACTTGAACTTCCTTCGACGGATATAGATTTCATGGTACTGGGCGATGCAACAGAATTTGCGGAATCAGCCGCAAAGCAACTCAAAACAAATCTCGATGCGGTTTACAAAAAATTCGGAACGGCATTAATAAATTATAAAGAATACAAACTCGAATTTTCTTCCGCAAGGAAAGAAAGTTACAAGAAAGATTCACGTAAACCTAAAATTGAATTCTCAAATCTTGAAGACGATTTATCGAGACGCGACTTCACAATAAACGCACTTGCAGTACCGCTATCTAATCCCGAAAAGATTATTGATTTATTCGACGGATTAAAGGACATAGAAAAAAAAGTAATCAGAACTCCTCTTGACCCTGAAAGAACATTTGATGACGACCCTCTACGCATAATGAGAGCAATCAGGTTCGCTTCCCAACTGGAATTTCAGATAGAGCCCGAAACATTTTCTGCAATAAATAAAATGGCTTACCGTCTTAAAGAAGACAAAGTGGTTTCACAGGAAAGGATAACCAATGAACTTATCCTCATACTAAAATCAAAAAAACCTTCAATAGGTCTTGACCTTATGTATTTATCCGGTGTAATGGATTATGTTTTCCCGGAAATATCTACAATGGCGGGAGTTGACCAAACATCCGCATACCATCACAAAGACGTATTTCACCACACTCTTCAGGTTGTAGATAACACAGCAAAAATCTCCGATGATATATGGCTCAGATTCGCTGCACTTGTTCACGATATTGCAAAGCCAAAAACCAAAAGATTTGTCGAAGGAACGGGCTGGACATTCCACGGACATTCCGAAATCGGCGCAAGAATGATCAAGAAAATCTTCAACAACCTTAAACTGCCGTTAAATAAACTAAATTATGTTGAAAAACTTATCAGGCTGCATTTAAGACCTATTCCTTTATCAGAAGAAGGCGTAACTGATTCTGCAATCAGGCGTCTTGCAGCGGAAGCGGGAGAAGAGCTGCCTGATTTAATGAAACTATGCAGGGCAGACATAACATCAAAGAATCCGGAGAAAATGAAGCGATTCATAGCGAACTACGATAAAATCGAAAAGCGGATACTCGAAGTACAGGAAAAGGACGATCTCCGAAATTTCCAGTCACCTGTCCGCGGTGAAGAAATAATGGAAATCTGTAATTTGCATCCCTCTAAAGCCGTAGGAACTATAAAGAAAGCGATAGAAGAAGCGATACTTGAAGGAATAATTCCCAATGAATACGATGCCGCAAAAGAGTATCTTTACAAAATAAAGGATGATATATTAAATAATATAAAATAGTTTAAATTAGATATATAACTACATTATTTTTATATAAATTATATATTATTATTTGTAGTCATTTATATTACTTTTATTAATGTTCTAAAAAATTATTTTAGAAAATCAACAATAGAATTTTATGGGAATTTTAATTTCAGTTTCAATAATATTAATCTGGGCTGTGCACCTTATATACAGCATTATGTATGTAGAGGTTGATTTTTCAAATCCTTTATTTTATATCCACATTTTGCTGCAGGGTTACCTTTTCACAGGATTATTCATAACCGCACACGATGCAATGCACAGGACAGTATCGAGAAATAAAAGGATTAACAATGCTATCGGAAGGACATCGGCATTTCTATTTGCAGGATTTTCATACAAGAAATTGCTGAAGAACCATCATTTACACCACAAGCATCCCTGCACAGAAGAAGACCCTGACTACTGCACAAAATCACAGAACTTTTTCATCTGGTTTTTCACATTCTTTTTCAGATATATCACGCTTACACAAATAATAATAATCGCAATTATTTTCAATCTATTGAGTTTTATAAACGGCGAAACCCCTGTCTGGTTTTATTTTGTAATTCCTTCATTCATCGGAACATTTCAGTTATTTTATTTCGGCACTTATCTCACTCACAGAAAACCACACACTCCCGAAATGATGCCCTATCACGCCCGAACGCTTAAGAAAAATCATTTTTTGGCAATGCTGACATGTTATTTTTTCGGATATCATTACGAGCATCATTCAAAACCGTATATACAATGGTGGCAATTATACAAAACGAAAGTTTAATAACGGCGGTTGTACCCTGCGTTCAACGAAGAGAACGCAGGGTAACCAGAAAGAATAAAAATTTACTTTATATTAGAAATTATAAATAAAAGCCAATAAACCTCTTATATTCGTTACAGATTTAGTATTTTCAACTTTTCCTTTATCAGCATAATTAACCGTACCATAAGCGGCAGATGTAAATTCAAGTTCAGCGGCGATTTTTGTTTTTCCGGAAATAATTGCGAATCTCGGAGAGACTCTGAACAAATTATCAATATTTCCTCCTCTGCCGTAGAAAGCGGTAAAATTATCATCCGCACCGAGATTCATAGAAACTCCCGCAAAAATTCCCACTTCAATATTTTTCGTATATGAAATATCCGTCCAGGCGGAAACTGTGTTTATGTTCGTATATGTTTCAATTCCCGTATTAGTATCGAGTGATTTAACGCCATAACCTCCCAGCATAGTCAGATCGGTCATATTTTGCCCGTACACCCCTTCAATTTTCCAGAGCACGTCATTGAATTTGAATTTTCCGAATACGAGAGCGGATAAACTTCCGACAGTTTCATCCGACTTATAATTTTTCGCCGTACTGATACGCGGGGCGAGCATTTTATAACCGCCGCCTAATCCAAAAGCATTATCCCCTGCTTCAAATCTTAACTGACCGTGAAGACCGGGAAGCACCGCATTTCTAAGATATTTAGAAGAAAACCCATCGGGACCATTGCTTTGAAAATCCCTTTGAGAATATGCAACTGCAGTAAAACTCAAATTATCAAATTTCTGTGTAAATCTAAGTTGCGGATTTCTTGCAAACGGCTGAAACGGAACGCCTGTATTGAAAGATATTGTACCCGGAAAGCAATCAACAATAAACATCGGATTCCAGAACTGACCGGCAAGAAAAGAAGTATTAGTCCAGTCAAGTTTCACAAATGCGTGCCGCAGCCTGAGACCATTCACATCAGCATCAGAGGTACCGAAGAATTCTGCTTCAATCAAACCGGATGTTTTTGCATCAAGAAAATCGGGACCCGTAATTTTTCCTGTAACTCTTGTTTGAACCGAAAGAAAATTCAGATGAGGTTTAGCATTAATATCCTCACCGTTTTTATCAAGCAATTCATTTTCCGGAAACAGCAAAAAATGCCCCTCGCGAATTGATGTTACCTGACGTGAATCAGCAAAAAAATCCGCTTTAACAAATCCCGAAAAAGAAATACCGAATTTGCCTTCCTGTTTATCCTGAGCGTACAGAGAAACAGATAAAAAAACTAAAAATCCGAGTAAAAATACTTTTCTCATAGTAATGACTGATTTATTTAATAAATTTGTACAATTTAACAATTTATTTTTCTCATAGAAATACAATTTTTTATAGAATCCGTAAAGCCTCAAATTTCGGGTTAAATATATGATTTTGAAAGTTCAATTCTGAACAATAAAAATCAAAAACTGATTTTATGAAAACAATACCAAATGATTGGAAAAGGATTTACCAAGAAAAGCGGCATTGAAATTAATGAGCATTGTTTATCATACTAAAGCGAGACTCCTATTGCAATTTCAGTTTAATAAATCGGGGCATAGAATGAGTTTTAAGGAAAAGGAATTTGAGAGGGTTTTTAAGGAGTATCGGCAAAAAGAAGTGTGATAATATTTATATTTAATAAATTTTTCTAAATGATTAGATTGAAATAAGAAAATAAAAATAATTAAAATGAATAATAAATATTTTAAGCCATTATTAGGATGTTTCCTTTTTCTTACAATTGTTTGCAATTCAGGAAATCTATTATCACAGGAAATAAATTTAGATGAAACAGTAAAATACATTAACAACAGAATAAATTTAAACATTAATCACAAAGAAATATTTGAGATAAGTGAATACGGTGATACGAAACTTACAATCATAAATGAGGGCGACACCCTGAAGCAAATTGTAAAATTTAATTTAAATGATATTGATGAAATTACATATTTAGAGGACAAAAATTATTTTTATTGTACAAGATTATCCTGTGCATCCGGAAAGTGCATTAAATTTTACAGTTCCGGTGATATAAGAAATTATACCAGCTGGGAATTCTGGTCATTTTGCAATAATACCGAATCAGACGCCAAAGCATTAGTCAAAGCATTTAATCACTTAAAATCATTAATTAAGACTGATCCGTTTAAATAAAGAAAAGATTTGTTCGGAGGGTTGTAATTACAAATTTTTTTTGCATAAATACTTTACCCTTCGCGGTTTAATATTCCGGAAAAATTATACGAATCAGAAATTAAGAATTTCAAATCCTGAATGAGAAGGATAAGAAAGATTTAAGCGGGATGAAATTCACAGTCGCCTTGACGAAACGATGAGATGCAGAGCGAACAGAGAGATAGTAGTTAGCAGTATAAGTCAGTTATAAAATCTAAAAAATAAAAAAGGCTCTTAAAGAGCCTTATAATGCGGAAGGGGCGAGATTCGAACTCGCGGTACAGTATTCCCGTACGACGGTTTAGCAAACCGTTGGTTTCAGCCACTCACCCACCCTTCCGGACAGATGCTGAAAATTATAAGAACATAATTTTTTGTAAAATACAAAAATAAATAAAAATAAAATACAATAAAATTTTTCCGGCAGGTTATATTGGAGAATGTATTTTTTAGTTCCGAGAGTCCCCCGATAAATCGGTGAGACTCTACGGTACGGTTACAATTTTTTATTTTATTCCGAAATATGTCACCCCGTTGGGGTTTTATTTATATAAGTTTCATCCTATATGATTTTTTCTTGCTGTTAAACTTAAGAACTTTTTAATTAATTTTGCGTAACATAGTCGTACATTAATATATGAAACTTTACCGGATTAACGATTTAACGAAAAAGGCATATGATAAAACAGCGGAGAAGTATCATAATTATTTTAAAGATGAAATCAGACAAAAGAAATATGACAGAATAATAATGGATAAATTTGCAAGTATGCTCTCCGATTGCACTTCTGTATGCGATACTGGATGCGGTCCTTCCTGCCAGTACGGAAAATATCTTTACGAAAAAGGTTTCAGTGTTACGGGTATTGACATTTCGGATAAATGCATAGAGATGGCTGCTTTAAATAACCCGAAAATCAATTTAGCGTTATGGATATGATGAAAACGGATTTTTCAGATAACATTTTTGGCGGTATTATTTCATTTTATTCGATTGTATATACTCCGAAAAAATATATAGACAGAATATTCAGGGAATTCTACAGGATATTGCGTCACGGAGGAAAACTGCTTGTTACAGTTAAAAAGGGAGAGTCCGAAGGAATTACAGATGATGCATGGTATGAAGGCAACGAGGTATATTTCAGTTATTTCCTTGAAGATGAGATAAAAGGATTTTTTAAAAACAATAAATTCGAATTAGATTTTTTCGATGTCAGAAAACCGTATGATTTTGAGATGAACGTCGAAAGAATTTATGCGATTGGAACGAAAAAATAAAATATATGGATAACAAAAACATTCCTTTCCGGAGGATTGACTGGACGACGGTTCCTAAAACGGAACACAGGGGAGATACAGGTACATCATTCTGGCAGACACTCGAATATTCCGGTTTGCGAATCAGGATAGTGGAATATACAAAAGATTATGTTGCCGACCACTGGTGTCAGAAAGGACATATCGTTCATTGTCTTGAAGGTGAATTTACGAGCGAATCGCAAGAAGGTAAAGAAATAACTATGAATAAAGGTATGACGTATGTTGTATCGGATAATTTAAGTTCACACCGTTCTGTGAGTGAAAACGGTGCAGTGCTGTTGATTATTGACGGAGATTTTTTGAAGTTGAAATGACGGACAGTTTTTCTTTTTTATACATGGAATTACCTTCCTAAGCCGGAGCTTGGGAAGGAGTTTTGTTAACGTTGCCAAAACGGAGTCCCGAGTGCCCGGGATAGACATTGAGAAAGAGCGTAATAAAATAAATAAAAATATTTATCAAAAAAGAAAATAAAAACAGAGTTTGCCCAGTTGAAAACGCAAAAGGTCTGGATAATTTTTTAAGAAAGATTCATCAGAATCCAAAAAAGATATTGAAAGGTCATATCAAAGAAGGAATGTCTGTAATTGATTTTGGATGCGGACCGGGATATTTCACGATGGAAATTGCCCGGATGCTGAATAATTCGGGGAAAGTAATTGCCGCCGATTTACAGGACGGAATGCTTGATATTGTAAGAAATAAAATCAACGGAAGCGGTTTCGAAAATATAATTGAATTACATAAATGCGGCGAGGATAATACGGGCATCAATGAAAAAGCCGATTTCGTTTTTGCATTTTATGTCGTGCATGAAGTACCGAATCATGATAATTTTTTTAATGAGATTTATTCTCTGTTAAATGCAGTCGGAAAATTTTATATAGTTGAGCCGAATTTCCACGTATCAAAAAGTGAATTTGAGGAGATGATTAATAAATTGAAGAGTTTTAGATTTGAAATAATTGACAGACCGAAAATATTTTTCAGCAGAGCGGTATTGGTGGGGAAGACCGGGAATGTGTAAATGATTTGTTTAAATTTTGAATTATGAATTTTGAATTATACCGTTAACTTTCATATTCTGCGAAAACCGGCAAGTTTTTTATTAGACCGCGGAATAGCGGAATCTCGCAGATAACAAGTATTACGTGTCACTTGCCGCGGCGAACGGATGAACACGGAATTTAATTATTAAAACAAGCATTTTGGTTCCGGCTATGCCAGATTATGAATCTTATCCGTGAAAACGGATATGTAAGGTTCTTATTTTACTTTTTTTAAGGCTTCGTCCACGGCGTGGAGAAGCGGGTTTACGGAGATATTTGAGCCAACTGCATTATGCATCCAGACCTGCGGGATAATATTTCCGGCGGCGCACATTCTCTGCATTTCGGGACCGACGGTTTTATCTTTCAGGTAATCTTCTATCTGGAACTGTATGAGATGACCGAGCGCATAATTCGGCAGATAAAGCGGATTATCTATCATATGTGAATAAATTCCGAGCAGAATCACATCTTTAATTCCGAATACATCCGCATAATATTTATTCCAGACATCCTTTGCAATATTAATCACTGCTTCTTTAAGTTCGGCAGGTGTGCAGTCGGGATGAGCGTACATCCAGTTCCACACTTTCATATCAACCATAGAGACGCCCATTATTTCATAAGTGCTCCAGAATATATCGAGTGCTTTTAAATCTTCCGCGAGGGGGTCTTCATTTTTTATTCCCAGCAATTCAAGGTCTCTCGCCTGAAATACAAATGCAAACGCTTCAGTAAAACTCGTATTCGGCACGCCGTTAAGAGTGTAATAATCCATCTTATAGAGCGTGAGCGTCTGCTCAACACAATGTCCGAGTTCGTGAACGGCAATATTAAATCCCTTGTAGGTCATACCGTCTTTTCCTATTCTTGTACGAAGTCTTGCCTTGAATTCCTTAATGGCTGCTCCGATTGCGTGACCAGCGCCCCTTGAATTATCAACTCTGATTTTCTCTGCAACATATTCAGCGATTTCATCACTGAATCCGAGTTTCAGCATAATATTATCAATATCATTTTCAAATGCTTCGACATCCGGATATTTTGCTTTAACAATTTTATCGAGTTCCGCTTCATCAATTTTCGATTTCGATTTAAAACCCGTAAACCAAATATCAAACGGTCTTAAATCCCTGCCGAGTTTCGATTTCACCAATTGAGCAACTTTTTTAACCTGCGGAGATTTGAGCATTTCATCGAACATATCTTCAACTTCCTTTTCCGATACTTCCCTGCCGAGGTCAAAACTTCTCTTCATATGCGTATTGAGTCCCGGATAATAATCATCAAGCAGTTTATTTGTTTTGAAATTATTTAAAAACATTTCATACCTTGTATCCTGTTCTCTGACGGCATTTATAACTTCGGTTCCGTTTTTATATAGTTTATTGCTGTACGGATTCCACAGGTATTGATCGCTATTCACAACATTTTCCGGAATTTCCTGTCTGATTATTCTCTGCATAACCTGATATATCATTTCCTGCTTCGGCAAATCGCCTTCGTTTGCGTATCTCGCCTTCAGTTCATCCCTTAAGCCCCAGTGTGAAATCAGTTTCAGACCTTCGGGGAAATGCGTTTTCATTTCATCATCAACAAGTTTGTTCATTACTATATTGTAATTCGATATATAATTATCTCCCGAAGTATAAGCATCGTTCACTTTCTGGTTAATATCGGCGGGAACGCGTGCATTGAACATCGAGGCGAGCCTGGCGTAAGCCCATTCCTGCCTGTTCCAGTTCATTCCCAGCTGTGTTCTTTCCTCAAGAGAGTATCTTGGAAAATTCAGCAGAACAATAAATGCGTATTTATTTTTAAACAAGTCATCTGTTAAATGTGCTGAAGGATTGAAACTTCCCATAATTAAATCCACCGGTTTAATATCCCCCATTTCAAGGTCGAGCGGCTGGCGGAGTTTAATACTCATTTCGGTAAAATATCCGAATGTAATTTCGTTAAAAAATTCAATCCTGTCGTAAAGCGACTCAAGTTGAACGCCGGAAGCAGTGAAATTATCCCTGCAGAATTTCACATATTCTTCCGCAGTGCCGTCTTCTTCAAGCCAGAATTCAGCAACCTGATTAATCCCTTTTTCAATTCTGAATTTTTCCGCTTCGCCGTATTTGGCAATCAGCAGATTCATTGCTTCTTTTTTTGAAGCGTCGTCAACAATTGTTTTCCGTTCCTGTGACTGTAAGTCTTCCATAAATAATGTTATTATTGATAATAAAATAACGAAAATGAATTTAAAAATTTTTGTGCTCATATATTTATTTTAAAATATTTTTCAATGACGAAATTAAATATTCATACTGTTCAAAAGTATTATATGCCTGTGCAGAAATCCTTAGAAGCCTGTCCGGGGCTTTCTCCCAGTAACTCACCATAACTTCAATATTGTATTTAAAGAACAAAGTTTCCTGCAGTTGACTTCTCTGATTGATTGTATCAGATTTAATCATATCATCCTTGAAAAACGGAATTCCGTAAATCGAGCCGGTCATTTCTTCAGGATAGGGCATCGGAATTTCAAATTCTTCGCATATCATTTCAGCCACATTATAAACGAGTTCGCTGTTCCTCTTCATAAGACCCTGAATGCCGTTTTCATTCAGAGAATTTAAAAATTCAATTGCAAAAGGAATAGTCAAAACGGCACTCGTATCAAGTGTACCCTGCCACGAAAATTCAAGTTGAAAATCGTTTTTATACCTGCCTTTTTCGAGTGAAATTCGGCTTGTTACAAGCGGATGGATTTTATTTTGATTTTTTTTCTTTACGTAAAGCAATGCAGAGCCTTTCGGAGTGCAGAGCCATTTATGGCAATTGCCCGTGTAATAATCAGGATTTACTTCTGAAATATTCAGCGGGAACATACCCGGAGCGTGCGCACCGTCTATGAGAATCTCGACTCCCCTATTGTGCAGTTCTTCCGTTATTTCTTTAACGGGAAAAATCATACCCGGAAGCGACGAGATGTGGTCAAGCAGCACAATTTTAGTTTTTTCATTTACACCTTCAAGTATTTGATTAATGATTTCTTCTTTACCTGTAACAGGCAGTTTAATTATAACTTCTTTGAATCCTACTCCTATTGTCTCATTCAAGAAGATTATTGTATTTCTGCAGGCAGGATAAATCTGATTAGTAAAGAGGATTTCATCATCGGGTTTTAAATCGAGGGATTTCAAAACCGTGTTAACACCTATAGTAGCATTCTGAACAAAAACGAGGTCTTCCGCATCGCATCCCGTAAATTCTGCCAGAGCAGATTGTGATTTCAGGTAATCATTCTCATATTCCCTTAGGAAATATCTCAGCGGCTCGGTCTCAAGTTTTTTCCTGAATCTAATTTGTTCATCGAGTATGGGTATCGGACAGGCGCCAAAGGAACCGTGATTAAGAAAAATAATATTCTTATCCAGCATCCATAAATCCGCAACATCTGAATATCCGTTGTTAAGCATTTCTATTGTTATAATTTTTTACCGGACAGTTTTTTATTTTTATTCCGGGGGTTTTATATAACTCATTTTCCTCGGCAAATGTATCAGTTGCAATAATTATTACTTGTTTCAGGAATTTAGACCTGAAATAAGTCAGAAAACAAATTTTATGAGAAACTCCCGACAATTAAAAAGCAATTATTCCTGCATTAATTTGATTAAGCGTATAAGGCACTTCCTCGTTTCCTTGATTTCCTTCGCATTTAACTTCGATATTATTTTATTTTCACATCCTTCGATTATCTCATTAATTTTCTGTTTAGCTTTTATTCCTTCTATGGTAAGGGAAATTATACTGCACCTTTTATCACTCTTAAGTTTTTCCTCCTTAAAGTATCCTTTGGAAAGCAGTTTATTAATCACCCTGCTGCCTCTTGAAATAGAAAGTCCCATTTTACCCGAAAGGGAGTGGCAGGTAATTTTTTCTCCTTTATCCAGCGACATTATTCCGTTGAATTCGGCGGGTGAAAGTTTAATATCATCCCTGATTCTTTCATCATTAAGGATACAGGAATTTTTCAGTAGTGTAATTGCTTCTAATATTTTCATTATATTTTCTTTGCTAATGGCAAATTTATTAAAATATTATTAAATGTTAAATGGCAAAGCAAATAACAAACAGTAAATAACAAATAGCAAAGAGTAAATATTGAATGAAAACAATATGTAATGTAAAATAATGAATTATTTCATTAATTTTCAAATTATGCGTCCCGAGTTCCCGGGAGCAAACTTTTCATTAGTCCGATGATAACGCGGAAAAATCATGTGGACACTGAACAGATAACAAGCATTACACATCAGAATAATCCCGAAAGATCGGGATAAACTCCTGGACACAGACAAATACGGATATTATTTAAAATTAAAAATAGTTTGCTTCCGGCTTGTACGGGTTATGAATTATTTGAATGTGAAATGCGCGGAACTTTACAGCGGACACGGAACGGAATAAAAATATTACGTATCAGAAACACAGATTATACTGATTAAAACGGATTAATACGGACATTATTTAATGTTCGATGTGCAATGTTCGATGAGAAAATTAACCGCAAAGGAGCAAAGAAGGCAAGGTTCAATGGATAATATTTAATTGTTCAATAAGAAAGGAAAAATATCAGATTTATTTTTGTTCCAAAATTTTTGAAAATATTTTCTAATATAAAAATTATTTATTGAACTTTATAATTTGATGATTGTTTTAAATAATAAGTGAAGTAAACTGTATATATAGTGAAAAAAACTACTAAGATCAGCAGGAAATTATCCAAACCAAAAACAAAAAAAGACAAAAATATAATAGAAAATTTAAGCGAAGAACCGGTATTTTGTACTGAATGCGGCAAGGAGCTGGATAATTTCTGGCAGGACAAGAGAGCAGACCATCCCGATACAGTCAGGAGAAACCACGAAAGATGTGTTAAGACCGGTAAATTCAATGGTATATACTGTTCCAAGTTATTTATAATAAGTTCGGATGATATTGATGATGCGTGGTTAGGGAATGACTGAGAAAAAAGAATGCAGATAATTTCTATTTGTGAAAAAATTATTATCAGGTAGTTATTAAATATTTGAACATAATTTTTTAATTAAAACATTGTTTAATGAAGATTCTCAAATCCGGTTTATTTAAAGTGAGAATTTAAATCCATTCAATATTCATTTCATTTTTATATTAATTAGATTATTTTTGTAAGTTGCGCAATTGGCGGAACTGGTAGACGCGCTAGACTTAGGATCTAGTGGGATAACCCATGGGGGTTCGAGTCCCTCATTGCGCACTGTATTATAATATTATTATATATGGCAAATAAACCTACAACAACAAAAACATCGCAACAACCGAGATGCTCGTTTTGCGGCAGAAGTGCAGATAAAGTTACAAATATGATTAAAGGTCCAACAGATGTAGCAGGAAAATCCTCTTACATATGCGAAATTTGTGTCAGCAACGCCTTGCAGATAATCAAAATGAATAACGAAAGTGTAACGAGTAAATCGGTAAATAAATTAAAATCAAATTTCACTCCTTTAGGTATTAAAGAGTTTCTTGATGAATATGTTATCGGTCAGGAAAGAGCCAAGAAGTCACTCGCTGTTGCGGTTTATAATCATTACAAAAGAATTGATTCATTCGAATTCAAAACTCTTGACGACGTAGAAATAGAAAAGAGCAATGTCATATTAATTGGTTCCACGGGAACAGGGAAGACATATCTTGCACAAACTCTTGCTAAATTCTTAAATGTTCCGTTTGCTATTGCGGACGCCACAACGCTTACGGAAGCCGGATATGTAGGAGATGACGTAGAATCCATTCTTGTACGACTTTTACAAAACGCAAATTACGATGTAGCCAAAGCCGAACGTGGAATAATTTATCTTGATGAAATTGATAAAATTTCCCGTAAAAGCGAAAATGTATCTATTACACGCGATGTCTCTGGTGAAGGTGTTCAGCAGGCATTATTAAAAATTATCGAAGGAACAATTTCCGGTGTCCCTCCAAAAGGCGGAAGGAAGCACCCCGAACAGCCTTTGATTAATATTAATACGAAAAATATTTTATTTATTTGCGGAGGCGCTTTCGACGGACTGGAAAAGATTATAGAGAAACGAATTGCATCGAGTTCTATCGGTTTTGGTGCTCAGGTAGTAGGAAAAAAAGATATAAGTAAAGATTTTATCCTTGCAAAAGCGGAAGCGGGAGATTTAGTCCAATATGGACTTATTCCTGAACTTGTCGGCAGGTTGCCTATAGTAACATCTCTCGATGCACTTGACAAGGAAGCATTACTGAATATATTAACTGTACCAAAGAATGCTATAGTTAAGCAGTTCAAGAAACTTTTTCGGATGGAAGGTGTTCAACTGGAATTTAAGGAAGAAGCACTCGAAGCGATTGCAGATATAGCAATAAAAAGAGCATCAGGTGCAAGAGCACTTCGCTCGATTATTGAATCTGTTATGCTTGATATTATGTACAAAATTCCGTCCAAGCAAAATATAACTCATTGCATTATTACTAAAGAAGTCGTAGAGGATAAGGCGGAACCCGTTTATCTCAATGCTAATAAGAAGGCACTGGCGTAATCTCAAATAGTAAATAGTAAATAGCAAATAACAAATCACACAAAATCGGGGAGATAAAGAGGAATTTCACGCAACTCTTCAATCAGGATGAATTTTATTTTCCGCTTAGACCATAAAAAAAATTCCAATAATCAGAATACATTTAAAAGCGGATTATTACCATTAAAAATTTACACTGAGAACATTAAAATTGCGAGTGTATATAAAAAAATATATTTTTTACTCCTGAGAAACCAAAATTCAATTGAGAGCACCAAAAATTTTAATCCATTAGAAACGCTGTTTTTTTAATATTTTGCAAGAATTCTAAATTTAAGAGAATGCAACTATGTATTAATTTAGATTGTTATTCATTTAAATTGAAAATTATAAATTCTATTTTGTATAATTAAATATAATGATAAAATAAACTGTGAAGTTAACGGCGAATGAAATACGGAAATCATTTTTAGATTTTTTCGAAGGGAAAAAACATAAGATTGTAGACTCTTCCCCTGTCGTACCTTACGACGACCCGACACTGCTTTTTACTAATGCGGGAATGAACCAGTTCAAGGATGT
The DNA here is from genome assembly GCA_016929695.1 of Ignavibacteria bacterium. Classification (GTDB taxonomy): domain Bacteria; phylum Bacteroidota; class Ignavibacteria; order Tepidaquicellales; family Tepidaquicellaceae; genus Tepidaquicella. The sequence goes on from JAFGII010000054.1 coordinate 40,157, forward strand.
ATTCCTTGGAACCGGCACCAGAGATTTCACGAGGTGCGCCAATTCGCAGAAATGTATTAGGGCAGGCGGCAAGCACAATGACCTTGATGAAGTCGGAGTTGACGGATATCATCATACGTTTTTTGAAATGCTGGGAAACTGGTCTTTCGGTGATTATTACAAAAAGGAAGCTATTAAATGGGCATGGGAACTGCTGACTGAAGTATGGAAACTTCCGAAAGAAAGATTATGGGCAACAGTTCATCACACAGACGATGAATCATTTGAATTATGGAAATCCGAAACCGACATAAAATCAAATCACATTTTAAAATTCGGAGATAAAGACAATTTCTGGGAAATGGGCGAGACAGGTCCATGCGGACCGTGTTCCGAAATTCACATTGACCTTACTGAAAAAAGATGCTCTCAGAAAGACATAAATGCAAGTAAAGAAGACGTAATTGAAATATGGAATCTTGTTTTCATTCAGTACAATCGTAACGAAAAAGGCGAACTCACTCCCCTGCCGAAAAAGCACGTAGATACCGGTATGGGATTTGAAAGAACCGTTCGAGTACTCCAGAACAAGAAATCTAATTACGAAACGGATATTTTTCTACCGGTCATAAAAAATATAACAAAAATAATCGGGATAGAATACTCCGGAGAAAACATTCCCTCATTAAATGCCATTGCTGACCACATAAGGTGTTTAACATTCGCTATAGCAGACGGTGCGATTCCTTCAAATGAAGGACGCGGATACGTACTCCGCAGAATTTTAAGAAGAGCGGCAAGACTCGCCGGTAAATTAGGATATGACGAACCCTTCCTTTATAAAATTGTTGATACCATAGAAAAATTATTTGCGAATATTTATCCTGAAATTGCCGAGAAGAAAGATTTCATAAAGGAAATAATTAAAAACGAAGAAATCAGTTTCGGACATACGCTCGGAAGAGGACTTCAATTATTCAATGAAGTTTTGCATAGATTATCAGGTAAAACTAATAAAGTTTTTCCCGGCGAGGATGCATTTAAACTCTACGATACTTATGGATTTCCCATTGACCTTACACAGGTAATGGCAAGGGAAAACGGACTTGAAGTCGATATGATAAAATTCGACGAGGAGATGGCAAAGCAGAAAGAACGTGCAAGAAATGCAAGAAAAGAAGATAATGTTCAGACAGAATTAGCAAACGAAAATCTTGAGAAAGAAATAAAAAGCAAAGAAGCAAAGTATAATCCTTATGACCTCAAAAAGAACGGATTAAAAACAATCACAGTAAAATCTAAAATTAGCCACGATTTCCAAACAGACTTATTGATATTAAAGGAAAATCCTTTTTATTCCGAAGCGGGCGGACAAATCAGCGATACAGGAAAAATAATACTTCAAAACGGAACAGAACTTCCCGTAGTTGATGTAAAAAATCAGTATTATATATACGTAAAAAACCCGGGGAAAATAAATCTAAACGAACAGGAAATAACTGCAGTAGTCGATTACGAAAAGCGTAGAGCCGTGCAGAGGAATCATTCAGCAACGCACCTCGTACACGAAGCACTGAGGCAGGTTCTCGGCGGACACGTTAAACAGATGGGCTCGCTCGTCGCCGATGAATATTTGCGGTTCGATTTCCCGCACTTCAAAAAAGTATCACAGGACGAAATCAGTGAAATCGAGAATATTGTAAATGCAAAAATCATTGAAGCCATTCCCGTAAAAACCCTTCCTGACCTTCCGACTGAAAAAGCCGATAAAATCCCTAATGTTAAAAAATTCTTCGGTGATAAATACGGAGATACTGTCAGAATCGTTATAATGGACGATAATTTCAGTGTGGAATTCTGCGGCGGTACTCACGTTACTAATACAAATGATATAGGATTGTTTAAAATAGTAAAAGAGGAAAGCATCTCTTCGGGTGTAAGAAGAATATTCGCTAAAACCGGTTCGGGCATTATTGAACATATGAATGACAGGGTTACAAACCTTAACAACATAATAAATTCATTGCCGCCTGATTACTCAGGAAAGATTCAGTATAAAATTGACGAACTAACAAAATCATTTTCTTCAACCGATTATCTCAACACAAAACTTCTGAAGGAACTGATAGAGAATCAGGATAATCTTCTTTTACAGGTCAAGGAATTAAAATCACAATACGAAGAGGAGAAAAAATCCCTCGAAAAACAATTACTGAAACAAAACCTTCAGAAAATATTTAACAACATTGACAAATTAATTTCGTCTGCAAATACGGATTTAGGATTCAGATTGGTAATGGGAAGACTCAATGTAAACAATAACAGCGAATTCAAAGAAATCGGAGACAGACTGAAACAGAAATTAAGCGACGGTGCCGGCATTATATTTTCTGTTACCAACGATAAAATCAATATTGTATGCGCAGTCGGGAATAAACTTATTAAAGAAAAAGGACTTAATGCGGGAAAAATCATTTCCGTAATTGCAAAAGAACTCGGCGGAGGCGGAGGCGGAAGACCAGACATTGCAACTGCCGGCGGTAAAAATATTGAAAAACTCGATGAAGTTATAAATAAAATTCCTTCAATAATTAAAAACTTTTTATCATAAAATTATGAAAGCTATAATTCCGGTTGCAGGTTCAGGAACGAGATTAAAACCCCATACGCTGACAAAACCTAAAGTGCTTATGAATGTTGCAGGGAAACCCATGATTCATTACATAATCGAGCAATTGACAGAGGAAAAATTCGTTAACGAAATAATAATGATTACGGGAGTAATGGGTGATATGATAAAAAATTATCTCAAAGAAAAGTTTAAATTTAATTTCAAATTCATTGAGCAGAAAAAACAACTGGGATTAGGACACGCAGTTAACTGTGCAAGAGCAGAATTCACTGAAAATGAAGACGTCCTTATAATTCTCGGCGATACGCTTTTTGACCTGAAGTTAAAAGAACTCTGCGATTCAAAGTATTCCGTTATAGGAGTGAAAAAAGTTGACGACCCAAAAAGATTCGGAGTGGTTGAAAGAAACAAGCAGGGATTTATTTCAAGATTTGTAGAAAAGCCAGCCTCTCCGGAAGTATCACTTTCCAATAAAGCAATAGTTGGAATATACTATCTGAAAAATTCGGATACTTTATTCGGAAGCCTCGATGAAATCATCGCAAAAGGGATTAAGACAAAAAATGAATATCAACTGACCGATGCACTCAGTAATATGCTGATTAAAGGCGAGAAACTTGTTACTTTTGAAGTCGAGAACTGGCTTGACTGCGGAAAGAAGGATACTATACTTGATACAAGCGAATATTTTCTGAAAAAATTCAATAATAAATATAAATATGACGGATGTATTTTAAAACAACCGTTATATATAGGAGAAAATGTAATAATCGAAAATTCGATAATCGGTAAAAACGTTACAATTTCAGATAACTGCATAATTAAGAATTCGATTATCAAACGTGCAATTATTGAAGAGCATTCTATGATTGAAAATGCAATTATTGAAGATTCACTGATTGGAGAACATACAAAAATTAAAAAGAAAACTGATGTATTGAATTTAGGAGATTATTCGGAGTTTTGTGATTAGTTGTTGATTATTAGTTGTTGGTGGTGTCATGTGAATAGAAATGCTTTATACGCTGAACAGAATTAAATTGAATCGTTATTTTCTTCTCAGAACGAAGGCAGAATATATTATTTCAAGAATAATAAATATTACCGCTAATATTAAGAAAAACGGTGTTAGTTCTATACCCTTTCTGTTTTTTTCAATTGCGGATTTCAGGTCTTCGATGTTATTGAAATACCTGACATTGGAAAATCCTTTTAATTTAAAATATTCAAGTGCGGAATTTTCATTAATTTTTTGCATAAAACTTTCATTAATGTCATTGTTAACTGCATAAAACTTTTCTTCCGACTTTGAATTTATTACTCTGTAAAAACCGCTTTTATTAAAATATTTGTCCATTATCATGGATAAATTACTTCCGTTATTGCCGGCAGTAATAATTTTTGTGCCGTCGGGTTTATATACCGTATCAATTCCGTTTCTCAAACCATCAAACAATACTCCTGAATTAATTCTGCCCGTTCTCAATATATTATCATTATTTGAAAGCAGGAAAACTCCCCTGATTATCATTGGCAGAAAAAAATTTTTTTTCGGTAGGTCGCTCATTTCAAAATCAGGTGATAATGCGGATAAAATAATTCTCGAATGCCCTTTCATATATTCCGATACAAACTTCGCTCCGTTATTAAAAGAAATCACGGGATATGTATTTTCTCCGGATAAAATTTTAAAATATGTTTTCAGTACCGGCGATTCCGGATTTTGTTTCATGCTCTCACCTGTACCGGATTTAAAAACTCCTTTGAATAAAGAATGCTCTGTTTTGATTTCGGATATTTTTATATTTTCCGCGTTTGTTTCTTTCGATTCTATCCGTAAAGAAGAAATTCTTTTAAGTAACAAATTTATATTCTGTATGTCGGTATTAGCAGGCGGAAATATGAGTATCCCTTTCCCCGATGACGAAAATTTTTCAAGCAAATTTATATCATTTTCTGTAAATCCGGATTTAATGAGATACAGAGCATCATAATCATAAATTTCATCTGAAATTATATTACTTAAAATATAATTAATTCTTCCCGTTTCATCTGCGCCGTTGAATACTTCGAAGGACTTTATAATGTATGATGCATTTTTATAATTATCGGAAACCAGCAATATTCTGTATTCTTCGGGAATACTTAAGACTTTGAAAAAACGGTTATCTTCCTTTATTTCATCTTCCGCAGGATTCGGTATTTTTATTATCGACTCAATTTTCTGCTCTCCGTAAGCAAAAGGTTTGAAATTTATTTCAAATTCCTTCAGTTCATTTTCCAAAAAATCCAGATTTGAAAAATGCGCATATGAACCGTTGTTACTCATTTCAAATTCGACTGATGATACAGAAAAATCATTATGATTTCTTATACTTACTTTGAATACCATATCTGTGTTTAAATCAGGAAATTGATTTATGAGCTGCACGTCCTGAATTGAAATATTTGCAGGCTCTCGCTCTGATATATCAAGCAGGTAAAAATAGATGTTATCTTTATCGGCTGAATAGTTTCCACTGCCGGAATATTCCTTGAAATTTGCCCTGCTGAAATCCGAAACTGCAATTACTTCATTCAGAATTGATTTCTCTTTTTCAAGATTAATGTTAACGGTTTCCAGTATTTCATTTATGAAAAAAGGTTTATGAGATATTTCGGCTCCTTGAATATCGGACGATACCGTTAAATTATTCGTACCCGAAAAAATCCTTAGATTATCCGTAGGATTATATAAACCTGAGATTTCCGATGCGGATGATTTGCATTCTTCGAAATTATTTACTTTACCCGATATATTGTTAAGACTGAATGAATTGTCAAGAAACAACAGCGCGGTTTTGTTTTTTATATCGGTAAGACTGAATCTGCTCTCCATTACTGGATTTGCAAAGGAAAGAACAAGAAATGTGATAAGCAGAATCCTGATTAACAATAATATTAATTCTTTTAATCTTAATTTTTTAATTTCAGTTTCCTCGATTTGCCTGACAAACATCAATGAACTGAAATTGACTTTTTGGGCTTTCCGTAAATTAAATAAATGAATAATAACGGGCACCGCAATCAATCCCAGTCCTAACAGCATCAATGGATTAATAAAGGTCATCTGTAAATTAATAATATTATTGTTTTTACAAAAATAACAGTTTATTTTAATAAATTAAGACATTAAAATAATCGATATAAAAATAAAATGAAAACTAAAGCGGTAATTTTTTTGAACGGTGTTTTTCCCCACACAAAGGTAATATCCGCAAATATAAATACCGCCGATTATCTGATAGCCGCAGACGGTGCCGCAAACTTACTGAAAGACATCCAAATCACCCCTGACGTCATAATTGGCGACCTCGATTCGATAGAGAAAAACGTCCTGAAATACTTTCTTGCTAAGGATGTTCCGGTGATTAAATATACCGAGCAGGAAACCACCGACTTTGAAAAATCGCTTAACTTTGTTTTACAAACAGCTATAAAAGATGTTATAATTTTCGGATTCACGAGTTTAAGACCTGATCACAGTCTGAACAACTTCAGCGTACTCAAAAGGTATTATAAGAAATTAAACATCAAGTTCATTGACGATACTTTCATAATAGAATTTATAAAGAAAAAAGTAAGTTTTAAATACAGGAAAAACCGGTTGATTTCGTTACTGCCATTTCCTGGGGCGAGAGGTATCACGACAAAAGGATTACGGTATTCATTGAATGACGAATCGCTTTCTCTCGGAGTAAGGGAAGGAACATTGAACGTTGCGACTTCGGAAAACGTTACTGTGTCTTTCAAGACTGGTGATTTGATTTTGTTCAGGAAGCATTTTATCGGTTTGAGATAACTTTTTCTAACTGAAAAAAACCTTCCCAAGAAGGAGCTCGGGAAGAAGAATTAGTAACGGAATGTTTGCACAAGGTGACAGTACTGATTTCCGGTTTATTCGACGATAAAATAGTATTATAAATTAACAGATTGAAGATAACCTTAGACATATCCGATATAATTATTATAGCCGCTTTCTTTTTTATAACATCATATATCGGAATAAGAACAAAAAACAGAGATAATTCCGAACTTGATTATCTTATTGCCGGCAGGATGGTTACACTTCCCGCATTTGTCGCAACTCTTGTATCCACATTTTACGGCGGAATTCTCGGAATAGGTGAATTTACTTACAGGTACGGAATTTCAAGCTGGTTTCTGAATGCATTCCCCTATTATGTATTCATTACGATTTTTGCATTTTTCCTCGCAAAGAAAATAAGAAAAACGGAACTATGCACAATCCCGGAAAAACTCGGTCTGAAATTCGGAAAAAGCGTCAGTGTATTCAGCGGATTAATGATTTTCATACTCTCAACACCCGCTCCTTATGTATTTATGATAGGAATTATAATCAATCTGATATTTGGAATTTCGCATATCTGGGGAATGCTGATAGCAAGTATGTTCTCGGTTATATTTATTTATTCAGGCGGTCTTAAAAGTGATATCAAGGTGAATATCATAGAATTTATTGTTATGTTTCTCGGATTCGCTGTAATTCTGCCGTTTTGTTTTATTGAATTCGGAGGACTGATATCGCTCATTGATTCATTGCCTTCCGATTTTGTTAATCCGGCAGGCGGTCATTCGGCTTTATATATTATTTCATGGTTTATTATAGGTTCGTGGGCACTGGTTGACCCGTCTTTCCATCAGAGATGCTATGCCGCAAAAGATGAAAAAACTGCTAAAAACGGAATTTTAATTTCGCTCTTATTCTGGTTCATTTTTGATTTTATGACGACAACTGCAGGATTGTATTCTGTTGCACATATTAAGGGACTTGCAAATCCGGTCGAATCCTATCCTGCACTTGCGGAGAAAATTCTGCCGCCTGTCGCAAAAGGTTTTTTTCTGACGGGTATACTTGCCACTATTCTTTCAACCTTGCATTCGTATTTGTTTATTTCCGCCTCGACTTTCAGTGTTGATATAGTTTCCAAATTTTCCAATCTGAAAAGAAACATTAATGATTATACCAAAGCAGGAATTATCGTTTCCGCTGTTATATCACTTGTCGTCGCGGTCATTATACCTTCAGTAGTGGAAATCTGGTATACCTTAGGTTCCCTTACTATTCCTCCTTTACTTACCGGTGTTATACTTTCATATACCGATAAAATCAGAATCCACAGAATTTATGTATTGCTTGCTATGGTATCGTCATTTACGATTTCATTGTTTTCATTCATCTCAGGTTATATTAACAAAACGGATAAAATTCCGGGTTATTTATTCGGAATAGAACCTATGTATCCGGGTTTGATACTCTCAATTATATTTATTTTTTCAGGTATGATAATTAACTTTCTGGATAAAAGAAAAAACACAAATGTTTAAAATACGGTATATATTAATATTAATATTGTGTTTAATTTTTGAGGCATCTGTCGCCCAGACAGATAACGACTCGAATTTTACTCTTCTTGATTTACCGTTGAGAAATAAGTATAATTTAGATACTAATTTATTCAATATATTTCCGAAAAAATATAACAGAAAAAAAGTTGCACTTGTTTTAAGCGGCGGGGGTGCGAGAGGATTTGCACAGTTGGGTGTATTAAAATCGTTTGAGAAAAATAATATTGACTTCGATTTTATTGTAGGTACAAGTATAGGAAGTGTTATAGGCGGATTGTATTCTACCGGATACACAACATTGGAAATTGACAGTCTGGCTAAAAATGCAGATTGGAAAGACCTTGTGGTAATATCAAATAAATATTCGCGCGAATTCCTGTTCCCGGAGCAGAAAAGAATTCAGGATATGAATTTAATTACACTGTCACTCGACGGTCTCGTACCCGTAATGCCTACTTCTCTGACATCAGGTCAGCAGATAACTGAATTTCTTAATGAACTGTTTCTGAATTCACGTATTAATAATACGGATAATTTTTTCAATCTGAAAATTCCCTTTTTTCCTGTTGCAACTGAACTCAAAAAAGGAGAAAGAATTGTATTTACTGAAGGAAATATTACTGAATGCGTAAAAGCCTCATTTACATTTCCACTGATTTATTCTCCGACAAAAATCATGGATATGGATTTGATAGACGGCGGGTTAACTGCAAATATTCCGGTAGATGTTGCATTTGAGAAGGATGCCGACTACGTTATTACTATAAATTCGACCAGTCCGCTGAAAACAGAAGAAGAACTGAAAGATAATCCGATTAATACGGCAGACCAGATTCTTTCGATATCAATGGCACAGTTGAATAAATATCAACTTGAAAAATCGAGTTTCACGATAACTCCGGATGTAGGAAATCATAAAGCCGAGGATTTCATTAATCTTACAAATCTTATTAATATAGGTGAACTGTATGCGGACAATTCTGCCGGTAAATTAAAGTATGAACTCGATTCACTGGAAGCGTCCGCTTCCGAGCAATATAATAATTTTCTGACAAACCCAATTGTAATTTTTAGTTCCGGCATAATTCCGGACAGCATGAAAACAGTAATAACGGAAGAGCAAAACCTGAAATTCGTTAAATATATACAGATAGAAAGAACTATGAGAAGCATATATGACCTCGGATACTTCAGTGATGTATATGCGAAAATTTACAGGGAAAACGGAATCCTGAAACTTAAATATTATGCGGTAAATAACCCCGTCTTAACCGATATCAGTTACACTTCACTATCAACTGCAGCAGATAAACATATCCTGAAATTCCTCACCGAAAATATAAACGACATTGTGAACCTGAAAAAAACTGAACAACTCTATTTTGATATACTCGGAATTTTAAGAAATGAACAATTATCCTCCGTTGATATAACAGAATTCTATCTTAATTATAATACAGGAATTTTAAACATTAGTTTTAGTAAAGGAATTATAAATCAGATTAATTTAACAGGCAATCTCAAATCGAATCCTGACCTCGTTCTAAGAGAAATTTCAATAAAATATTACGAGACTCCAAAATTCAGTGATATAAAATACAGTTTAAAAAATATCAGCGGTACGAATCTCTTCTCACAGGTAAGTTTATACAGAACTACAGATTCAATTTCAGGCAAGAATATAATGAATATCAGTCTAGTTGAAAGAAGCAACCGCATACTGAGTTTTGCGCTTAGAGTTGATAATGAAAGAAATCTTCAGTTGCTCGGTGATATCAGGGACAGAAACTTATTCGGTACAGGAGCCGAATTCGGTCTGATTGCCAGCGGAGGATTGAGGTCACGAGAATACAAATTTGAATTTCAGTCCAACAGGCTTTTTAAAACATACTATACATTTAATTTATCCGGCTATTATAATTTTATCGATTATTTTGATTATAAAGAGAATATCAGTACCGACAATTTATCATTTGACAGAACAAAGACAGGTGAATTCAGAGATATCAGATATGGTCTAAAATTTCTCGCAGGAACGCAGATGGAAAAAATCGGCACGATATTCGGTCAGATTACAATGGAAAAAATAAAAATTAAAGACCTCGACAAAACAAATTACGCCTCTGATATCAATGCTTTAAAATTCAGATTCGGAGGTAAAGTGGATACACGTGACCAATATCCGTTTCCTGTAAAAGGAACAGAAATGGATTATTATTTCGAAACTGCACAAAACCGGCTTCAGGGAAACGAAAATTACTCAAAACTATTCATTGGATTCGGTTATTATTTTAATCTGTTTGAAAGATTAAACTTGAAACCTAAATTTTGTATCGGGTTTGCCGATCTAACCACACCCTTTGCAGAGCAATTTAATTTGGGCGGGGAAGATATATTTATGGGAATGCTTGAAAACCAGTTAAGAGGAAGGCAGATATTTGCTACATCAGTCGAATTCAGATATAAATTCCCTTTTAAAATTTTCTTCGACACATACCTCGCTTTTAGGTATGATATTGGTAGGATATGGGAAAAATCAGAAGATATAAGATTCAAGGATTTGAGGCACGGTCTCGGACTATCCGGACAATTTGATACACCGATTGGTAAAGCAAGTTTTTCCGTAGGACGTTCATTTTTAATCAACAGCGGATTAACAGCAAATTCATTTATCTGGGGTCCTTACACTTTTTACTTCAGTCTCGGATATGACTTATAAAATTTAATATGAACTATCTGAAAATAATACCTGAAAATACATTGAAGCTTTTTATAATAATAATATCAGTATATACATTACTGTTAAGCGGTGTTATTTTTCTGAAAGCATCTTTGACAGATAGTTTAACGATGGATGATGTTTTTATTGATTATTCAAATCCCTTGAATCACCGCAATATGGGAGTGGTAATATGGGAATTGAGACCCGGTGGAAATACGGAAAAAGCAGGTCTAATGAAAGGCGATGTGATTTTAAAAATCAACAATTATAATATTAGAGACGTAAACCAGTACAGAAATTTACTAAATCAATATGAGGCAGGAGATACACTTGAATATTTAATCAAACGAAAAAACGAAAATTTTACCGTAACAATACAGGTATATAAATACTTTCATCTGATATTCTATATATTTTCGCTCCTCGGTTTCGGATTTCTATTTAATTCCATCATAGTCGGACTGTCCAAACCGAATGAATTAACCTCCTTTTTATTTTTCCTGCTTGGAGTTTCTGCCTGTCTCGGTTTCAATATATTCGGTGGCGGAATATATTATTCGGGATATGGGTCATTCATTTTCAATAATTTCTGGTTTGGGAATGTGATGTTCGATCCTTTAATACTACATTTCTTTCTGACATTCCCGGTTAAATATGAATTCCCGAAAAGAAAGTATGTAATTCCCATAATTTACATTTTTCCTGTTTCTTTGTTTTTTATTAATTTTTTTATTTCTTCATTTAACACCGGTAATATAATTTTTACAATTACTTATTTTCTCGGGTATGTTCCTTTCAGTTTTCTCTTTCTCGGAATCCTGTTCTTCGTGATTTCTTATTTCAGAATCAAAGATGAAGAAAAAAAGAAACCTCTGAAAATTATATTCATCGGTTTGATTTTAGGTCTTATAGGTTTTCTTTATTACTTTTTTGTATTCAATCCATACATATCTTCCAATTACACAAGCGTATTACCAAGGGTTCCCGCACTGCTTGTTCTGGCGATTCCCGTTACATTTTCCTATTCCATTTTAAAATACAAAATATTGCACTCAGGTTACTCGCTTAAACGAAACATCATAATTATATTTGTTTCCCTTATTTTAATTCTTATTTTCCTTATAATTTTTAATATTCTTAGTTCGTTAATTTTCAAGCATTTTGGTCAGCAGGAAAAACTTATTATACTGTTTGCTGTATTAATTCTGATTTTTCTGTTTGATTTCATTAATAAGGCAATAAGAAAAAAAATTGACAACAAATTATTAAGAAATACTGCTTTACAAAAAAAATTATATCTTGAGTTTACAGAAAGTCTTCCTTATTTTAAGAGAGCAGACGATATTTCGGAAAAACTTATTACTACAATAAAAAATTTATTTAGAATTGACAATGTTAAGTTATGGATTAACCGTGATGAATATCCGCTGCTGTATAATGAAATAAAAAATTACAATTTCATATTCAATATTCGGAATGTAGTAAAGAAGGATTTATTTAAGAACAACCCGCATATAATAATCTCAAAAAGCGATAAATTATTCAGTCAGTTCAACCCACCGCCTGATACTTTAAAAATATACATATTTTCCTTCGGGAAGAAAGACGTACTTACCGGAAGCATTATTTTATATATAAATGAATACGAAATGATTTTTTCTGACACTGAAACAGAACTCCTTGAGACAATATCATATCATTCGGGAGCAGCTCTTGAGAATGCAAGATTAAGGCTGGAGGAAATTAAGAAACTGAGATTTGAGGAAGAAATGGAAATAGCAAAACACATACAAAACAGTTTAATACCAAAGATAGACATTATCGGTAAAAACTATGAAATATCCGCATATAATTCCGGCTCGGATTCGATAAGCGGAGATTTCTTCGATATAATCAGGTTCGATGACGGAAAATTCCTGCTGGTTGTTGCGGATACATCAGGAAAAGGTATTCCCGCTGCTTTGCTTATGTCGAAGGTTCAGTCTATAACAAGATTCGCGGCAAAATATTACCTTACTCCGAAAGAAATTTTAAAAGAATTAAATAAGAATATTTACAGTGAATTTGAAAAAAACACGAGAGTCACGATGGTTCTTTCACTGTTTGACATAATCAATAGTAAGGTCACGATTTCGGGAGCCGGACATAATCATCCGCTGCTCCTTGAAAATAATTCTTTGAAATTAATAGAAACAGGCGGAATAGCTATGGGTATTGAAAATGAAAAATTTTTCAATCCTGAAATTAGCGAAAAAATAATAACTCTTAAGAATAATTCTGTATTTCTGTTTTACAATTGCGCTTCTTCTGAACCAAACGGGAAAATAATTGGTGATAATGTTTTTAAATTAATCATGAATTTTATGCAGAATCATCCTACGGACGATTTAAAAATATTACAACAAAATCTGGTAAACTTCGTATATAAATATATGCAAGACAGTAAATATAATGAAGATTTAACAACAGTTTTAATAAAAATTAAAACGGATTTCAGAAATGATTAAAAGGCACAGGTCAAGATTCTGGATAATATTATTCTCAGTATATTGTTTTCTGTTATCCTTGAATGTATTTCATACTGTTATGATTCAGAACAGAATGACAACGGATGACTGTCTGTGGACTTATATTTATGATACCGCATCAAAAAGATATACATTTTTAATTTCGGATATTATTCCGGGCGGAGTTGCGGATTCCGCAGGTATAAAAGACGGTGATGTACTGCTTGAAATCGAGGGATTGTCCTTTATGAATATGGAAGATGCAATGAGAATTCTGCAACCTTATCAGAATGAGTTTGTCCGATATACAATCCTTCGTGAAGGAGAAATAATCTACAAGGATATCTGGGTATATAAACATCTGAATATACTTTTTCTGATATTCTGGCTAATGGGAACTGGTTTCCTGATTGTAGGTTTCATAGTGGGCTTTTCAAAACCGTCTGAATTATCTTCAAAAATATTCTTCTTCCTCGGATGCTGTGCATCTCTGGGATTTGTGATGTACGGAAATGCAAACCTTTATGTTTATGATTTTGATAAAATATTTGAAAATCTCGGCGATTTTGCTAAGTTCTTTCTCTTCATCAACCATTTAGCGGCGATGCTTGCATTTCAGGCAATTCTGTTTCATTTTTTTGCCACGTACCCGAAAAAATTTGATTTTAAGGGAAAAAGAAAGTTCGTTATCATTTCGGTATATGTAATTGCATTTTTGCCTTCTCTTTTTACGATGTTTTTTAATCTGCTGAGCGATAACACAATTTTCAGGTTGGGTTATTTTATTATTTATGTGCTTCCTGCTGTTATTATTTCGGTTAGTCTGATTATGTTTATGAAATCATACAGGCAAATTGAGGACCAGCAAAACAAGAAATCTATCCGTATTATAAGAAACGGTTTCATAATTGCCGCATTCGGAGCGGTTTATTTTATTATTTATCAGATTTTTTTCTCGAAACCCATTTTCCTTGTAAATAATTTATTACTTCTCCCCATAATAACAGTTCTTGCAATACCGCTTTCATTCGGATATTCAATCATTAAATACCGCATTCTCGATACCGAATATCTGATTAAACGGGGCATAGTCTTCGGAATAGTTTCCTTCATTATAATAGTTGTTTATCTTTCACTTGTTTATCTGATAGATTCATACATAGGAAGAAATATGGAATTTAACCGGCAATACCTTATTGTTGCATTTATAATATTCGTTACGTTTACGTTTGATTTCGTTAACAATAAAGCAAAAGATTTCGTGGATAAGATTTTCTACAAGGAACGGTATAATTTCAGGAAATCTCTTCTGGAATTTTCACATCAATTGTCCTATATAAAAAATATAGATGAAATATTGATAAGAATAAGAGAAGAAGTAAACAAATCACTCGGAATAAACATACTGAAAATATGGATAACTGATGATAAGTATCTGAAAATGATAGATAAAACAAGTATCCCGGAAAATTTCCTGACCAACTATGAAGAAGTAAAAGTAATTACAAATAAACTTTTTCATAAATCAGCCGAGCCAGCTATGCTCTCATATGCTTTTTACAGGGATTACAATCTTAATGAAAAAGAAATTGAGATAATTAAATACTGCGGTATTAATCTTGCGGTTCCTCTGTTTATTCATAATAACCTTATAGGCAGTTTAAATTTCGGTCCGAAAATATCCGGTAAAGCATTCTCCGATGAAGATTTAGACCTTCTGAGGACAATTTCCGTACAAACCGCAATTTCAATAGAAAATTACAGGCTTGAGAAGGAAGAGTTGAGTAAAAAGAAAATAGAGGAGGAACTCCTGATTGCAAGAAGAATTCAGACCGGACTGCTGCCTGAAAGTAATTTTAACAGCGATAAAATTAATATATCGGGTATATCTGTTCCGGCAAGAATAATAGGAGGGGACTTTTTTGATGTAATAAAATCAGACGACAATAAGATTTATTCTCTTGTTGCCGATGTTTCAGGGAAAGGGATTCCGGCAGCTATTTATATGTCAAAAGTTCAGTCAGTAATACAGTTCGCAACAACAGTAATAGAAAATCCGAAGGATATTCTGATTGAAATAAATAAACAAATATTCGAACAGATTGAGAGAAAATATTTTATTACAATTATATTTCTGATGTTCGATTTTAATAATAATCTGATGAAAGTATGCAGGGCCGGGCATCTGCCGATGATTCTTTTCAGAAACGGTAAAACTGAAAAAATCAATCCCCGAGGAATCGGGCTTGGACTCGAAAAAGGAAAAATATTTGAAAAAGAACTCGAAGAATTTATCATACCAATTAAGAAAAATGATGTTTATTTTATATATTCTGACGGCTTAACCGAGAGTTTTAACGAGCAAAATGAAGAATTTGGACTTGAAAGATGCATCAGGATAATAGAAGAAAATATTAACGGTGAACCTGAACATGTTAAGAGATTAATTATTTCAGATGTTCACGGTTTTATGGGTTCAGCCGAACAACACGACGATATAACATTTGAAATTATAAAAATAAAATAATATGATTCCAAGATATTCAAGAAAAGAAATGTCAGAAATCTGGTCTGACGAAAATAAGTTTAAAATATGGCTCGATATCGAAATACTCGCCTGTGAGGCGCAGAACAAACTCGGACTGATACCCGACTCATCGTTTAAAAAAATTAAAACAAAAGCAAATTTTAATATTCAGAAAATCTTAAAACTTGAAGAAATATTAAAGCATGATGTTATCGCATTTCTGACAAATGTCGCAGAATATATCGGAAAGGATTCGAGATTTATTCATATGGGTATGACGAGTTCGGACGTCCTTGATACATGCCTTTCGGTTCAGATGAAACAAGCAGGTGAATTAATTCTTAAAGATCTCTATAATCTGAGAAAGGAACTCGGAAGAAAAGCAAAAAAATACAAACTTCTACTTCAAATAGGCAGAACACACGGCGTTCACGCTGAACCGATTACTCTCGGATTAAAATTTGCTCTTTGGTACGACGAAACCAACCGTAATATTGAAAGATTAAAAGAAGCAATAAAAAATATTTCTGTAGGTCAGATTTCCGGAGCTGTAGGTACTTATGAGCATATATCACCTTTTGTTGAAAAATATGTCTGCAAAAAACTTGGATTAAAAACTACAAAAATATCAACTCAGATTTTACAAAGAGACAGGCACGCTCAATATATGACGACTCTCGCAATCATTGCATCTTCACTCGAAAAATTTGCCACAGAAATCAGACATCTTCAGAAAACAGAAGTACTTGAACTTGAAGAGCACTTCTCAAAAGGACAGAAAGGTTCTTCCGCAATGCCTCACAAAAAAAATCCCATAACTTCTGAACAAATATCAGGACTTGCAAGAGTTCTAAGGGGAAATTCTCTAGCCGCACTTGAAAATATTCCCTTGTGGCATGAAAGAGATATATCCCATTCATCTGCAGAAAGAATTATAATCCCTGACTCTGCAATATTAATAGATTATACTTTAAATAAATTTGCTAACTTAATTAAATATATGGTAATTAATAAAAAGAATTTAGAAAACAATATAAAGTTAACTAAGGGCTTGTTCTTTTCACAGACTTTGTTATTGAAATTGATTGAAAAAGGATTCAGACGTGAAGAATCATATAAAATTGTTCAGGATATTGCACTGAAGTGCTGGAATGATAGAAGCGATTTTAAATCAGCCGTTATATCAAATCCGGGTATAAGAAAATTTTTATCGGAAGAAGAAATTGATATAATATTCGATTATAAAAACTCTTTGAAATATGTGAATTTTATTTTTAACCGCTTAGGATTGAAATAAGATATTATAAGTTTTAAAATAATTAATCAATTAATTTTTTAAAAATTCAAATTTTCCTGTAACATTAAAAGAATTTGGGGAAAACAGTTACAAAATAACTTTTTCGTAATTTCGCCTTAATTCAATAACTTTTCCTATTACTGAAAAAGGTTTATCAATTATGGATTTATATTTCGCATTAGATGCTTCAAGGTAAACTCTTATTTTATTTTTTCTGAACTTTTTTACTGTTGCTTCATCTTCAAGCATAGCAATGACAATATCTCCGTCATCCGCCGCATCCTGCTTTTGTACAATGACAATGTCTCCGTTATATATTCCTGAATCAATCATGCTGTCTCCCTGAACCTCAAGTGCAAAATGCAGTTTATGTCCGCGTGATATTTTATTTATCGAAATATATCCCCTTATATTATCGCTTGCAAAGATAGGTTCCCCTGCTGCAACTTTCCCGTAAAGCGGAATAACTTCTTTTTCTGAATTATCCTGATAAGAAGATAATCCTCTCGTTTTAAGTATTTTAAATCCTCGTGCAGTATCTTTTTTCTTTTCAAGGTACCCTTTTTTTTGCAAGGCGAATATATGGTCTTGTACTGTGCCAATCGTAACCTTGAAATGCTCGGCAATTTCTTTTAATGTCGGAGGGTATGAATTTATTCTTGAATAACTTTTAATGTATTCAAGTATTTCCTTTTGTTTGTAAGTTAACTTATCCATAAATTAATATGGTATATTTTTTTAAAAAAATCAAGTACTAAACGTAACCTGCAATTTTTCGGAACTGAAAAAATAAATTAACATTTTTAACTGTCTGTAGAAACAAAGCATACTTGTCTTAATAAAACATAATCATAATCCCAAATTCGTAACACGTTCAATCCGGAACTAAAGATTTTTTCTAAATAAATACGAGTAAAAAGGTGTAATACGTGTTCCGGATGCACAACGCTGATTTATAATCCTTTGACATTTTACCCGCAATTTCTGAACCAAAAATAATAATATTATATTCATCTTTATGCCAAAGATAGACTCTACTACTATTTACTATTTAAAGACTATCTTCCCCTCCTCCGTTATTTCAATTTCGTTCTCAGGAAAATCTTTTAAACTTAAATTCCTCATAAGAATCGCTGCACTGTTTTTTTTATCCGGTACCGGTATGCCTCCCTTAATTTGTTTCGCCGAAATAATTTTCCCTTTTAGAAACTCTCCTTTTCCGTTTATGAATAATTTTATTATCGGAGCATATCCCTGAGCTCCGTTAAGAGGAAATTTTGCATAGGTACAGAAATTTCCGAGACTATATACTATCAATCTGTTTTTGTATAATTCAATTGCCCTCGGGACATGTGGTCCGTGTCCGAGTATTAAATCAGCTCCGGCATCAATAAGTTTATGAGAAAATCTGTAAATATCCCCTCTTAGTTCATCACCGTAATATTCTTCTCTTTTTGGAACGCGAAGTGCAGATAATCCTTCTGAACCGGAATGAACTGAAACTATAACAATATCAGCGCTCTTCTTCAATTCTTCCACCATTTTTGCGGCAACAACCGGAGAATTAAGATGATGATTTCTCGCAAATCCTATCAACCCGATTTTTAAATTTTTATAATATAAAGTATCAGAAGGATATTCATTAAGTCCGAAAAATAATATTCCGTTATTGCGCAATGTTTCCTTTGTTGATTTTTTTCCTGCCGGACCCATATCATTAGAATGGTTATTGGCAAGATTCATTGCATCAAATCCCGCATCCTTAAGATATCTTGCATAATGTACGGGTGTACGAAATGAAACACATCTTTTACATACTTTCGGAATTCCTCCTGAATTCAGTAGTGTTCCTTCAAGATTTCCAATTGTATAATCGGCATCCGAAAGAATATGCTTAACTGCATCAAAAATATATTTCCCGTCATCGGGAGGAAGTACATTAGATGGATAATTACTGCCCATCATAATATCCCCTACTCCGATTATGGATATCGTATCACTAAATAATAATGTATCATTTGTATATTCTGATAAAGCATCGTTATTAATCTCTTCTTGACTTGCGTCATTGCAGGAATAATGAAACAGAAAGTTCAGAAGAAATAATATCTTTATGAATAAGATATTTTTATCTGCTGATAATTTCAATAGTATTAGACACTATTAATTTGTCCCTGCTCGTGAATAAAGATACTCTGTAGGTTCCGGGAGAATCGAATTTTAGTTCTTTCTTATTCTGAAAATAAATATAATTAAAGTCAGGTTCTACGCTGAAGTCTACTGTTTTAACCAATTTTTCAGGTATGGATTCTCCCGCTGAATTTTTTATCTTAACAATTTCAATATATACACTCTTAACTCCGATTTCAACATCAGCAGGTCTTAAATCTACCATTACGGTCAGCCAGCCTGTTGTAAATCTGCTGCTTACGTTGACTTCTTTTCCGTTTTTATAGTCTTCACAAAAATATAATTTTGCACCTCGGATTCCTTTAATGTCCGTTCCATAATCATCTTTAAGACTTGTTTCTTCTTCTGACTTTTTTGTTCTCTTAGGTTCTGTTTTCTCTGTCTTATCGGTTCTTTCCCTCTTTTCGGTAATAACAGGGTCGTCTTTTTCTTCATTTAAAAGAGATGCAACATACATTCCTCCAAGAACGAACAAAGAAATAATTATCAGTACTATTATGATACCTCCGATTATATAGCCGGTTTTTTTCGGAGGTTTACTTCTGGGGACATTTGAACCGTACGGACTTTGATATTGCTGACTTGAATTCACGGAACCGATTTGATTTGAAGTATAATCATATTTTTCAAATACCGGAGGGGGCGGTAATGTTGAGCCTGTTCCGCTTACTACAGTTTTTTGTTCATATATCGGCTGTGCGCTAATAACCGTAGTCTGTTGTATTCCCGGTTGTAATGCTTCCCTGAATTCATCACAACTTCTGAATCTGTCATCGGGGTATTTGGATGTCGCCTTATTAACTATGTATTCCATCCTTTCAGAAACTGCCGGATATATCGTTCTTATCGGTGGAAGAGGTTCTTTTACAATTTTTTCTTGTATTAAATATTCACTCGTAATATTTTCGTCATAAGGTTTTTTCCCGCACAGCATTTCAAATAATGTAACTCCAAGGGAATATATATCCGTTCTGAAATCTATAGGTCTTCCAAGTATCTGTTCCGGACTCATGTAGTATATTGTACCTATTTTTGTACCTGTCTTAGTCAGATTTATATCTCCATGAAGTATCTTCGCAATACCAAAATCAAGAATCTTTGGAACATCTCCTGCTTGAAGTAATATATTTGAAGGTTTGATGTCCCTGTGAACTATGCCTTTCTTATGTGCGAAACTGAAAGCACTTAGTATCTGTCCGAAGATGTTTATGGAACGCGCTTCAGGTATGGCGCCCGTTAAATTTCTTACAATATGCTCAAGTGAATTTCCTTCTATGTACTCCATTATAATTACAAGATTATCCTCGAACTCGGTAAAGTCGTATAACGTAACGATATTCTGATGTGTGAGAGTCGACAGAACTTTTGCCTCATTTATAAATCTCTGCCTCAGTTCCTCATTAAATACAAATTCGGGATTCAGAACCTTGACGGCAACTTTTCTTTCCAGAGTTAAATGACGGGCAAGATATACTTTTCCCATACCTCCTTCCCCGATTAAAGATATGATTTCGTAATTCTGGATTTTTTTGCCTATCATATTCTTTCCTTTCTTTTATTGTTTTGGGTAAAGTAATATTTTTTCTTTTTTAAAATTGAAATCTTGTAATTCCTCATTACAGTCGTTTAGTATCTCATCAACAGTCATACCCTTATTTATATTATTTCTTAATCTGTCAGTACCAGCTAATTTATCAATAAAATTTTTATTTATCCATTTAAATTCATGATTAAGATTCTTCAGAGAAATTAATATTGCAAGAGATAATTTAAAAGGCGAAAACTTTTTATAATTCTTTAAAATAATTTTTACACCGTAACATATTTTACCTTTAAATTTGGGATTTGAATATGCAGAACTGCTTTCGGGAATGAATTCCGCAGGTTCAAATTCTATCCCTTCCATTTCATATTTTTTCAATTCATTTATAATATCAGATGAATTACAGAATGGTGCACCGATAAGTGTAAATGGATTTCCGGTTCCCCTGCCTTCTGATATATTGGTTCCCTCCAGAAAACATAAAGCTGAATATAACCTGCCCGCCTCAGTAGAACGTATATTAGGGGAAGGATTAATCCATTTTAAATTCAGGTCATTAAAATCTGCGCTTCTGGTATATCCCTGCATTTTCATAACCAATAAATCTAAATTTCTAAGGTCCGGATCCGTGTTCTCTTTCAGATATATTCCGAGTTCTCCGGCTGTCATTCCGTAAATTACCGGAACGGGAATCATTCCGATAAATGATGAATAATTTTTATCCAGAAGATATCCGCCTGTATAATTCAAATCTGCAATGGAAGGTCTGTCACAAATAATAAATTTCTTTCCGTATTTTGCGGCATCTTTCATTGTTAAATAAAGAGTCGACGTATATGTATAAAATCTCACACCAAGGTCCTGTATATCGAAAATTAAAATGTCTATGTCTTTGAGATATTTTCCACCGATATTCTTGCTGTCTCCGTAAAGCGAAACTGTTTCAATCTCAGAGAAAAATGTGTCGTATTTATCATCAATATTAAATCCATGCTCGGGAGTGAATATTCTTCTTATATTTATATTATTATATACTAATTCACTTACGAAATGATTTCCTCTTGTCGTGATACCTGTGCTGTTTGTGATTATACCGATATTTTTTCCTCTGAGCAGATGTAATGAATCAATAAGTACTTCATTACCTGTTTTAAATTCCTGACATGAAGCTCTGCAATTAAAAAACAATGTTATTATAAATATTAATAATATATATATTCTTATCCTCATTTTTTTGATGTATCTCTGCTTGCGGGTTTATCTTTGTCTTCGGATTTTATTTCAGGTGTTTCTTCTTTTTTGGTATCATCGCCATTTATTTTCTCTCTTTCTGCTTCTTCACTTTTCTTTTCGCCGTCTTCAATTATTTCTTCTTTACTTTTTACGGCAGAGGAAGTATCTTTTTTTACTTTTGCAGTTGAATCAGATGATATTAAAGAATCTTTTTTTACTGATTGCTTTGTTGTATCTGAAGGAGTTGTAATAACAGGTAATTCAATACTTTTAAAATGTTCATAATTGAGTTCAAGACTCCTTATTGTTATAACGTTGTCTTTATTCTCAAAATCAATAACAAATTCGGCATAAACAAGATTTTTTTCGTTATCATTGTAATTTGCTCTGTAAATCCAGCTTTCGACGTAAAGGTCTTTGTATGATTTAAAATCTATGACAATACTGTAAACAAAACCCATATCAGATAGTCTCCTGTGCAGTTTATCTCTCGACAGCATTTCGGTTATGTCTTTGCGGATAAATTGAATACTGTCCGAACGGTATTCTATTGAATCTGGAACCGGTATGTCATTGTGTAAATTTAAAAGTATAAACTCAATATTCGATTCAAGCCCCGATTGATAGTTTTTAACGTAATTTGCATTTATTACGGGAGGAAATAATTTTGATTTATTGCTGCTGATAAATATGAAAATAATTACAAGAAGCAAAATAATTATTGCCACCGGTATGATGACTTTTTTGTTCTTCTTCGTCCATTTCTTCAGTGTATTTGAAAATCCTTCTCTTATCTCAATTTCGGGGGTGGAAAATATATCATTATTTTTTATGTGCTCAGGAAGATTACTTTTGTTTTTTTCCATACAATTTTGTTTTACTGTCCGTACATTCGGATTACTTCTGTATTTAATATAAAATTATTATGTATAATTTTAAATATAATTACATTTGAGAAATATATTATTTTTTCTGCGGTTTTTTAACGACACTCTTTTGCTGAAACTAATTCTTGCTTCTTACAAAATCCTTGATTGCCCTGATATTCATTATTCTGAAGGCAAATATTGAAATTATGAATATTAAAAGCAACAATATTTTCACGGAAATTAAATTTCCGGCAATATAAAAATTTGTAATATAAATAGCTCCTATAATTATGAAAACAGTTATTATTTTTGAATATTCGTACTGAATGGGATAATATTTATGTGACACAACATAAATTCCCGCCGTCATTGCAAAATAACTCAGTAAAGTAGAAATTGCCGCCCCGTATATATCTAACGATGGAATAAGCAAAATATTTACAATAATATTAATCAATGCGGCTCCTCCCGTTATAAAAGGTAGAAATTTTGTTTTCTTTTTTATATATATACCTGCCATCAGGTTTATGTAAACACCATACAGCAAATAGGCGAAAAGTATAATTGGAACAATTGCAAGACCAGACCAGTATGCTTTACCGACCAATGTTCCCCTGCCGAGTAAAGGAATTTTTACTATGTCCTCGATAAATAAAGAAAGAACAATAAATATAAAACTTCCGGCAATGACAAAAATCGTCATTATTTTCGAAAATAGTTTTTTTGCATCGGGCAGCATAAAATTCTGCATAAAAAAAGGTCGCCATGCAAATTCAAACATTGAAACAAACAGCATCATAAATATTCCGAGTTTATAATTTGCCTGAAATATCCCGACCGAATTCGCACTACCGGTAATCGCATACAGCATAGGTCTGTTAATTACCTGTACAAGGTTTGAACTAATTCCCGCAGGTATGTAAGGCAGTGAAAACTTAAGCAATTCTTTGGCAAGATTTCTATTCAAACTAAGCGAGAAATTCCTGTAAATTATTGGAGATACCGTAATGAATGTAATTACCGAGGCGATAACATTGCTTATTAGAACTGATTCTATCCCCCATTTGAAAACAAGAATTAATATAAAATTTAATGTTACATTAATAACAATATTAAGTATTTTCAGTGTTACAAAATGCACTGCTTTATGCTGCAGCCTTAAATAAGCGAAAGGTACGATGGAAACTGCATCGAAAAAAAGAATAACCGCCGTGTATCTTATCAGATGTATCCTTGAATCGTCAACTAAAAATAATTCGTTTAGATTGCCGGCAAAAAGAAAAAGAATCCCCGAAAGTAATAATGAATTTACAAATATACCAAGAAACGGATGTGTAAAATTTTCCTTCCTATTGCCTTCCTCCAATGTTGAAGCAAACCTGAAATATCCTGACTCAAGACCTATCGTAAAAAAAACGTTCAATATAGCTATGTAAGCATAAATATTTGCTATGATACCGAATTCATCCGGGGCAAAAATATTTGTGTAAAGCGGAACGAAAAGAAAATTTAGAAATCTTCCTATAATTGTATTTGTTCCGTAAATTAACGTTTCTTTGCTAAGAGCCTTGATCTTATCAAACATAAATATTCTGTGGCATAAAATAAAAAAGGTTATTTCTTAATGAAATAACCTTTACAAATATAAATCCTTTAAATCATTAATACGATTTAATAATAATTACACCGTGAGTAACCGCTCTGCCAAGGGAGTCAAGCAGATAAACCCTGTAAACACCTGGTTCATTAATCCTTATATCATCATTGGAAAAATATATGTATTTCATATCTGGTGTAATCTTAAATTTTACTTCCCTGTAGAAAGTAAATATTTCTCTTGTACTGTTGTAAGAATCAATCTGAATTGAAACATCATCAAGGCCTAATTCCTTGTCACCCTTAACCATCACGGTAAACTGCCCGGGAGTAAAAGTGGCACTCTGCCCTACTTCACCGGTTACTTTATCGTATCTCTCGCAGAAATACAATAAAGGTTTGTTCTGAGGAAAAAGCCCTCCGGCTGTAATTAAAAAGAACAATAAGGTAATAAAAATTTCTGATATTATTTTTTTCATTTATTAAATATTATTTTGAAATAACTTTAACTTGTCCGGAACAAATCGGAGTTCCGTCAGTCTTCATTAATGTTGCTCTGTATGTCCCCGGCTCCCTGAAACTTAGTTTTTTCTTGTCCTGAAAATACGTATAGTCCCAGTCGGGTTCTACATTAAAGGGAATTGTTTCTATTATTTCATCGCTGATGTTTTTGCCATCCTCGTCTTTTATTTTTGTCAATCTTAAATCTACTTTGCCCGTCCCCAGGTTCTTTTTCACAGGTCTTAAATTTACCATAACAGTTAACCAACCGGGAGTGAATACTTCACTTTTTCCGATTTCTTTTCCGTTTACGTAGTCTTCACAGAAATAAAGTAAATCCTCATCATCTGAAGACATTTCTCTGCTGGATTCTCTGTCGTCAGACCTGTCTCTCTTCTTTTCCGATGTCTCTTCTGTGTCGTCGGATTTCTTCTTGGAACTGTCATCTTTAGATTTTCCGCATCCCATTATCACTGCTAATGAAAGGAATAATGCGAAAACAAGAAATAAAAGTGTCTTTGCTTTCATTTGTTTTATTTTGGTTTTTAAATAAAGTTTATTCAGATAATAAAATTTAATGATATATCTGTTGACTTATACGAATGTGTTAAAGAACCGAGGGAAATATAATCTATTCCCTTTACCTTTGAATATTTCTTTATGTTTCTTTCATTTATTCCGCCGGATATTTCGATACGGAATTCCTTGCGGTTATAATTTAAAACTTTTTTTAAATTATTAAAAGAGAAATTGTCAAGCATAACTATATCTACAAATCCTCCGCTGTTTTCTTTAACCTCAATAAATTCCTTAAAGTTTCTTACTTCTATTTCAACGGGAATAATTTTTTCAAGATTTTTTCTTAATTTTTTAAGCACTTCAGGTATCCCCCCGCAAGCATCGACGTGATTATCCTTAATCAATATCATATCATGTAAACCAAAACGATGATTTTGCCCCCCTCCTGCTTTTACTGCTAGTTTTTCAAGTATTCTGAAATTCGGAGTCGTTTTTCTTGTGTCAAGCAGTTTAATTCTTGGATTATTTAAAAGCTTCTTCATCTTGTTAACTTTAGTGGCAATCCCGCTCATTCTCTGAAGAATGTTTAGAGCTACACGTTCCGCTTTTAGTATCTTTCGTGCATTACCGTGTATTTTCGCGAGAACTTTTCCCTTTTTGTAAAATTTTCCGTCTTTTGAGAAAAACTTAACTTTAATTTTGCTGTCTGCTTTTTTCAGTACTCTTGAAAATATGTCAAGCCCGGCAATAACAGCATTTTCCTTCAGCAGCAGTTCGGTTGTGAATTTCTGATTCTTGTTTATAAGTATTTCTGAAGTAATATCACCTTTTCCTATATCTTCGTGTAGTGCATCCGCTATAATTTTATCTATCATTTTTATTTCTTTCTCAGATAAATATTTCATCACTTTTAATATTCCTCTTTATTATTTCAAGAAAATCTTCAGGCGGTCTGGAGGGTTTCATTTTTTCTGAATTCACAAACGAATGAACCGTGAAACCGTCTGCAAGTAAATTATTCTCAAAGTATATTTCGTAATTTATTTTAATTCTGACTGTCGGAATGTCATATAAGATTGATATGATAGTAATCTCTTGGTCATATTTTGCAGGTGTGTAATAGCGACAATAAGACTCGATTACTGGTAATATTATATTCTTTTTTTCAAGCACGGGATAAGGATAGCCGATTTTATACAGCATGTCATTCCTCCCCGCTTCAAAATATTCAAAGTATCTTCCGTAATATACAACACCCATCTGGTCTGTATGTGCATATAAGACCTTGTATTTTATTTCTGTTTTTATCATAAGTCAAATATTTTTCCCGGATTTAAAATATTGTTCGGGTCAAATATCTTTTTTATTTCTTTCATTAACAATATTACTTTTTCCTGAACGGCTATATTTAGATACTTTTTTTGCGTCAGTCCTATTCCGTGCTCCCCAGAAATCGAACCGCCAAGCCTGACTGTTAATTTAAATATTTCAGGGATTGCCTTTGCAGTTTTGAATTCCCACTCGTCGTCTGAAAGTCCGTCTTTTAGTATATTTATGTGGAGATTGCCGTCACCTGCATGACCGTAACATATCGCTCGTATCCCGTACATCGTACATATTTCTTTAACTCCTATTAGAAGGTCAGGTAATCTGAACCTCGGAACTACGGTGTCTTCCTCCATGTAAACCGATATATTTTTTACTGACTCTCCTACTGCTCTTCTCAGCGACCAGATTTCTTCAATTTTCGAAGTATCTTCAGCCATTATAACATCCGCTGCATCATACTTCTCTGATATTAAAGCACATTTTTCTATATCTGCAAAAATAACTTCTTCATTATTACCGTCAAACTCCACAAGCAACTGTGCTTCTGCATCGGAATTGGGATAAACTTTCGATAAATGTTCTTCAGCGGTTTTTATCGCATCCCTTTCCATAAATTCCAGTGCTGAAGGTATTAAACCCTGTTTGAAAATTTCTGCTACTGACGAAATACATTTATAAATATCGTCGTATGCTATTAAAGCGACTTTTCTGAATTTTGGTAGTGCTGTTAATCTTAAAGTAATTCTGGTAATAATTCCCAGAGTCCCTTCACTTCCGATTATTAACTGTGTCAAATTGTATCCCGAAACATTTTTTAAAGTATTGGTACCAAGATTCAAAATCTCTCCTGACGGAAGTACAACTTCAATACTTAAAACATAATCTTTTGTAGTTCCGTATTTAACCGCTCTTGGACCCCCGGAAGATTCGGCTAAATTTCCTCCTATAAAACAACTTCCTTTTGAAGCAGGGTCAACAGGATAAAATAAACCTCTTTTTTCGCATTCAGACTGAAGTACTTCTGTAATAACTCCGGGTTCTGCAGTAATCTGAAAATTATTTTCATCAATCTCAAGAATCTTATTCATCCTTTCAAGAGACAGACATATACCGCCGAATACCGGTAATGAACCTCCTGATAAACCTGTCCCCCCTCCCCTTGGTGTTACAGGTATCTTATAGAAATTCGCTATTTTTAAAATTTTTGATATTTCTGAAGTGCTGCCGGGTCTGATGATTACATCGGGATAATACTTTAGATCCTCAGTATTATCTTTTGAATAAATATCTTTGTTATATTCATCCGTTAAAATATATTCTTTATCTGTCACATGCTTCAGTTCCTCAAATATCTTACCCGTAATTGACTTATACATATTATGAAATTAATTATTTCACTGATAATATTCAATTTAGAATTTACGTTCGATAATACCATAAGATAAAAACTCATCCGATGAATTCGTGTAAAGAATCATCATCGGATGAGTAATTATTTTTAAAATACGATAAAATGTTAATCGTTTCCCGTATACTCAGTAGTCAATATACTGCCGCCCATCTGCACCGGTAATTTCGTTTCGCTCTTAATGAGAACAGGTCTGTCATCCGCATTAATCCAGTAATAATTTGTAGAATTATTCTCTAGATCTGTAACTTTGATTTTATAACATCTGAACGTACCTGCTTTTACTGAAACGTCTTCTATATTTAATACATTGACTTTGGAATATTGAATTTCATTTGCGGTTACATCATAGACAGGTAAATAAGTTGAATAACCTTCAGAAAGCGGTATAACTCCCAGAACAAATTCCAAATATGCACCGCTTGCTATTACAGGTTTATCAACAGCATAATCAATATCTCTTATTTCCTTTGCACCTTTAACTTTTCCTGTAATCCTGTCTTTTTTATAATAAATTTTAAAAATTTCTTCGTTACCCTGTTTTGTCATCTGACTTACTGGAAGTAAATTATCAGTATTAAAAAATGTTTTGGTTTTTATTTCACCCATAGGAGTAATCATATCATCAGTAAGTTCATAATTATCCCCTTCTTCGGATTTCTTCAGTTCCTTTTTTAAAGTAAAATTTAAAACCTGACCCATCAGGTTTGTTGACATTTCATAGTTAGCATTATATTCTTTTACCAGTAATTTATTGAATACCGGTAAAGAAGACTTTTTAGCATTTTCCAGATCGCCGCCTGTATCATCAGGTAATACAACCGTATTTATATCAACGGTTAGTTTTTCAAGTCTTTGCTGAACTTCATCGGAATAAGATTCCTGACTTCTTCCGTTAAGATGTTTTTCAAGGAATTTATCGATTCTTCCAACCATAGCGAGTCTGTTCAGTTTTCCGGCAAAACCATGACCTTCATCTTCAGCAAGGAGATATTCCACCTGACGGTTTAATTCTCTCAAAGTAACCACTATCCTGTCTGATTCTGCCTGTTTTACTCTCGGGTCATTTGCTCCCTGTATTACGAGCAAAGGTGCTTTAATATTTGATGCGTAAAACAGAGGCGACTGTTTTTTCATTCTTTCAACATCTTCGGGATTATTCAAATCCCCCAGCCTCACATCAAACATTTTTTTTATCGGAGCCCAGTATGGCGGAATTGTTTTTAATAATGTAATAATATTTGACGGACCAACAATATTTACACCCGCTGCATATATATCAGGAGTAAAAGCCAATCCTGCAAGAGTAGCATAGCCACCATAAGAACCGCCCATAATAGCAACTTTTTCTGGGTTTGCATATCCGTTGTCAATCATAAATTTTACGCCGTCCGTTAAATCATGCTGCATAGTTCCCGTTCCCCATTCTTTATTTCCGAGATTCAAGAATTTCTTTCCGTATCCGGTTGAGCCTCTGAAATTCGGAATAAGCACCGCATATCCCCTGTTTGCAAGAAACTGTGCTAAAGGATTATATCCCCAGTAATCTCTTGCCCATGGACCGCCGTGAGGGAAAATAACTGCCGGTAAATTTTTTCCTTCAATACCTTTCGGCAATACAACATATGCAGGAATTTTTATACCGTCACGGGCAGTATATTTTACAGGCTTCATTTCCGATAAATACTCCGAAGGAAGGTTTGGCCTGGATTTATACAATAATTTTGCTTCACGGGTATTCCTGTCATAAAAATAAACACTTCCCGGGTCTACATCACTTGATATCGAAAATAGTAACTTTGTTTCGTCTTTTGTAGCACTTGTAATACGCCAATCGCCTTCGGGCATTTTACTTATTGCATCTTTTATAACTGATTCCCATTCCTTATCAATAAAGTAATATCTGGTTTTATCTCCTATATATATAGTAGCAATGGGTTTATTGGTAACATCCGAAATAAATATCCCTGCAAAATCTACTTCTTTTTCAGGGTCTTCTTCGATAAATTCTGTTTCACCTGTATTGAAATTCAATTTCATTAACCTTGACAGGTCAACATCATTACCTTTATTAGTACTGATGTATGCATAATTATCGTCTTCAGTAAATGCTTCGAAACCGACTTCTTCTTCATTTGTAACGTAGAAAATTCTTGCAAGTTTACCGTCTGTCAATTTCAGTAATTCTGTACCTCCGTCTTCCGTTTGTCTGTATGCACCTCTAACATTTCCTTTTTCGTCAACTATCCAGCTTGCTACTTCAAATTCATTTTTAATAATCAGACTTCTGACACCTGTATTTATATTTAACTTATAAAGGTCATGGTATTTCGGATCCCTGTCATTTATTCCGATAATTATATTTACGGGGTCATCTTTTGGTACGTTAAAAATCATTACTCTGACTTTTTCGATAGGAGTCAGGTCTTTCGGTTTAGGAACTCCCGTAGAAGCGTCTGCAGGGTCCAGAGGATTAACAGCATATATTCTATAATTTTCGTCGCCTCCGTTATCCTGAGCAAATAATATATACTTACCATCCCTGCTCCAGAAATACGCCGTTAAAGGTCTTTTTGTATCTGCAGTTAACGGTTTAGCATTGTCGAACGGTTCATCTATATTCTTGACCCAAATATTCATTACACCATTATATGGTTTTCTGAAAGATATGAACTTCCCGTCCGGGGACAATTTTGCACCTGATATTTCAGGGTCGCCAAAAAATACTTCTATATCAACTACCGGCGGTAAATTATTTTTTGACTGCGGTATTAATGTTCCATAAATTAGCATTAGCAATAATGTTAAAATTAATAATTTTCTCATTTTTTCCTTAAATTTAATTTTCTAATCCGTTAATTTAGATATAATAATTCTAAATTTAAATTTAAAATTTCATGATAAAATATATAAGGCACCCGGCTTTTTTGTTAACGGTAGTAATGTTAATAATATCTTCCATTTCATACGCACAAAATGCAGACAGTATTTCAGGAAAGACAGTACTTGACCACAGTGTTTATGAAACCTGGAAAAGACTCGAAAAGCAAAAGATATCTGACAACGGAAATTATATTAGTTTTGAAATTAACCCGCAGAAAGGCGATGGTATGCTTTTCATTTTTAACGAAAAACTGAATAAAAAAGATTCTGTCAGCAGAGGATATGACTTGATATTTTCACCAAACGAAGATTTTGCGTTATTCAAAATAAAACCTTCTCTTGATTCTTTAAGACGGGCAAAATTGCTTAAGAAAAAGCCTGAGGAAATGCCAAGAGATATTTTTGGCATTAAAATTTTTAAATCATTGGATAAAAAATTTGCTTTAGATTCTGTTATTCAAATTGTAAATTTCAAAAATTATGCAGTTCCTGAAGAAAATAATTCTATTATAGTTTTCACAACGGAACCGACAAAAGAAGATAAGGATGAAGCAAAGAAAGACGGAAATGAAAAAATTATTACGACATCAAATTTGACTGTATTCAACCCTGTCACAAATACAGTGCTTTTTGAGGAAAAAGATGTTAATGAATACACAATTACAAAATCAGGTGAAAAAATCGGATACATTAAATTAACCAGTAATGAAGCTAGAAATTTGAATTCTGAAGTCTATATATACAATATCAAGAAAAAGAAAGCATATATAATATTTAAAAGTAAAGGAAAAACAAGTAACTTGGCGATTGACGATGATGGACTGCAAACAGCCTTTTTATACGCAAAAGATACTTCCGGTATTAAAAAATATTCATTATATTACTCATCAAACCCTTTTCAAAGAGCAACACGAATTGCCGATTCAAACACTTATTTCCTGCCTGATAACTGGGAAATAAGCGAAAATGCTAAGTTAGATTTTTCAGATGACGGAAGTAAACTATATTTCGGAACCGCTCCGAAAGTGTATGATATACCAAAAGATTCTCTTCCTGAAGACGAAATCTTTAAAGTTGATATATGGAACTGGAATGACATCAGACTTCAAAGTCAGCAGTTATTTGAACTCGAAAAGGATAAGAAAAAAACTTACCGTGCGGTTTACAGAACAGATGAAAAAGCCTTTTATCAGCTTGAAGACTCTCTGATTGAAAAAATTGATTTTATTAAAGGGGGAAATGCAGATTTTGCACTCGGTACCGTAACAAAACCATATTTAAAAACATTATCCTGGAAAAATCCCATATTTAATGATTTCTATCTTATTAATCTAAAAACAGGCGAGAAGAAATTAATAGTAGAGAAGATTCACTACGATGCCGAAATATCTCCGGGAGCAAATTATATATTATATTATGATGAAAAAGACAGCAGCATTAACTCATATTCAATAGCGGAAGATAAACATTATAAATTAAATATATCACTTCCCGTCTCATTTTGTGAAGAAGACTATGATGTTCCTAACGCCGTTCCGCCTTATGGTTTCGCAGGATGGACAGAAGATGACCGGAATGTGCTAATTTATGATAAATATGACATCTGGAAATTCCATCCCCTGAACAAAATTCAACCTGTTAATTTAACAAAAAACGGGCGTGAAAATAAGACAATTTACAGATATGCTAAACTTTTTAAAGATTCAATAATTATCCGTTCTAATGAAGATATCCTGCTAAGTTTCAGAAATGAAATAAATTTCAAAGAAGGGTTTAAAAAAATCAATATAAATGACAATTCTGAACCTTATACACTCATAGAAATGGACAATTCTTTCACGAAACCCGTTAAAGCAAAAAATTCAGACAAAATTCTCTGGACAAAATCTTCTTACACCGAATTTCCTGACCTCTGGATAAGCAATGTAAATTTTGAAAATCCAAAAAAACATACCCACACAAATCCCCAGCAGGAAAGCTATTTTTGGGGACAAATAGAACCATTTTACTGGAAAGATTCTGCCGGGACTGATATGAAAGGTCTGTTGTTGAAACCGGAGAATTTTAATCCTGAAAAAAAATATCCTATGATAGTTTATTTTTATGAAAAATATACAGATAAATTTCACATGCATTATATTCCTAATCCAAGCAGGTCTGTAATAAATTTCCCGCTATATAACAGTAACGGTTACATAATTTTTATTCCTGATATAACATACAAATTAGGTTATCCGGGTGAAAGTGCATACAATGCAATAATGAGCGGAACTCATGCATTAGTTGATAAAGGATTCATTGACGAAAAAAATATCGGTCTTCAGGGACAGAGCTGGGGAGGATATCAGGTTGCTTATTTAGTCGGCAGAACAAATTATTTCAAAGCAGCTATGTCAGGAGCCCCTGTCGCTAATATGACAAGTGCCTACGGGCAAATAAGGGGTGAATCAGGCCTGGTAAGAGCATTTCAATATGAACAAACTCAAAGCAGAATCGGGGGAACACTCTGGGAAAAATTTGATTTATATATAAAGAACTCCCCTCTTTTCTACGTTGATAAAATTGAGACACCGCTGTTGATAATGAGCAACGATGCTGATGGAGCAGTACCTCATCAGCAAGGACTGGAATATTTTAATGCTTTGAGGCGACTTGATAAAAAAGCATGGCTGCTGAACTATAATGGTGATGCACATAATTTAAGAAAATGGCCTAATAGAGTAGATTTATCAATCAGAATGAAACAATTTTTTGACCATTATTTAAAAGGCGAACCAATGCCGGAATGGATGGAAAAAGGTATTCCTGCTGTTGAGAAAGGTATAAAAAAGGGTTACTGATTCATTTAAAAATTAAGAATATATTAAAATATAAATTTGGTATCTATTAAATAGTTAATCCTTAAAAATCTTTTAACATATTGTTTAAACAATATGTTGTATCAATTTTTCACTTGTTTTTATTACAAGAAATTATC
>JAFGII010000055.1 GCA_016929695.1 Ignavibacteria bacterium
CTGCGAAATTGATATAAACGATTTAAAATAGGATTAATCGGTCAGGGTTATCAGGTTTAGTGTCTGGTTTTCCTCTGCGTTCACGGCGTCTTGGCGGTTGAATCTTTCCGTTGCGGCGGACTCATAGGATGATAAACAATATAAAATTTACTTCACAAAGAAATGCGAATTGCTCGGCAAACGAATAGATGCAGAAGTGTATAAACTTTACGGACTTACCAAAGACGAAATAAAAATCGTGGAAAAGGATTGAGTAATGCTGATACTGTATATTAAGCATTTAAGATTATTTTAAATTAGGTTATATTTGAAAAAATTAGTAAAATGATTAGAAATATTGAGATAAAAGGTTTTAAATCTATTAAGGAAGTCACAATGAACACGGCAAGGGTAAACGTCTTTATTGGTGAACCTAATTCCGGCAAAACAAATATAATCGAAGGTATTAGTCTGCTTAGTTTACCTTATGCACTTAAAGTTGAAAATATAGTCCGTTTTGAAGATTTTAGCAATTTGTTCTATGATAATAATATAGGCAAAGATGTAACATTCGACTTTGAAATGGATATAACCGGTGATTTTCCTTCGGGTATAAATTCTCAAAATTCAACTTTAAAGATTTCAAAAAATGTATCAGAATTTTCAATAAATTTCGAAGATAAAATATCCCTTCAAAACAATTTCAAGGTTTATTATAAAAACAATAAATGGGAGGGTAGTTCCGGTCCTTCAGAAATTCTTCCAGTCAAATATTATGAATTTAGAAAGTATAAAGTATATGATGGCAAAGAATTAAACTGTTTATATCCGCCTTACGGAAAGAATCTGTTTAATATGTTATCGACTAATCCTGATTTAAGAAAATATGCGGCGGAACTGTTTGAGAATTACGGTTATTATTTGCAATTAGAACCATCTAATAAGAAAATTACTTTGTCAAGATTTCAGGATGGAGTACTTATTTCTCAGCCGTATTTGAATGTTGCAGATACTTTACAAAGAGTTTTATTCTATACAGCCGTAATTGATACAAACACCGATTCGACTATCCTGTTGGACGAACCCGATGTTTACCTGGTTCCAAAATACACAAAACATCTTGCCGAAAGAATTGCAAAGTACAACACTAATCAGTTTTTCTTAACAACACATAATCCGTATTTTCTTCAAACGCTGGCAGAGAAAACCCCTGAAAAGGATTTAAGAATATTTCTTTCTTACTACGAAGATTATCAGACAAAAATTAAACCACTTTACTCTAAAGAAATTCTTTCGCTTCGTGATGAAGATACGAGCGTATTCTTTAATTTAAATAAATACAGAGATTAATCATTTATGAAGATTTATTACGAATGCGATAATGACGGAGCGTTACTCGATATTTTTTCAATTCCTAAAAATCATCAAGAGCATTCACATTCCAAAGGGAATGTATGTAATAAAGTTTCAAAAAGTAATGGTGTAACAGGGTTAGTTGACGAAGACCCGCAAACTCAACAACCGAATTATATATCTAATTTAGGAAAACCGGTTGCTTCGAATCGCAATATTAAGATTTTTAGAGATGTCGAAAATAACAATAAAATAGTTATGCTAAGCCCCCGCTTAGAAGAATGGCTTTACGATACCGCCGGAAAAAACGGAATTAATCCTGAAGATTTTGAATTACCTTCTAATCCCGAAGATTTACACAAATTAGAATTTAGAAAACTGAAGACAAAATTGGAAAATTTCTTGTCGGCATTATTAAATTCTCCGGAGTTCAATTTTTTAAAATCACACATTACATAATCTGTGTTCATAGTATTCCGGAGGTTTATTTTTACCGCAACGGCGAATAACAAGAGGCAAGAGACAAGTGATATGTAGAAGTGACAGGTGACAAGTAAAAAGTAACAAGTGACAAGTGACAAGTGGCAAGTAACAAGTGACAAGTGGCAGGTGGCAAGTGACAAGTGGCAAGTGGCAAGGGATGGTATATAAAATTTAAAATTGAAAAATTAAGTTTTTAAGAATGAAAACAATAAAATTTTTATCAGTATTAATAATTACTGTTCTGACATTTTCCGGATGCGGAACGGACAAGAAAAACAATGTTCCCGAATACGACTGGTTCGAAATGCAGAGGGCATATCCGTTTGAAGAAATTCCTCTTGATGCAAGGCTTCAATCTATTGAATATGTAAGAACCAATTTTACAACAGATTTTTCTCCCGAATCGGACTGGACTTTAGCGGGACCCATAAACGTGGAAGGGAGAATAACGACCATTGCGATTCATCCGACAAATCCGCTGGTGGTATATGCGGGATGTGCAAACGGCGGTGTTTGGAAATCAACAAATTTCTGCCAGACATGGACAAGTGTGTTCGATAATCAGAACACATCATCCGTGGGTGCACTTGCATTAGACCCTGTTAATCCCGAAATAATATACTGCGGAACGGGGGAAGCAAATTCGCTTCGAAGTCATTATCCCGGAACGGGAGTATTCAAGTCCACGAACGGCGGACTGAACTGGACTTTCAAGGGGCTGCCGAATTCTTATAACATCGGTAACATTGCTGTTAATCCTTTAAACACTTCAGAAGTTTACGTTGCCGTACTCGGCGCTGGCAGGAAGAAGAATCCCGAAAGAGGATTATATAAATCCACAAACGGCGGCGACACGTGGAATATATCTTTATTCATTGCAGATTCTGTAGGAGCAGTTGACGTTGTGCTGAATCCTCAAAGTCCTAATATTGTTTACGCGGCAATGTGGGAAAGACTAAGAAGGGAGGATTTTATAAAATACGGCGGAGTAAAATCCGGGCTGTACATTTCTTCAAACTCCGGTGCAAACTGGTCGCTTACTGCAAACGGATTTCCGTCAAACGATGCAACACTCGGCAGAATATCGCTTGATATAAGCGCATCGAATCCAAATATATTATATGCATTGCTTGCTTATGCGAACGGAAACACAAGGGGTTTGTATAAATCGTCGGACGGCGGAAATTCCTGGACGGTTGTTAACAGTAGTGCAGGAAGTTCAAGTAATTATGCATGGTTCAACAGAATCTGCAAAGTTAATCCTTCAAATCCGAATAATGTTTATGCCGGCGGATTATATATGATCATTTCGAATAACGGCGGGACTTCATTCGGAGGCAGCATAGATAATCACGTTGACCAGCACGCAGTTGCATTTGCAAAATCGAATCCGAATTTTGTTGTAATCGGAAATGACGGCGGGATAGAATATTCAACAAACGGAGGTTCAACCTGGACGGAGAGTCTTACACTGCCTGTCACGCAGTTTTATGCCGGCGATATAAATTACACAAATCCCGTGGATATAATGGGCGGCACACAGGACAACGGCACGAACAGAACAACAAACAGTGCTTTGAATAACTGGATTGACATTTACGGAGGCGACGGATTTTACTGTTTGTATGATTACCAGAATCCGCAGAGAATGTATGCGGAATCACAGAACGGATATGTAGGACGTTCGACGAACGGCGGTGCTTCGTTCATGTCAGGCACTTCAGGTCTGGATTTAACTTATACGAACTGGTCAACACCATTTGTAATGGATAAAACCAATCCGCTGATTTTATATCTCGGCACTTACAAAATTTTCAAGACAACAAACGGGATGCAGTCATGGACGGTAATAAGTCCTGATTTAGCAAACGGGCATATTGTAAATCTCGGAACAGTTACAACCGTTGACGTTTCGAAATCAAATCCGAATGTGATTTATGCGGGTACGGATGATGCTAACGTCTGGGTAACAACAAACGGAGGCGGAAACTGGACGAAGATAAATTCCGGTCTGCCGAACAGGTGGGTAACAAGGGTAACAATTCATCCCGATTCCGCGAACATTTGTTATGTAAGTTTGTCCGGATATAAAATTGACACGATGGGGGCGCATATATACAAGACAACAAATTACGGAGCAAACTGGATTAACAAGGGCGGAAACCTGCCCGATGCACCTGTAAATGATATAATAATTGACCCGAGAAAATTTTCCAATCTCTATATCGCAACTGATTTGGGAGTAATGGTTTCCTACAACGACGGAACTAACTGGCAGATATTGGGAGGCGGACTGCCGTCATACATTCCCGTTCACGATTTGACTCTTCATCTTCCGACATTAAAATTAATAGCCTGGACGCACGGCAGGAGTGCATACAGTATTATCTTGCCGCCTGTTACAAATATTATAAAGACGGAGGAGATTGTTTCGGAATATAAACTTAACGAAAATTATCCAAATCCGTTTAATTCCGAGACAGTTATAAAATTTTCAATTCCGGAAAGAGGATTTGCAAATCTGTCCGTATATGATATAAGCGGGAGAAAAGTTGCGGAATTGTTTAATTCAGGTAATGCACGAGGTGAATACAGGATAAACTGGGATGCACGTAATCTGAGTTCGGGAGTGTATTTCATAAAACTGACAACAGAAAAATATTCTAAAGTGATTAAATCATTATTGATGAAATGATGATTGGATGATTGGATGATTGGATGATTGGATGATTGGGTGATTGGATGATTGGGTGATTGGATGATTGGGTGACTGGATGATTGGATGATTGGGTGGTTGGATGATTGGGTGAAGTTGATTAGTGGAAAAGGGGAAAGGTTTATTGAAAAAGAGAAAACCACAGATAATACAGAACATTTAAACAATTTTACAGAAAAAATATTGTAACAAATTATTATTATTTCCGTATTTTAATCATCATTATAAACATATACAGAAATAAATTTTAACATATATTATTTAAAAAATAACATTTAAAAACATTTTAATAAAGAAATATAATAGTTGAAATATTAATTCAATAAAGAAGTGAAAACTAAAACAATCATAGTTTTTATTTCCTGCCTGCTTCTGTCAACAATTAATTCATCAATTGCTAACAACATCTCAGTTTCCAACATCAGTCTAACCGGACAGAATATTCAGAATCATTACACCTTCATAAAATTTGATATTCAATGGGATAACTCCTGGCGAGTTTCTTCCGATCCCGGCAATTGGGATGCTGCATGGGTATTTATTAAATTCAGAGTTAATTCCGGACAGTGGCAGCATGCGTGGCTGAACGATGCAGGACACAACAATCCCCCGGGAAGCACAATATCGGTTGGATTGCTTGACCCTTCAGTGCCTTTTAATGCTACTACAAATCCGGGTATGGGTGTGTTTATGTACAGAGATGCTGCGGGCACAGGTACATTTTCGAAAACAAATGTACAACTCAGATGGAATTACGGCGCAAACGGATTAAGTGATAATGCTACAGTAAATATTCGCATATACGCAATAGAGCACGTATATATTCCACCAGGAAGTTTTTATCTTGGGAGCGGCGGAACAGAGACAAGCGCTTTTTATAAATATCCTTCAACTTCAAATCCGTATCAGGTTACCAGCGAAGGAGAAATTATCGTAGGAACTGCGGCAGATAATCTTTATTACAATTACTCCACTTACGGCGGTGACAGACTCGGACCTATACCGGCTTCCTTCCCTAAGGGCTTCAAAACATTCTACTGTATGAAATATGAAATTAGCCAGCAAGGATATGCAGATTTTTTAAATAGTATTACGTCAGAACAGGCATCATACAGATATTTTAGCAGTACATCATTCAGGTATGCAATTTCCGTTTTGAATGGAGTTTACAGTACTGCAAATCCTTATGTAGCGTGCAATAATTTAAACTGGGCTGATAAAATT
Source organism: Ignavibacteria bacterium (assembly GCA_016929695.1). Taxonomy (GTDB): domain Bacteria; phylum Bacteroidota; class Ignavibacteria; order Tepidaquicellales; family Tepidaquicellaceae; genus Tepidaquicella. The sequence continues at coordinate 5,756 of JAFGII010000055.1, forward strand.
GCTTATTTTGACTGGAGCGGTTTACGTCCGCTTACAGAATTAGAATACGAGAAAGCATGCAGAGGAACATTGCCGCCTGTCCCGAACGAATATGCATGGGGTAATACAAATGTGGCGAACAGTCCGTATGCGCTTTCAAACAGCGGAGCAAACAACGAAACAATTGCATCAAATTACAGCACCGTTTCGGGAAATGCAGCCTATAATTTAACTACACCTTACAATGGAGCAATTAACGGACCCTTACGAGCAGGTATATTTTCAGGCAACAACAACAACACAGGCAGGATAACAGCAGGCGCAACATATTACGGTGTAATGGAAATGAGCGGTAACCTGCTGGAGCATTTTGTTACAGTCGGGAATCCTGCAGGAAGGGAATTTACAGGTAAACACGGCAACGGGATTTTAAATGTATACGGTAATGCCGATGTAACAGGTTGGCCCGGAGCATCTTCTTATGGTGCAGGATTCAGAGGCGGATACTGGTATTATTACTCTTGGTATCTTCGGGTTTCCGAGCGCAGCGGAGCAGCGGGGACAGACGCAAACCGTTATGATTCAGACGGCGGACGCGGCGGACGAACGGCACCATAACACGTTTTAAGAATAATAATATTAAAAAGAATTTTTAAACCAGGAAAATTAAAAATGAAGAAAATAATAATAACTGCAGGATTAATACTGACAATTCCATTTTTATTAAAGGCGCAATACACAGGAGGAATTGGTAACGGAGATGCATCTGCCGGTGTATCAAATGTTCCTCTTCCCGTTCAGAAAATTTCAGTTGAATTACCGGCGGAATATGAACTTTGCCAGAATTATCCGAACCCCTTCAACTCAATGACAAATGTTAAATGGCAAATGTTAAATGCAGGTGCTGTAAAGATAATTGTGTATGATTTGCTGGGGAAAGAGGTGGCAACTTTAGTGAATGAAGAATTGCAGACGGGAGTGTATCAAGTGAGATTTGATGCGGAAAATCTGACAAGCGGCGTATATTATTACAGACTGGAAACAAATAAATTTTCCGAAACAAAAAAAATGACAATTTTAAAATAAAAAATATGAAATACAAAATTTATTTTTTAATTTTATTTACGGTAATAATTAATAAAACTGTATTTCCGCAATTTACCATAACATCATCTTATATTCCTGTCATCGGCGACACATTAAAAACATCAGAAGCAGATACGACAGGATTAACACCCGGAGAGGCGGGTGAAAACAAAACGTGGAACTTTTCCAACATAACAATTCTTTCCGGCACTCCCTGGGAAGAAGTATATTTGCAGCCTTTATCAACACCTTACGGAAATCAATTTCCAAACGCAAATATCGCTTCAATAAATAATAATACGAATCCGGATTATCATTATTACCAAAATACCTCTTCTGACTGGAATATGATTGGATTTGCAGTTACCAATTTTACTAAGTGGTTTACTATCCCATATTGCAGATTTCATTATCCAATGTCTTACTGTTCACAATATAACAGCACATATAAAGCTTATAGTAATTCAGGTCAGGCAACAACACATACTACAGGTTTTAAAACATTAACCGTTGACGGATACGGGACAATAATTCTACCCGGTGTTACATTTAATAATGTGATGAGAGTTAAATCCACAGATGAATCGTTCGATACGATAAAAGTAGGAGGTAATGTCGTCAGTACAAATCATACTATAATAACAAATTACCAGTGGTACAAAAACGGATATAAATTCCCGGTTTTTGATTACGGACATGCTGAATCCGTCTCAATGTATAGTTTCAAATTTGCATCAATATCAATTAAAAATGCACCTGTATTTATTAACCAGATATCGGAAACAGTACCCGATAAATTTGAATTATATCAGAATTATCCAAATCCCTTTAATCCGACAACGACAATACAGTTCCAAGTTTCAAGTTCCAAGTTTATAAAGTTAATTGTATTTGATATACTCGGGAAAGAAGTAACAGCACTTGTAAATGAAAAACTCGCACCAGGTACTTATGAAATAATATTCGACGGGAGTAATTTACCGAGCGGAGTATATTTCTGCAAATTAGTATATGATAACTTTATAAGTTCAAAACGAATGATATTGATTAATTAACAATTAATTTTGATTTCAATTTAATTTAAGCATAGTTATCACTAAAATAAATTATAATTTATGAAAAACTTAAAAAAACTATTTATTTTTCCGGCTTTCTTATTCTTTTTTATTCAAACCGCAAGTTCACAATGGCTAATTTGTGGAAATTATACCGGATGGGTTTCATCTTTTGTAGTAACAAATAACGTACTTGTAGCTGGGACTTATGGAAGCGGTGCTTATTATACATCTAATGGTACGGACTGGACATACTCTGCAAGTGGTATGACCGACCTAAAAATAATATCTATGACGCTTAATGGAAATGATATATATTCCGGTTCCGAAACCGGTGGTGTTTATCGTTCCAACGATAATGGTATTAACTGGACTCCTATTAATAATGGATTGACCAGTTTTGAAATTCATACATTATGTTCAAACACAGGCAATGTTTATGCAGGGACAAACACCGGTGTTTTTATGACTACGAACAACGGAAACAACTGGGAACTAATCAGTGTTCCATCAGTCGGATATACTATATTTGCACTGACAGCCTATAATAACAAAATAATTTCAGCATCAGCATACGGAGTTTTTATTACAACAAACTCCGGAGCAAACTGGAATAATATTACGAGTGGAACTTCCAGCTATATTTACTCTATGACAAATTTTAATAATGCTGTATATGCAGGTTCTTCTGCACAAGGAGTTTTTAAAACTACAAACGATGGATTAAACTGGATTCATTTGAATTCAGGATTACCGGGCGGCAAAGCTGTGAGAGGAATTTTTTGCAAAACCGAAAAAATATTTGCGGCTGTATATAATAGCGGGGGAATTTACTATTTACCAACTTCAGGCAATACCTGGATTCCTGCAAACGAGGGATTGACACAACTTACCTGTCTCATGGTGATACCGTTTAACAATTATATTTTTGCCGGAACATCATCCGGTATTTTCAGAAGACCTGAAAGTGAATTTTCTTCTATTATAAAAATTAATCAACAAATTCCCGATGATTACAGATTATTTAATAATTATCCGAATCCTTTCAATCCGGCTACAAAAATTAAGTTTGATATTCCAAATCCGGAAAATGGAAAAATAAAGACGGTTAATGGTTTAGTAGTTATGAAGGTTTATAACATTCTCGGGAAAGAAATTGAAACGCTTGTTAATGAAAACTTAAATCCCGGGACATATGAAGTAACATTTAATGGGTATAAATTATCTTCGGGAATATATTTTTATAGACTTGAAACCGTGAATTTTAGTGAAACCAGGCGAATGATACTGCTAAAATGAGTGCCAAGCAAAGCTTAAACTAAATCCGTACAAACAAATAACGGATTTAATTCTAATTAGGTGAAGCGGGAAGTTGCGA
>JAFGII010000056.1 GCA_016929695.1 Ignavibacteria bacterium
GAAAAGAAAAAATGCCCACGAAAGACACGGAAAACACGGATAAATATTAACCGCAACGGATGAAAAGAAAAAATGCCCACGAAGGACTCGGAAGACACGGATAAATATTAACCGCAAAGAAGCAAAGGATAAGAGCCCACGAAAGACACGGATAAATATTAACCGCAAAGGCGCGATGGACGCTAAGCAACAGGAAGGAATATCTTTATCATACATCAGCGAATTTCATTATTCCGTTACGGGTGCAAGTTTAAAAATTTTTCCTTCGCCCGGAAGAAATTCGCCGGGAATATTAACACCGTCAGCAATACTATTTTTATCGAATACTATTTTTTCGTTTGTAACCGGATTCATAATATACCATTTATTAAATCCCTGAAGAGCGGAAGAATTAATATAAATTCTGACCGTTCTGAAATCCCCGTCTCCGCGGTAAATTTCAGGAGTGCATCTTTTATTAACAAGAAGAAAATATTTTGATTCGGATTCTGAAGGATTATTAAAGAATCCGATTTCCCAGTATCTCCTGTTTGCAGGGTCTTCATTTGCCGATGAATATTCATAAGGAGGCGAGGAGTATCTGTAATAGGATTTCAGTCCTAAAAAATAGTTATACGACTCAGATTTTTCAATTGTAATAGTATTATCGTATTTTAAATCATTTTGCAGATACATATAATTTCCGATTTTCATAAGATTGCCGTTAAGTTTTTGTATGTATTCCCATTTTTTTTGTCCATAATAATTTGTAACCCGCCTTTGCTGAAGACCTGCAGTTTCAAAAGTAGTTAATCCCCAGTCATAGAAATATTTATTACATTCCGGGTGAGTTAATCTCAAAGAAAAATGCGTGAAATAATGTATTTGACTTGCACCGTAAGCCATAGCAAAATATGCCTGCAGTGCAATTTCTTCATTAGTCGGTTCTCTTTTGCGTTCATAATCGGGAATGCTGCCGCAGGGTACAAAAATAAAGTTTGATTCCACCGTATGAGCCTGTATGGTTGCAACGAATTTAGTATCGGGATTAAACTTAATAACATTTGCACACAACTTATATAAATTTCTCATTGATTCACTAAAAATCACCGTATTAACATTATTGTTATACTCACCCGCGTCAGAAGTTTTTTTATACATAACAGTACCGGGAAATTCAGCCGGCTTTGGCTTATTCAAATTCGGAGGTATGGGTGAATTATCAAATATATTATAAACGTCCGTTGCGACAAAATCAGTAAATAAACCCGCATTTTTCAATGTATCAAATAAGGCAGACAGCGTCATTTCATTTTTTATTCCTGCACCCTGCCCTGTTTTTTCATAACCTGCAGGCGGGCTAAGGGCAATGATTCCGGTATTCGGGTTATATAATTTAATCAGTCTTATAACTTCCTTAATGCAGGGTATATTGTTATAATAGAATTCATCGAAATAGAAATATCCGAAACCGGGAAGATTGCTTAAATTTTCAACTTCGCTTCGAATTTTTGAATGAAACTTATACCGGTTTGCATTATTTGTTTGTTCCGTATATTCATCATCGGTAAACAGGAAATGCGCCCACTCGTCGTCGAGACGTACATAATCAACCCAGACATTTACTTCGCCGTACCAGAATATCCTGTAATCAACTTTACTTAACTCACGGGGTGTGTAGTATGCCGATGTATCAATTTTATCTGTAGCAATGCTGTTACCGGAAACAGAAAGCGGATTACGCGACTGACCGGAGAAATTATACATTTCCAAATAATTTCCTCCGTAATGATTTTTATCATCTAAGAAATTGTCAACGTATATGTCAACGGTTTTAACAATAACATTATCGTAATTTAATATTTCGATTCTTACAACTTTAATATTTCTGTTACCGGGATTATTAGCAAATGCGGAATCAATCCTCATTCGCGGTTTAACATACCAGTAAAAATCATCGCCAATTCTCTTTCTGTCCGAATAATAAGCATTCCCATAATCCCGGCGTGTTATCACATTGGTTTGTTCGTTATTTTCATAAAGTTGTTTTGCAATATATTTATTTTTGCCATCTCTTCCGGCAATACAGCATTTGACTCTTACGTTTGAATCGGTTGCATTTTGCCCTGTTTCGCTAATTACATAACCGTATCCCGGTTTCTGTTTAATCATTATGGCATTATCTTCGACCTGATATGTGCTTCTCTGACCGAAGCAAGGTCTGTCAATTTTTGATGAGCGCAGGAAAACAGAATTAGGCGAATTCATTATTTCATTCCATTTTGTTAACATATTAGTTACACTAGAAATGTAAAATGAAGCGGGCTCAAAAAATCCGCCGTAAATCCTGTTTTGGTCATAAACATAAGGTGCCTGACTATCACCCTGAAATCCGAAATCCACAGTCGTATTATAACCTAACTCTTTATACATAAAGAAATACTCCGGATATAAATAACCGCCGTTGGCTCCAATATAAAAACCTTTTTTCATTCTTTGTAAGGGCTGACTTTGAACGTCAGTCTGACAAATGAGCGAAACCAAAACTAATGATGCAATTGCAAATATGATAATTTTTTTCAACATTTTATCTCCTTTAAAATTTTCCTTATAAAAAAATTTATAAATCACAATCCGAATGAAGCCATATTATCAGTAACAAACGAGAATGAACGATAATATAATCTAACAGGAATAAAATTAATTACATTCATATAATTGTTTAAAAATATCCCGTCCAGAATATTTTTCATATTCTTTAATCAGCGATGCATCCTGTTTTGTCAGAAACTGATGAGCAACCGCATTTTCAATTCGGATGAAGTCAATCCACATATCGCAGTATCCGTAATAATATATTTCAACATTAAATAAAACATCTTTATTTTTTTTCGACGAGATTTTATTTTCCAATATTTTCAGTTCCGATAAAAATCCACCAAACCTGAATTCAGTCATATAAAATCCGTCATAACTAAAAGTTTCTTCACCATAAAAAGCGTTCACGGGTAAATTTTGAAAAATGACCGTATCTCCGGCAGAGTTAGTTACTGTTATCAGGCAGACCGGATAATCGTGATTATTGGGATTCGAAGCAAATATCTTATCTATTCTAATTCTCGGTAAAAAATAATAATCGAATTTGTATTTACCGTTATAAAAACTTTTACCTCCAAAATTTTCATTTAATTTAACTGATTTTCTCAGAATTACTCCCTCATTTATTGATCCATCTAATTTACTTTTTCTGCAATATTTTACTATTTCGCCATTTCCGTAAATGCTTGTATCTACGACATCAAATATTCCACGAGAACTATCAACCAATAAAAAATCAAAACCTTCACTGCTTGCTTCATTACCGGTTTTTTCGGTTTCGAACTGATAAAATTCCGCCATCAAAAGATAGTCCTTTACATTTTCAATTGTATCAATGCTTTCCGTATTTCCATTCCCGCTTTTCAATGTGCTGAGTTCATTCAGTAGAATTTCCCGCTTATTCTCTTCTTTTTCCTGTTTGATTTTTTTCTCTTTTTGCTTTTCAATTTTAATTTTCTCCGAATCATCCGTTTCTGATTTATTAAGGACAGATATGATTATTAAGACAATTAAACTAAGAAGCACTAAAGATTTAATAATAAGGGATTTCAATTTTATATTTTCAATAATTTAATAAAATATCTGATTTATGGAAATATCATTTTAAATCAACTAATTCAAAATGTTCAATGTTCGATGAAAATAATTACTGTTACAAACCAAAGTAAAAAACAAAGAGGAAAGAATAAATAATAACAGGATGCAGGTTTTAACACTAAGGACATGGAAAAAAACGTAAGAACACAAATCAATTAAAAATTAAGAATAAAGAATTAATTCATTAGTTTCTAAAATGTGCGCAGAATGGCAAGAAAAAAATGACAATTATCAAGTTACAAGTGACAAGGCAAACATTATGAATTTGGCACGCAGATTTACGCAGATTACACAGATAGGCGCAGATTTTATTAAGGGATAAAAACTTTTTGGTTCCGGCTATGCCAGCTTATTTCATTAGTCCTCAAATTCTGTGTAAACCGGCAAGAAAAAAGTGACAAGTGAAAAGTAACGAGGCAAACATTACGAATTTGTCACGCTGATTTACACAGATAGCGCAGATAGGCGCAGATTTAAAAAGATTAAGGAATTTATACTCATCCGATGAACAAGTTCATCGGATGAGTAAAAAAAGAAATAAAA
>JAFGII010000057.1 GCA_016929695.1 Ignavibacteria bacterium
ATCAATAATTGCAAATTAATTTTTTGCACTTCAATAAATGTTTTGAACATTTCACAGAAAAGTTGTAGTTATTTTTATTACATCAATAAATCTCTATTTCCAATTTACAAAAAAAATATTAATGAAATAAATAAGTGGAAATGAAAAAAAATATTTTTCTGTTTTTGTTAATTAAAATTTTAATATTTAATCCCGTATGGGAAAATGATTGTATATGCCAGTGGATAATTCAGGAGCCAAACACACTTTTATATTCTTTACACGATGTACATTTTATCAACAGATATACCGGCTGGGTATGCGGCGAAGGGATAATAAAGAAAACGACAGATGGAGGGACTAACTGGATACAACAGTATTCTCCAATTACAGATAAAGATTTTCGTCATATTTTCGCTGTTGATTCAAATTTATTGTATTGTGTCGGCACCTGGGAAGCAATTCTGAAAACCACAAACGGAGGAAGTAACTGGGAAATTATAAGTGACGGAGTAATAGGTCAGGGAAGCAGATATTTCAGTTGCTATTTCATTAACAAGGATACAGGCTGGATAGCCGGTTCAGGGTGGAAGGTATTGAGAACGTATAACGGATGTCAGTCTTTTGATACAATAATAACCTATCCTATAGCAGCATTTAAGAACGATGTTCATTTCTTTAATTCAAATACCGGACTGATTGCGGGGGAAACGGGGGTGCTAATAAAATCTACAAACGGAGGAACAAACTGGTTTCAGGTAAATATACCTCTACAAGGAATTATGTCTAGCTTCCGTGATATAGCAGTGTATAACAATCAATATTGCTGGGTTGCCGGTGCAGATAGAAGAATATTTTTTTCATCAGATTATGGGAGTAACTGGGATAGTATAGGATATATTTACATTCCTGCACAAAAGTATTTTTACTGCATACATTTTGCAAGCAGATATACGGGCTGGGTTGGCGGAGAATGGGGAATACTGTTTAAAACAACAAACGGAGGTTATACCTGGATGGAAGATAATACAAATAATTATCAGGGATATATTTCAAGAATATGTTTTTACGATACACTTGTCGGGTGGCATGTAGGGGGCGGAGGAAAAATACTACATACCACTACAGGCGGAGACCCTATAATGAGTATAAAAAATCAAAATGAATTGATTGCAGATGATTTTATATTGAATCAAAACTATCCGAACCCGTTCAATTCTTCGACAGTAATTGAATTTTATATTATCCGTTTTGGATTTTACAACTTAAAAATTTATGATATAAGCGGGAAATTATTAAAAGTAGAATTATCAGAAAATCTAAAACCCGGATGGCATCGCAAAATAATATCAGCAGATAATTTTACATCGGGAATTTATTTTTATGTAATGGAATCTGATTATTTAAAAATCTCAAAAAAAATTGTAGTATTGAAATAACTTTTGAAAAATATTGATTAGAGCCCCGTAATAAAATATTAAATATAAAGGGCAGTAACTTAAAACCCGGCAAGGTTTTCCTCCAGTAAAAGAGGTGAGTTACGCCCTTTTCGATTTACATAAACAATTTTTCGAATTAAAAAATTTAAAACAATGAAAAAAGTAACATTAATAACAGTAATATTTTTATTACTGCAAGTTTACAACATTCACGCCCAATATTATGGTACAGAATGCGGAATGTTAGGAGGCGGTCCTGTAAGCCCCTCTGTTGTTATCAATGGAGATTTTAAACCCGTTAGGTCAGATATGAGCAACGGAATTATAGTACCTGAGCCGAATGAATTATATTTCCCAATATTGATACTTTTCGTTCAATTCAAAAATGAAGGAGATGACAGTCCTTTGATTGACTGGCACCCTAATCAGGATCCCGGTTTTCTTAATTCTATGATAACTTATTCTAAAGTTAGTACCGGCAATTTTTACGACCGATACAATAATTATTATGTAAGTGACTGGTGGCATGAAGTATCTCACGGAAAAATGCACGTAACCGGGCAAGCATTAAGTATTAAATTAGAATTTACAGCAGCACATTATTTGCAATATTATCCAAATCTCGGAGACAGGGAAACGGTTATAAATAATCATATCTGGCAAAAAGTATCGGCAACCCCGGGATTCGATTGGACATATTATGACAAGTGGAGAAAAAACAACGGATTGTGGGAATTTGGAAATGGCAATTCTTATATTGATATGATATATAAAGTTCACAGGACTAATCCAAAAATAGGTAATGATTATGTATTCGAACAATATGAGGGTTACGGATGTTTGGCATATGGAAACCCAACATATGAATATCCAATTCCGGGAACAAATAAAAAAATCAGATACGACTTCTCCTATTTAGGTTCCGGTTTAACATGCCAAGGACATGACAGGTCATATTATTTTATGGACAAAAGTCCGTTTATGCATTTAATGGCACACGAACACGGGCACTTTTTATTAGGAAGTTCAGATCATATTACACATGCGAAGATGAACTATGCAACAAGCAGGGATTTCTTTTTTTCACCGTGGGAAAAAATAAAATTTGGGTATGTTGAACCGGAAATTATTGATTATGAATCTGATAATCACACATATATATTAAATGATTTTTCCGGAAGGGATAATTCAAATCCGATTATATACAAGTTACCAATCCGAACTGTAAGTGGATTTGACGAATATTTTTTAATTACAAGCAGAAGGAAGTTGTCACAATGGGATGTAATGATGGTAGGTGATACTGCTAAAAGAGACCCGATGCGTAATATAAATCAAAGTTATGGAAAAGGTCTTTATATTTATCATGTTCCGAGAGATTTAGACTATTCATATTACAATAAAATTGACCTTGAGTGTGCGGATGGTTTATGGAACTGGCAGGAAGGTCAGCCTCAATATCCTGATTGGTCAAATACCTCTACCGTTCCTTATATTTATAGAAATACAGTTGATTATACTCATAATGATAACGTTAATGTTTGGCCTAATTCAGGTACTCTTGAATATTCCGATGGAATAACCGCAGGTTGGTTTTCACCGCATCCGAGTATTTTTAGTATTGGAAAAAAACATACATCTATAGAACCAACCTCACCTTTAAACGAGGCGACTGACAGGATATTTACAAATTCTGAAGAAAAATGGACCTCCTGGGAATATTTAGGAGACAGATATGATGCCTGGGAAGTGGGATACAATGAAATATTTTCTCCGTGGTCAAGTCCATCTACAACGAACTGGGATCACGAACAAACAGGAATCTATATCTGGTATAAATCAGTAAATCAAAATACAAACCAGGCTACACTCGATATATATAAAGTAAGTGATGGAATGCCTGAAGATTTAATTTTAGAATTAACTCCACCCTCTCGACCGATGGGAATTAAGAATACATATGTTGACCCTGAAGATGACGGGATTTTCCATCCTAAGATTTCATGGAATCACAATATGGAACCGGATATGCAAAGAGATAACGGAAAAAAGATGTATATTGTTTACAGGGCACTTGCAGATAATATGAACCAACTGCCCGGACCTTATTATGTCAGAGCGGCTCTTGAGATTGATGCAAGTTCGCCTGCTGAATATACTGATACCCAAATTATCGGTGTACCGAGTATTTTACCGGGTGGTGAAGAATATGAACCGTTTCCATTGCGATATTACGTGGTAGCAATTGATAAACATAATGATTATTCCGTCCCATCGGACTTTGCTACTGCAATCGGATTGAAACCTGAAGGTTCGTCTATTGACCCGGGAAACGGAGATAAATTAATTTCAGAAAACGGCTTGCCTAAAGAATACAATCTGTTCCAGAACTATCCGAATCCGTTTAATCCCGTTACAAATATCAAGTTTGATTTACCGAAAGAGGGTCTTGTAACTTTGAAAGTGTATGACGTTTTGGGAAGAGAAGTCAAGAACATCGTTAATGAATTCAAGCAGGCGGGAAGTTATATTGTTTCATTCGACGGCAGTGAACTTTCGAGTGGGATATATTTCTACCGACTTGAATCCGGTAATTTCGTTCAGGTGAGAAGGATGGTCCTAATCAAATGAAAATATTTTCCATTTATAAAAGGTTTGGCGTTCTGAAATATAAAAGGTACCGCATTACTGCAGCACCTTTCTGTTATGAAAACAATAAAGCAATGAAAAAGAAAATCTATCTGGATATCTTGTCTATTATTTCACCGCTGCTGTTTCTTATATTTACGGTTAAAGGCATTTGTCCGGGAAGTGTGTGCGTGGCACATCCGAAACACGGGTCGTATGCCCTGAATGCCATTTCGATTTTGTTCAAAGTTCCTTCTGTTACTTCAACGCCTTTCTTGATTAATCCCTGTGCGGCTCGTTTTATTGACATTGATATTGCAGCGTGGTTGTTGGTCGTGCCTACGATTAAATTCGCTTTTGTTACAATCCCTTTTTCATCTGTAATATAATGATGAGTAAGTGTTCCTCTCGGTGCTTCTACTATAGCAATACCTTCATTCGGAACTTCCGTCGGCAATACTCTGAATTCCGGTGATGTTATTTCCGGGTCTTTTACAAGTTCCATTACTTTTTCCACTGCATACTGGAGTTCTATTATTCTCGCCCAGTGCGTAGCAAGAGTATGATGAACAGGTTTCTTGCCTGAACTGTCGCCCGTGAGGGTTTTATAGAATTTCTCGTATTCCGCCTGTGCAAGAGGAGTTGCCATACCGTCGGAGGCATTCAGTCTTGAAAGCGGAGTCGCTATGTAAACACCGCTATCCTTTCCGCCTGTAAATCCTTTCCAGCCGATTTTCTTCAGATAAGGATATTTAAGATAATTCCAGCTCTCTATGTGTTCCGATATGTGGTTAAGATAGTCGTGGGCTTCATATTTACAGAATTCATTCCCGTCCGGGTCAACTACTCTGACCAACCCGTCATAAAAATGAACTTTGTTATTTTCATCAACCAGTCCCATATAATACGTCGGCTGTGTATATGCATCGGATAATATCATATCAACATAAGCAGAATTTTTCAGAACCACATCTTCAAATATTTTAAACGTCAACTGTCCGAATTCGACCATGTGCTTTGCGTGCTCTTCAACTTTTTTCCTTTCCTCTTCATTCATTCCTCTTGATACGCCGCCGGGAATTGATGTTACCTGATGGATTTTCTTGCCGCCGAGCATCTGGATGATTTCCTGGCATCTGGCACGATGCCCGATTACCTGTCCGCCTATTTCAAGTCCGACTTTCTTAACAACACCGATAATATTCCTGTCTCCGGGAGGGGCATCAGGTCCGAGTATAAAATCAGGGGCACCAAGAGCATAAAAGTGAACTGTATGGTCAGCGGAGAAAAATGTATTGTACATAAGTTCTCTCAGTTTTCTTGCTGCTGACGGAATTTTTACCTTATACACGTCATCCGCCGCCTTCGCTGCTGCCATGTGGTGTGCCTCGGGACATACCCCGCATATCCTCGTTGTGATTCTCGCCATTTCCTCGATAGGCCTTCCGACTACAAACTGCTCGAATCCTCGCAATTCCGGTATCTGGAAATAACAGTTTGCGACATCTCCTTCGTCATTCAGAAAGATGTCTATTTTCCCGTGTCCTTCAAGTCTGGTTATTGGGTCAATTTTTATGTGTTTCATAATATATAAGATTAATTTTTAATTTTCCGAATAAATATATTTTACTGCTCGCCGTTCTTTTTAATCTGCACTCTTCTAATTATTGAACTCGCCAGCGAGAATCTGTAGAACGTACCGAGCGGGTCGGGTATCGTGGCAATAATTCTCCGCACTTCCTCAGGGTCGGTCGAATCAATAACCGAACTCAATGCCGATACCATTTTTGCACCCTGGTCAATTACATTAGGAGGCGATCCGTAACATCCTCTGCAGGGACTGCCGGCTCTTACGCATAAAGCATCACAGCCGCTGCGCGTTGCGGGTCCAAGACATACGATTCCCTGGTCAAGCAGACAAATATTCGGGTCAGGAATTATTTCCTGAGGACGGTAAAATCTCTTAATTTTTTTCTCCGTACGTTCTCTCGGACATTCTTCACAGACGGTTTGTTCGCCTGCTCCAAGCACAGTTCCCTTAGGAGGCAGCGGCTTTCCGTTTTTTAATATATCTACTACTGCATCAATCACCGCTGCTATCTGAAATGACTGCGGCGGACATCCGGGTACGTAATAATCAACGTCAACTACCTGGTCAAGGGTTTTTACAGTGTTCCAGAATTCGGGCATTTCAATTTCACCTTCGGGCATTTGCGTCTTTTCTACGGGGTATATTCCTTTCGACTGTTCATCAACAGACTGGCTGTCTTTATAAACAAATTCAAAAATTGATTTCTTGTCATAAAAATTTGCCAGTCCCGGTATGCAGCCCTCCTGAGCACAGGAACCGAAAGCGACCATAAGTTTTGATTTAGCCCTAAGCAGTTTCGCAAGATATTCATTTTCCGATGTCCGTATTGCTCCGTTGAAGAGGCATAGTGTAATCTCGCCGTCTTCCATCACTTCGATATCTTTGTATTTAAAGTCCATTATGCAGGGCCAGAGTACAATATCAAAGAAGTCTGCAACTTCAAGTATTTTCAGTTCGATATCAACCACGGCAATTTCACAGCCGCCGCAGGATGATGCCCAGTATAATGCTAATTTTGGTTTCATTGTATATTCTTTAATATTATAAAATTTTTAATTTTCACTGAGTTTTAAAGGACCGAGTTCCCTTATTTGTTTTTCAAAATCAAGTGTGGTAGCGGCATACTTGTCTCCTTCCGATGCAGATATCCATTCGAGACGGAGCCTTTTCGGGTCAATGCCAAACTGCTCGAGAAATATTTTCATAAATTCAACCCGTCGTAAGGTTTTATAATTTCCTTCCGAATAGTGGCAGTCGCCGATATGACATCCTCCGATGAATACACCGTCGGCACCCTTCTTGAATGCCTCAAGTACAAATGTCGGGTCAACCCTGCCTGAACACATTACTCTGATTATTCTGACGCAGGGAGATGATTTCAGTCTCGAAACACCGGCTAAATCAGCACCGGTATATGTGCACCAGTTACAAAGGAACGCCGCTATTTTGGGGTCCCAGCCGTTTGTTTTTTTATCTTCTGACATAATAATATTTTAAAATTTATAATTCTTTTTCTATACTGATAATAATCCTTCAAGTTCTGCAAGGATTTGCCTGTCAGTAAATCCTTTTCCTGTAATTGCCGATGACGGACAGGCCGATACGCAGGTTCCACAGCCTTTGCAAAGCATCGCATTAATTTCGGAAACTTTTTTATCCTCATTAAATGATATGGCACTGTACGGACAGAGATTATTGCAAATTTTGCAGCCGCTGCAGTATTCACTTGCAATTTCTGCTTTAATCGGGTCAACGGCAACTTCTCCAACTGATATTAATGATAATATTCTCGCCGCTGCTGCCGAAGCCTGTGCAACCGAATCGGGAATATCTTTCGGTCCCTGTGTGCATCCCGCAATGAATATACCGTCTGTCATTGTTGATACCGGGTCAAGTTTCGGATGTCTTTCAAGGAAAAATTTATCCGGGCTCTGGTTGATTGATAATATTTTCTTAAGAGAATCGGCGTCTGCCTGAGGTTCAAATGCGGGACATAAGATTACCATATCTACCGCAATTTCTCTGAATTTTCCTATCAGCGTGTCTTCGCAGTTTACTGAAAGATATGGCTTGGAACCGTTTCTTGCCGGTACTTCGCGGATTTCAGCAACCTTTCCGCGTATCATATTTACACCTTCGTCCAGAAGACGATTGTAAAACTCTTCGTAACCTTTACCGAAAGCACGCATATCAATGTAGAATTGATAAACTTCAGCGGTTGTTCTGTCTTTTACAAGGTGTGCAAATTTCAGTGCATACATACAGCATACTCTCGAGCAGTATTTATGGAAATTCTCATCACGCGAACCTATGCAGTGAACTATTGCAACTGCACGCGGCTCGGAACCGTCTTTGCATTGAATTGTACCGGCGGTTGGTCCGGTGGAATTCAGCATATGTTCAAACTCAAGTGATGTATATACATTATCAAGTCTGCCATATCCATACTGGGGCATCTGAGCAACGTCAATTAACTGAAATCCGGTTGCAACAAGTATTTGTCCGACTTCGATTTCAACCTCTTCGTCTTTCTGAGTATAATCTATTGCACCCGGTTCACAAACGGTCTGGCATACTCCACAACCGTCAGTTTTCATTTTTATACAGGATTCTACATCAATTACCGGTACACGGGGTACTGCCTGCAAGGTTGGAATATTAATGGCTGTTTTAGGTCCCAAATAGAAATCAACTTTTGCACCTCTTTCTTTTTCAAGAGACTTGATTTTAATATGTCCGGTCGGACACACGAAAGCACAGGCGCCGCAGACAATGCATTTTTCTGATTGTTCCCCGAAGGGTAATACAACTTTTCTTTCAATTCCTGTCCCCTCGAATGCAAGAATATTTGCCTGGACAACGTCTCTGCAAACATTAACACATTTACCACATAAAATGCAGGCATCTGCTGCTTCGTCTATTTCAAGACTGACAAACCTTGGTTTATCCACACCAAGAGTTTGAGCCATTTCTTTCACTACGGGAACATTGGGCCAGCGTGACAGCATCAGTTCCATTATAATATTTCTAATCCATTTAACTTTTTCCGAATTTGTTCGTACGATTAGTCCTTCACTGACCGGATAGTTACACGATGTTACAATACGGCTTCGCTTTCCTCTTATTATTTCGACACTGCACAAACGGCAAACCCCGTAAGGTTCAAGTATTTCCGAATAACACATCGTTGGTATCCATATTCCCGCTAATTCAGCAGCCTTTAATATGGTGGTGTTTTCTAATACTTCAATTTTTTTATCGTCAATAGTAATGTTTACCATAATTTTATTCTCCTTTATTATTCAATTTTAATAGCTTCAAAATTACAAACATCATAGCATACGCCGCATTTTCCGCATTTCATAGGGTCAATATAATGAACTTTCTTTTTTTCACCGATAATTGCTCCATCGGGACAATGCTTACTGCAAACGCCGCATCCATGACCTATTTCAAGACATATTTTCTCATCTATTGTGAATGTCAGCAATTGCCGGCAGATTTTCGCCGGACACTTCTTATCCCGCACGTGGGCTATATATTCATCCCGGAAATATTTCAATGAAGTTAATACCGGATTGGGTGCAGAACCTCCGAGTGCACATAATGAAGATTCAACTACCATTTGAGATAAATCTTCAAGTATATCAAGGTCTTCTTCTTTACCTTCTCCGGAAGTAATTCTATCCAGTATATCGTACATTCTCTTAGTACCTTCCCGACAGGGAATACATTTTCCGCAGGATTCTTCCTGTGTGAATTTCAAAAAGTACTTAGCCATATCAACCATACAGTTCTCTTCATCCATAATAACCATACCACCTGAACCCATCATAGAGCCGACTTTTGTCAATTCTTCGTAATCAACCGGAAGGTCGATTAGACTTTCAGGAATGAAACCGCCTGAAGGACCACCCGTCTGAACTGCTTTAAATTTTTTTCCGTCTTTGATACCGCCGCCAATATTATAAACGATATCTCTTAATGTAATACCCATAGGTACTTCTACAAGACCTGTATTGTTTACTTTACCTGCTATCGAAAATACTTTAGTTCCTTTGCTTCCTCCCCAGGGGTCGTGAGTAACATCTCCTGTCCCTATACTCGAAAACCATTCTGAACCTCTCAATATAATTTGCGGAACATTTACCCAGGTTTCAACATTATTAAGGCAGGTCGGACAGTCAAATAAGCCTTTTTCTACCGTGTGTACATATTTCGCTCTCGGTTCACCCGCACGGCCTTCAACAGAAGCCATTAAAGCGGTGGATTCACCACAGACAAATGCTCCGGCACCTCTTCTAACTTTTATGTCAAAAGAGAATTTTGAATCAAAAATATTATCGCCGAGCAATCCATATTCCTTTGCCTGCTCAATTGCTATATTAAATCTTTTAATTGCCAGCGGATATTCCATTCTTACATAAATATATCCTTCTCTGACATTTTCTATCGCATATGCACCAATTATCATTCCTTCAATAACAGAATGAGGGTCTCCTTCTATTATGCTTCTGTCCATAAATGCACCCGGGTCACCTTCATCCGCATTACAGATAACATATTTGCTATCGCCGCTAATTTTTTTACAGGTCTCCCATTTAATACCTGTAGGAAATCCTCCTCCCCCTCTCCCGCGTAGTCCGGATTTTTTTATTTCCTGAATAACTTCATCAGGAGTCATCGAGGTTAAAACTTTTGCAAGAGCTCTGTAACCGCCCCGCGCAATATAATCATCTATCTTTTCGGGGTCTATCATTCCTCTGTTTCGTAACGCTACCAGTGTCTGATCAGAGAAAAAAGGTATACTTGACATTTTTGGTATAGGTACTTCTTTTTCCGGAGGTGTGTACATCAGTTTTTTTACAGGCCGCCCTTTTAAAAAATGTTCTTCTACAAGTAAGGGGATATCTGATACTTTCAACTGTTGATAAAAAATACCATCAGGTTGAACTACCAAAATAGGTCCTGCACCGCAAAAACCGTTGCAACCGGTTGTAATTACCTCTGCTTCTGCCTGAAGATTATGTTTCGCTATCTGCTTTTCAAGCGCATCCTTGATTTCAAAAGAATGGTTGGAAACACATCCTGTCCCGGCACATACCATTAACTGTAATCTGTATGATTTCATTATAAGTTACTTTAATTATAAATTATTATTGTATTTTTTCACTTCCAATTGAAAGAGCATATTCACTTACGAACATACCTTTCATTACGTGGTCTTCAAAAATCTTTCTCACTTTCTCTTCTGTGAGGTCAACATATTTAACAGGAGCCTGACCGAGTACTTCAACTGTAGCCATTGGTTCCCTGCTGCATAATCCTGCACATCCGGAAGTTGTTAAGATTACGTCCTGTACTTTTTTTTCTTCAATCTCCTTTACAAATGCATTCATAATATCCCTCGCACCTGCCGCGATACCGCAAGTTCCCATATGCACGGTAACTTTAACTCTTCCACCGCCTTCTCTCACGGTCATCGTTCTTTTAAACTCCTCACTGATTTTTTCCAGATCTTCAATTTTTAATTTTCCCATTTTTTTTTCCTTTATTTGTCTTTGTATTTTTTAATTAATTTTTGTACTCCTTGAACACCTACCGGTCCATATAAATCATCTTCTATAATTACGACAGGTGCCAGTCCGCATGTTCCGACGCAACCAGAAATATCAAGGCTGAACTGCATATCTTCTGTTGTGCCTCCGCATTTGATTTTAAGTTCACGTTCCAAAGCACTTAATACTTTAGGTGCCCCCAATGCGTGGCAGGGAGTTCCCATACATACGCATATTTTGTGTTTGCCTTTAGGTGTAAGACTAAACTTTTTATAAAACGTGGCAATGTTGTAAATTTGTGCAACGGGAACATTTGACTCTTCAGATATTATTTTTATAAGTTCTTTTGGCAAATAATTGAACTCATTCTGGACATCATGCATCATTTCAATTACGTTCTCGGGCTTATTTTCCCACCTCGAGACTATTTTTTTCGTTTTTGTAATCGCTTCTGCTGTCATATTCTTTTTTAGATTTAAAATTATTATAATTATTAATTAAATATTTCTTCATAAAAGGTATCAAGATACCATTTGATATTCCCAGGTTTTTCGATATTTCCTTTAATTCGTCACTTTCAAATTCGAATTCCCGGTTGTCTTTCTTATGAAAGTACTTTAAATTTATCTTTGATTCATTTGCAAATATTGCTAAAACAGTATCAATCATATTTCCAAGCGGTTGTCTGTCAATATGAGATAATTTAAACTTAATATTTACCTCCGTTCCTTCACCTTCCTTTGAAGTTATCCCCAGTCCGCCACCTGTCATTTCTGCCGCAAGTTTTATAAGTGGAATTCCCAATCCGACCTTTCTTGTAGTCCTTGTTGTTACAAACGGGTCTGTTATTTTTTTTATTGTTTCTTCAGTCATACCTTTTCCGTCATCCTTTATTTTAATGTTCAGCAAGTCATCTTTTGTACTTTCAATTATTTCAATAAAAATATTTTCGGCACCTGCATTAATACCATTTTCTGCAATGTCAAGTATATGCAATGATATATCATCCATACAAATATCTCCTGAATTCTTCAAACGAGTTGTCTTTTCCACAAATTTCCATATATGTGCTTCCTATCATATTTAATGAATGTGAATCCGAACCTTTCACAAATTTATATCTGGAAAAATATTCCTTATAATATTCTTTTGCGCTTTCAATATTCATATTAGGTGAAATCTCTAATGCATCGAAACTGCAGTTATCCGGAATAAATCCAAACTGACTAATTATTGAAAAACTCGGTCTGTCTATATGTGCGGCAATTGCGAGTCCGTTATTTGAATGTATAAGTTCAAGTATTTCATCCAGACTTAAATCAACAGCACTTAAAAGGGATTTATCATAAAATCCTTCTACTTCGTCATCTTCATTCGCCAGAATCTGCTCGGCTTTTTCCTTTTCGTAATATACATCGGGCAGATTATTATTTATAACATCCTGCACACTGTATGCATCTTCCGGATTCTCAAATAAAGCAAGCGTATGAATTTCCTCACTCGTGGTAATTTCCATACCCGGGTAAACTCTTAAATCATCGAACATTTTTGCCGCTCTCATCGCTGCTTCCGTATTTGCCATTGTGTTATGGTCTGTTATAAAAATTAAATTTAGTCCTTTCTCATATGCTTTTTCAACCACCCTTTTAGGTGATTGGGTAATTTCAGCACAGGGGGATAAACATGTATGTAAATGAACATCAACTTTTATTAATTTTCCAGTCATCTGATTCCGCAATCGTAAATCTTTCCGCTTATTTGAAATGATGTCAAAGGTGTTGTCAGTATCGTAATTTTTTCTTCAATCGCTTTATCCAGTGTTTCTTTGCTTATTTCCCTGTCCATTACCACGATTACGGCGGCAATTTCCTTCAATGAGGCAACTGCCGTTATGTTTAAATGTGTTTGCAAAGTTATCCATATATTGTCCTTTTTTGTATTTGCCATAACATCACTCAGTAAATCGCTTGTATATCCTCCTGTAATATTCGTTTCAGGATTGAACACCTTCGTTACCACTTTCAAATCTCCGGTATTTATAAGTTCGTTTATATTCACTTTTATAGAATTTATTGCACTTTAAAATCTTCAGTGTCAATATTGTTAAGTTCCTTTTTGAGTTTTTTATTTTCCAGAATTATACAGTCAAATAATTTTTTTTCTCCGGCTGCACAGTCTTCCGCAAATGCTTCGCAATCAGGTGAGCCGCAGGCGCCGCAGTTTATTTTCGGCAGTTTTGCGTATATTCTTTTTTTCTCCGCAAGCCTGCTCAATGCGTTCTTAATGTCAAAATCTGTTCCGTTTCCGGTTACATTATCGAACATTCTTTCGTTGTACATCTGATAATCGCTGTAAATGTCTTTTTTTCCTACGGGTATTTTTGTCTCGCTGAATGAATCAATAAGATTTTTTAAATTTGTTCCTGCTAAATAAGCATTTTCAACAACCATAGGTCCGCCGAGACAACCTTCGGGACAGGAACGCATTTCTACAAATTCCACATTGTGAAGTTTTCCTTTATCAATTTCGTCGAGAATATAAAGTACGTTATTAATTCCCGATACGGAAATAAAATTATCATTTCCCATCATAAAACCCAGTCCGCCTATGCGGTCGAAATTCAATCCGAATCCGCTTATCTCAAAATACTCTGTTTGTGAACTTCTGTCATTTCTGATTTTAAACATAGCACCAAAAAGCGTATTATATATTTCGGAAATAGGTATTGCTCCGTCTATATCGGAATAATATTTATCGGTTTTCTGCGTAATTAATATCATTTTGGACGGACAGGGAGTTATGTATATCACACCTACCTCTTCGGGCTTTAAGTTCATTCTCTTTGTAACTTCCTTTCTGGCATCTTTTGCAGCTAACTCGATTGGCGGAATTACAGGAATCAGTCTGCCCAATAATTCCGGGTATTTAACCTGTATAATTTTTACACAGGTTGGGCAAAATGTTGCTATAAGAGGTTTAATTCCTTTATATTCTTTTATATATTTTGAAATTGCTTTTGTGACCGATATGCAAGCCTTGGAAACATCATAAGATTCATCAAAACCAATTTTTTCCAAAGAGCTTAATATGTCTTTGGGTTTTATGTCTCTGTCAAACTGAGAATATAATGCCAGTGCGGGAATTACCACAGTATATTTAAAATCCGAAAAATCTTTAAATGTGTTTGTCAATGGAATTATTGCATTTGCTTTACATACCTTGACGCACTCTCCGCAATCAATACATTTGTTTTCTATTATTCTTGCCTTACCGTTTCTTATCCTTATAGCGCCGACAGGGCATACTTTCATACATGCCATATCGCCTATGCATCTTTCCGGTTGAATAACTATAGAATGATAATATGTATTCAAATCATTCTGCATTAATTGAGATATATTTTTATGATTAATTTTGTACCTTTCGAAACTATGGATTCTAACTTAAATTCATCTGAATTCTTTTTAATGTTTGGTAGTCCCAGTCCTGCTCCAAAGCCCATTTCTCTTATTTCCGCGGTTGCCGTCGAATATCCTTCCATCATTGCAAGTTCAATATCTTCTATTCCCGGTCCCTCATCATTTATTATTATACATACTGCTTTATCCGTTATTTGAAAATCGAGTTCGCCTCTGAATGCATACATAACTACATTCATTTCCGCCTCGTAACAACAAATTGATACTCTGTAAACAACATCGGGTTTAACACCGATTTCCTTCAGTATTTTTTTTATCTGTACCGAAACATTACCGGCATTAGCAAAATCCCTGCCTGTAATATAAAATTTCTGCCTGTATAATGTTTCGATTTCCATTCTCATTTTTCAGACTTTTTTGAACATTTCAAACCTAAATTAAATAATATTCCGCATACTTCGTACATATTCATATCGGTTGATAATAACGGCAGTTTGATTGAATACGCTTTATCAATTACATCCTGTGCAGGCTCTTTTCCGTTTATAAAAATTATTCCTTTTAAGTCCATAATTTCGGCAACCTGTACTACCTGCTGATTTATTAAACCTGTAATAAGTAATGCTCCCGTCTCACAGGATTTTAATACATCACTCATCATATCTGCGGCATAAGCAGACTTCATTTCTCTGTCAAGTAAATCACCGTTTGTCAGACTTTTACATTTAATTTTACTATAAATATCTTTCAGATTCATTTATTTTTTTTCATTAATTAAAATATCATTCTCAAGAATAATTTGCCGTCTTGTAGGAAATCTAGACGCCGGACAATGACTCCAGCATTGACCGCATCCCGTACATTTTTCCGTATCAACGTAACGTGCTTTTTTCTTGATTTTAACTTTGAAATTTCCTAAGAAACCCGACACGGAAACAACTTCCGCCCACGAAAATAATTTAATGTTTTCACGGTGACCAGCAGATACCATCTTAGGAGTTAAAATACAGGCGGAACAGTCAAGTGTCGGAAATGTCTTGTCGAATAACGCCATTTTTCCTCCGATTGAAGGTTCTTTTTCAACCAGAAAGACGTTGTTTCCGGAATCTGCAATTTCAAGCGCCGCCTGAATTCCCGCAATACCTGCTCCTATTATAAGTGTGTCTTTATTGATTTTTACTCTATCTACTTCAAGAGGAGACTGAAGAGCAACTCTTGATACTGCGGCACTGGCGTGAGATTTTGCCTTGAGGGTTGCTTCATCTTTATTATCGTGCACCCAGGAACAATGTTCGCGGATGTTTGCCATCTGGAACAAAAACTTGTTTAGACCTGCTTTTTCACAGGCATTCCTGAATGTAAGTTCGTGCATTAAAGGTGAACATGCCGCCACCACCACCCTGTTCAGTTTGTTCGTCTTGATTGCATTTTTTATTAAATCCTGCCCGGGGTCGGAGCACATAAATTTGTAATCCTGAGAGACTACAACATTTGGTAATTTTGATACGTGATCTCTTACATCGGCTACATTAACCGTTGAAGATATATTCACTCCGCAATGACAGATAAAAAATCCAATTCTTACATCGTCTTTTTTTGATTCTTCCTTATTCATAAGATATAATTAATAATTTATTATTTACTAAATTGTTTGATGTAATAATTTTCCGTTTAGTTTTACCGTGTCCGTCAAATTTTTATCTATACCCAGTTCTTTATCATTAAAACCGAATGCAAGCCCTAATACCTGCGTGAAAAACAATACCGGTATATTGTAGTTTGTATTGTAAACCTTGTTTATTTTATCCTGATATGCTTCGACATTCATCTGGCAAAGCGGACAGGTCGTTACCATGCAGTTTGCTTTGTTTTCGATTGCACATTCGATTATTTCTTTCGACAATTTCAGTGCAACTTCTTCATAAGTGGTCATCAGCATACCGCCGCAGCATTTCAGTTTTGCGGGAAAATAAACATTTTCCGCACCGATAGCTTCGAAAAGCGTATCCATTGTTGTCGGTTCTTCCCTGTCGTCAAAACCCTTCTCAGGCCTTACGATTTGACAGCCGTAGTAGTTGGCAATTTTCAACCCTTCGAGAGAATATTTGGTTTTTTCTCTTATTTTATCTATTCCTATATCGTTTACAAGTACATCCAGAGGATGACGTACGTTCAGAGAGAGATTGTATTCCAAACCTGCTTCGTTCAGGCATTGATTAACTTTTTCCCGAAGTTCGGGAACCGCTTTTAAATACCTGTTGGTCTTCGCAAGATTTGTGAAACAGGCACTGCATGGAGCAACTATGTCCCTTTTATATTTTTCTGCAAGCGCCAGATTCCTTGCGGCTATTGACATACCAAGAATCTCTTTAACCGACATATATGCGGTTGCACCACAGCAGTTCCAGTCCTCCAGTTCTATAAGATTGGCACCTAAATGTTCAAACACTTTTATAACGGAATCACTATAACTGCTGTGAGCCGATTCCAGACTGCATCCGGGATAATATGTATAATCCATAATTTTTATTGTTTTGTAGGTTCTAAAATAACTTGTTTATCAACTGCACCGTATCCGACGGCACCTTTAATATATTGCTTTTCATCTTTAACCGTTGGCATATCCATTTCTTCCGCTTTTTTAATGATTTTTCTGAAACCTTTCAAATCTTTAATCTTCTTTGGAAGATATGCAAGTCGTCCTCTTTTTGCCATCCTTAAACCAAGCGGAGTAAAACCAAGAAGTTTAAACGGATTGGTTTTCATAAAATAATAAATCAGCAGTCTCGCTTCGTGAAGCCTACCGTAAGAATTCATTATGCTTACAAAAGATTTTTGCATCGCATACACGGGAAAGTGTGGCGGATAAAGATTTTTCTCCATCGCAAGTCTTTTCATCGCATAAATAATATCCGTGATTTTTATTCCTGCAGGACATCTCGTCTGGCAGGCATAGCAGGAAGCGCAAACCCATATCGTTTTACTCTTCAGGATTGCTTCCATATCTCCCGCTCTGAAAAGTGCAATTAATTCTCTCGGGGAAATATCCATCGCGTACGAGACCGGACACGACCCGGTGCAGGTGCCGCATTGTATACAGGACTTTATTTTTTCGCTGTTCGGAATCAACTCGATTTGTCTTAAAAATGACTCTCTCAAGTCTTCTTCTGTCTGCGAAAGTCTGCCGGGAGGCGGAATGTTATCGATTTTCATTTTTTTGTTTTATGATTTTTCAGTTATTTTATTTGTTTTCTGTTTCTGCTTCGGGTAAATAGTAATCTTTTAATTCCTCTTCGCTGATGAATTCGTTCTCGAAATTTATTCTTTCATCTGTTATAAAACCTTTTGATTTTAGTAATTCGATTACTTTCTTTGAGACAGTTATTACGCTGTTCCTTATTACGGAATTTAAATTTTCGGTTATTGTATAATTATTCTCTATTTCAATCGCAAGAATATCAATGTCGGACGGAATTTTATAATCCATCTTTTTTGCCAGATGAAGCGCCGTAATGAAATTAATGTCGTGATAAGAATTTAATCGGAGTGTGGGAAGAAGGTCATCGGTTTTTAAATGATGAATTTCACCTTCGGGAACCCTGCCTGTTTTTATCGAATCTATTACAATAGCATAATCAAAACCCCTTAATAAATCAATTACTCTGAATCCTCCCCAATGGGTCTCTTCAAATTTTATTTTATTAAAGCTATTCATTTTCTGTTCAAGGTATCTCTTTATAATAATACCTATTCCGTCATCCGACAGAAGCGTGTTACCCATTCCCATTATTAATGCATTCATTGCAATGAATGTAAAAAATTATAATTATATTCGAGTTTTTCAGAGCAAGGAACAAAAAAAAAGAATATCAAAAATATTCCGTAATCAGATTCTGGTATATCTATTATCTTTAATTAAAAACCTTCGGTAATTTATTCCGCTGTAAGAGAAATACGTAAACAATAATATCATAATAAGGTTTTTAAATCTTTTTTATAATATAGAAAAATAATAGAAAATGGAAAATGCATTTAAAAAGTAGTTGCTTTTAAATAATAAAACGTATAAATAAATATGCACCTGGTTGTATCAGCAGAATTAATCAGAATTTATATCTTTTTGCTGAAAATCAAAGATATTTTATAATTAATTTTCTGTAACTTGTAGTTGCTTGCACATAGATATTTATAGATATTTCTTCTTAATTCTTAATCTTTATTTCCGGTGCTTAATTGAGCATCCGTATTTAATATATTCCCCTGTCTTCCAACTGTTTACTACTGTCTTCTGTCTGCTTACTGCTAATTTCAATATAAAAAAAAAGCCGACCTTAAAGGTCAGCCTTTTAAAATTCAGTTTATCTTATTATTTATGCAACCGCTTCAAGTGCTACTTTGTTTAATTCTTCCGGTGTGAAAGGTTTTGACAAGAATTCATATGCTCCTAATTTCGTTGCCTCGATTGCTGTTTCGATTGAAGCATATCCTGTTATCATTATTACAGGAGTGTTGGGATATTTTGCCTTTATAGAAAGTAACATTTCCATTCCGTCTTTACCCGGCATTTTTAAATCTACAAAGATTAAGTCATATTTTTTGTCCTGTAATTTCTTTTCGGCAGACTCTGAACTGAATGCTTCTTCAACATTGAAACTTTGCTTTGATAAAATTTTCCTTAAACTCTGGCATACAACCGGTTCATCGTCAATTACAAGTGCTTTATGTGACGCTTTGGTTTTCTTCCCGTACAGTGCAGCTCTCGGCCAGTCTGACCTGTCAAGACAGTCAAGATATTCGGCTCCTACTGCTGATTCGAGTTCTGATAAATTGAACGGCATATCTACGTCCATTAAATTCTCTGTGTGTTCAACTTTCTTCACTAATTTTGCTCTTTCTTTTTCTTTCTTCACAATCGGACATTCACCTTCGCATTCTTTCCCTGTTAATACTAATCTTCTACATTCTCTCTGACCTAAATTACAAAAAGCAGTCTTGGATTTTCTTGCCGGTGTTGTCGTATCAGAACGTGTTAATTTATTTGCATATTCCTTGCTCGTTGCTTCGGTAACTTCTTTCTCGCTGAACGGCATATCAACGTCTATCTTGTCTTCTTTATTGTTTTTTTCGGTTTTTGTTTCTTTCTTAATCGTTTCTTTTATTTTTCTGAATTCAACTGCTTTCTGTACTTTTTCTGCTAGTTCATCAGGTGTGAAGGGCTTCGGAATATAATCAAGTGCTCCAAGTTTTGTCGCTTTTACCGCTGTCTCTATTGAAGCATATCCGGTAATTACCATAACGTCTATTTCGGGATAGTGCTTCTTCACCATTTCAATTAACTCGATTCCGCTTGTCTTCGGCATCATTAAATCTGTTATCAATAAATCATAATTGTTTGCTTTCATCATTTCAATTGCCTGGTCGGCATTCAGAGAATTTTCTACTAAAAATCCCTTTCTGGATAAAATCTTTTTTACACTGTCGCAGATTGTTGATTCGTCATCTACTACTAATATTTTTTCTGTAATCATTTTTAAGTTCCTTTCTATTTTTAATTTTTATTTTTTTTATTCATTTTCCTTTATAGTTGCAAATACCGTGCCAAACGAAATATTTATTATTTTAGCCCTTAAAGTATAAAAAAATTATAAAATGTATAAAATATTATACACTTTTCCCGTCATTAAACTGACTTTTTCTTTGTTTAAATTCTCTATTTTCTAAAATAAGTGTATTTAGTTAGATGTATAATTATTTATACGGATGTATATATAATTATACACTCAATCTTTTATAGAAAATAAACAACTATTTTCTTGATATATCAATAAATTAATTGACTACGATGCCGCCTCTCCCTTTGCTTCCTACTTCTGGTTTTTAAATCTCTCATTTTCCGGTTACTGCCCATCTTGCTTCAGTGGTAAAGTCACTGCCTCATAACATAATATTTTTCTGATGTTAATGCTCCGGAGGTGGCACCTTAAATTTGAAAAAAAACGTTGGTCTCAATAAAAATTTTTGTGACTTTAGTTTTAAAAATAAATCCCTGAATCCTATATTATGATTTCCCCCTGAATTGTATTTTCAGTTGTCAGTTATCTTCTATTTCTTCCCCATCCGGTTTCTTAATTCCGTATTTCTTCATTAATGTCTGAAAATTCGGTCTTTGCATACTGACGTCTTTTGCGGCATGGGAAATATTCCAGTCGTTTCTTTTTAATGCTTCAATCAAGAATAATTTCTCAATTTCAAATATTGATGTTTCTCTGATTTGTTTTTTTAGTGCATTTAAATCATAAATAGTCTTTGGAATATTTGAAATTGAACTTCTGTCGGATTTATAAAGTGCATTTGTTATATCAATGGGCTTTATTTCATTCGTTTCAGAAATAATTACAAGCCTTTCAATTGTATGCTGTAACTCTCTTACATTACCGGGCCAGTGATAGTTCTGCAGCATATCCATTGCCTCTAAATCTATTGAGTTAACACTTTTATTCATTGAATCAGAATATTTATTCAGAAAGAACATCACCAGTTCAGGTATATCTTCTTTTCTCTCTCTTAATGCAGGAAGTTTTATCGGAAAAACATTTAATCTGTAATACAAATCTTCTCTGAATGAACCTTCATCGGCTAATTTTTTCAGATTCTGATTAGTTGCAAAAATTAACCTTACGTCAACCTTTTTCGTTACTGTACTTCCAACGGGTATATATTCCTTTTCCTGAATTACTCTCAGGAGACTTGCCTGTACCTCAAGAGAGAGATTCCCGATTTCATCAAGAAAAATCGTACCGCCGTCCGTTGCTTCAAATATCCCCTTCTTATCTGAATAAGCACCTGTAAATGAACCTTTTGTATGTCCGAAAAGTTCGCTCTCAAGCAATGTACCCGACAATGTCGATATATCAACTGCAAAATAACCTTTATCTTTGCGGTTGCTTCTATTATGAATTGCCTGAGCCGTTAAGTCTTTTCCTGTTCCGCTTTCACCCAGAATCAGGACAGTACTGTCAGTCGGAGCAACTTTATCAATTAATGTATATATTTCACACATCTGTGAACTTTTTCCGATTATTCCTTCGAATCCAAGTGACTGTGTATAATTAAATTTCTCACCTACGGTTTTTATCAATTTTTTTCTTTCTATTGCTTTATTTAATACTGCGAGAAGTTCATTCGGCGTAAAAGGTTTCGGCAGATAATCATAAGCGCCATATCTCATTGTCTCGACCGCAGATGCAATTGTCGCATACCCCGTTATTACTACAATTATCGTATCGGGATATTTAAATTTAACTTCCCGTATTACTTCCATTCCCCCTATATCGGGCATTTTCAAATCCGTAAAAACAATATCAAATTGTTCTTCTTCAAGAATTTTAAATGCCTGTTTCCCCGAAGTTGCCCATTTTACCAGATGACCTGCACGCAAAAATATTTTCTCGCAACTTTGACAAATCACCGGCTCATCGTCAACAATTAAAATTTTTACTTGCATAATTTTTATTCGCTTTCGTGTGAAATTACGGGAAGATGAATTATAAACGTTGTACCTTTTCCTATCTGGCTTTCAAGATTAATCGTGCCGCCGTGTTGCTCAACTATACCGTAACTAAGAGCCAGACCCAGTCCCGTACCGTGTTCTTTAGTTGTAAAGAACGGGTCGAAAATTCTTGTGCGCAGTTCCTCAGGTATTCCCAATCCCGTATCGGTTATCTTGATTTCAATAAAATCTTTTGTCGTATTCACTTTTGTTTCGATAACTAATTTCCCGCCTTTCGGCATTACATCAGCTGCATTCAAAATAAGATTTATAAATACCTGCTGAATCTGGTCAGGGTCTGCCATAATCTGAGGCAATTTCTCATCAAGTATTTTCTCTATCTCTATATTCCTGAACGAGGTCTGATTTCTTACAAGTAAAATTATATTGTCAATCAGAACATTTACATCAGTTTGTTTTTTTTGCGGTTTAGTCTGCCGCGAGAAATCCAAAAGTCTCTTAACTATTTCCCTGCATCTTATAGTTTCGTTAACAATAACCTGAACATCCTCTTTTTTCGGGTCGTCTTTTTCGAAATCCTCAAGCAGTAAACTTGCATTTGTCAGTACACCTGTTAAAGGATTATTTATTTCGTGTGCAACTCCCGCCGCAAGTTTTCCCAGTGACGCAAGTTTCTCTGAACGGAATAACTGTCCGTGTATCTTCTTTATTTCCTGAGTCCGCTCTTCGACTTTATGCTCGAGTTTTGTTGCCCATTCTTCAAGTTCTTTTTGTTCTTTCTCGAGTTCCTTAGCCATATTGTTGAGTGAAGAAGCAAGATTTTCCACTTCACGAGGTGCGTTTTTTATACTGAATTCATAACGGTAATCACCTTCCGCTATTTTTCTCGCAACTTCTTCTATCTGTTTTAACGGTGCGGAAATTTTTCTTGCTATGAAAAGAGCAATGATATATATGAAATTGATTACTATTATGGCTACTATGCAGAAAATCAGTATTGTTTTGAACAATAAATCATTGTAAGGTTTTTTCAGTAAACCTACATAAATAATTCCTACAATATTATCGTCGTAATCTCTTATTGGTTGATAGGCGCTTATGAACCAGGCATTTACCACAAATGCTTCTCCTATATATCTTTCGCCTTTAACAAGAACATTATCATAAACTTCTTCCGATACTCTTGTTCCTATTGCATAACTTCCGTCTTGATTCTTTACATTAGTTGCAATTCTTAAATCTTTCATAAATATTGTGGCAGTACCCACCTCCTGTCCTTCGTAAAGTGCACCCTCGTGAACTATTTCATTTATTTTGTTTACGAGTTGATGATTACGGTTTAATAAAACCCCGGCAATCAGCACTCCCACAAATGTTTTTTCTTTATTAAAAATAGGAACCGCCGATTTGATAACCATAGCGTTCGTCTCTATACTTTCAGTGCTTGGCTTTGATTTCTCGGTTGGGACAATCGGGATTATCACTCTGTCCGCAAGTTCTTCGGACTCTTTCAGTAATTCCTCACGTGACATAATATCGGTGCCGGAGACTGCTTTTTTTTCTGTAATTACTTTTTTAACAAAATTATCGGATGTTAAAAAATCACCTTTAGA
Source organism: Ignavibacteria bacterium (assembly GCA_016929695.1). Classification (GTDB taxonomy): domain Bacteria; phylum Bacteroidota; class Ignavibacteria; order Tepidaquicellales; family Tepidaquicellaceae; genus Tepidaquicella. Next base: position 23,738 of record JAFGII010000057.1, read on the forward strand.
ATTCTTGTTGCCTGTTCTGCATATAACTTTACCTTTGCTGTCGACAATTGTAAAAATATCAAGCCCCTCGCTCTTCATTGTCTGCTCGAGTTCTTTTTGCAGTGTATCTGCCTTTCCTTCAATAAGTGAAGAAATAATAAATCCCCTTGCAGCAGTTAACTTGGTTATACTTTCCAGCTGTGCTATACGATTTCTGTAAATTTCCGCAGCGGAATTTAAATCCGAAAAGGATTTCATTTCCGCCTGCTTGATTGTCTGGTTATATATAAACTTAATACCGATAACGCTTAATATTATGGCAGGACTTAAAATCGCAATCGCAAAGTGGATAATTAACTGAGAATGTATGCTCTTCGCTGTTATTTTTTTCATATTCCGCTCTTGCTGTTAAATCAGTTTATTGAACTATAAATAATTAAAAATTAATTTTTGTCTTCAAGTGGTAAAGTAATTTTAAAACAGGTTCCCTTGCCTTTTTCATCCGCTAATCTTGACGGACTCTGGAAGATTATTTTTCCGTGATGCTGTTCCACAATTTGCTTCACAACCGTAAGCCCCAAACCAGTTCCTTCGTAACTTTTTTGCTTTACATTTGTAGCTCTGAAAAATTCGGAAAATATTTTGTTCTGCTCACTTTCAGGTATTCCTATCCCGTTATCACATACCTCTATTAATAATTCCCTGTTGTTTCTATAGTTATCAAGAACAACTTCAATCGTTCCACCCGAATTTGTATATTTTAAAGCATTGCCGATCAAATTTGATAAGGCAAGTTCAAGCATGTAAGGGTCTCCCTGTACATGCTTTTTTTCATGCCGCAAATCATACAAATATAAATACTGATTGTTGTACTCTGCCTGCGCCTTTCTGTATTCAATAATTTTTTCCGTCAAAGCTGAAATATCAATGTCTTCTTTCTTTATTTCTTCAGTAAGTTTCAGTTTGGATACTTTCAAAACATCATCAATAATCTGAATTGCTTCATCAGTCCTCACTCTTGCTCTTGATAATTTTTCTTCTACGGGAGGACTTATAGGACCGACGTATTTCTGAAGTACTATATCGAGATTGGACTGCACCGCACTTATGGGTGTTTTTATCTCATGAACGACTCCGATTGTATATCTTTGTTTCATTTTTTCGGCTTCATTCAGTTTATTAAGTGCAATACTCAGTTCCTGCTCGCGCAATGACCAGGAACGTGCAATGGAATTTGCAAGGTATACACTTGCAAACATTACAACAGCAAACGCCGAAAGGGAAATAATTATGTAATATATATTATCATATAATGAAAACTCAAATAAACCCGCTATTTTATGATGCGGAATTATATTCATATATTCCAGAAACGAATTAACCGAAAACCAGAACACAATTATCACTGCGAGAGAATATATTATAAACCACGGAAGCAGCAGACTACCTATAATCATATGCAGAACGAAGAAAATAAAAAACGGACTCTCAATTCCTCCCGTGAAATAAGTCAGTATTCCGAGGCACAACAGGTCGAGAACTATCTGCAGCAACGAAAAATGCAAGGGATTAAAACCTTTCGGGTCAGTTTTTATTAAATCAGATTCATTTATAATATTGAAGACAATATTGTAAAATAGTATGAATATATTAGTTATAAAAAGAGCGAGTAACTGATCGCTCGAAAAATTAATTTCAAGAATGAAATAAGAAAAAATTATAAACATTCCTATACCTGCAGAAGCATAATATCTTAAGCGTATTAGAAGTTCGTTTCTCTTAATTATAAATCTGAAGAGTTGGTTTACATCGTAGGTGTAAGAAGGAATTAAATTAAACATAACTATTCTCAATAATGTTTAGTTTTTTGATGCTAAACAAATCTACATACCACTGTATATTAAGTTATACATTTCTACATAAAATTAAAACATAAATAAAAAATCCTAATTTATAAATAATGTTCAATAAATACTTCATTAGGTCAGAATAGTAGATTTACCGTTACCAGAATTACTTCGGAGAGAGTTGTACTCTTTGTTATGAAAAATTATAAAAAAGATTTCATTTAAATAACTGCATTAACCTTTTTTGCACATTTCATACGAAATTTTCTTAAAATATATTAATCAGACAAATTATGAAATTTTTGAACATTAACATTTAAAAATGATATTTGCACTGTAAATATAAAGAGTGCGGATAATAATAATATTCGCTTTTCTCTTTTCCGTATGCAAATTGAAATCCCAATCCTGTCGTTAAATTTTCAGTTGCCGACAGTGAAGCTGAAATATTCAGAAATCCGCTTTCGTCATTCAGATTTGAAATTTCTGTCAATGTTACAAAAAGAAGAGGGAAAACCTGATAATTTGCGCTTAAACAAATATAGTTTTTTGCGATGTTCTGTATTTCACCCTTATAAAGTCTCGTAAATTCGTACAGATCTTTTTCATTTTTTCCCTCACCGTTATAGTGGTACTCAATCAATACATATAATTTTGATGTAAACTGATTATCAATTCCTATGATAAATTTTATGAAATTATCTTTTAAATCATCATTTTTTGCCGAAATAATTCCCTCACCTCTTATTCCTGCATCGAATAAATTTCCTGCAAAATCCAGTCCCGCAATTACTCTTTTATCGAAATATCCTCCCATTAATGATAAATCATAATAATGATAATTTGTTCTGAACCTGAAACCGTAATTGCTATTTCTGATTTTTTCCTGCGGATTGAAAACAATATTCAAATCGGTAAAATTTGCGAATGCGTATTTAAATGATACCGCATCTGCCCCTGTCTTCTCGGTTACATAATAAAAAGCCGGATTAATCGGATTGAATAAATCCGTAGGGTTCCATATTCTCCCGGTTCCCCAGGAAATTCTCTGCCTTCCTGCAACGATAGTGAAATTTCCGAAATCCTGTTTTAAGTATAACCTGTCAATGTAATTAATCAGAGAAAAATTTTTTTTATCTACCAGTTTCCATGTTAATTCTATCAGTTGGCGGTTTGAATTTATTATTGAATTATCTCCCGTTATTTCTGAACCAGAACCCCGGTATAACATATCAATTTCATATTCGGCATTAATTCTTGAGTTTTCCCATAAATTCGTTGAAGCACGTAGCCTTGTCTTTGTCAGATTCAGAAATATATTTCTGTCCGAATTATATAAATCAGGTAAATTATCTTTATAATACTGATAAATTGGAAGGTCTTCCGAATATCCGGAAAAAGAAAAACCAGACTGAGCAATTAGAATATTTAAAACTGAATTTAGAATAAAATATCCCGTAATTAAAAGTATTTTCGGTATTCTTACTTTTTCAATATCCGTTTTACCGAGTCCTTTTTTACTCATTTTCCAGCATTCCGTCCTTTAATAGCAGTAATCTTTCAGCTCTTTCTATGACAAGATTGTCATGAGAAGAAAATATGAATGTAATTCCTTTCTCCTTGTTCAGTCTTTTAAGCATATCCATCAGATTTGCCCCTGTATTTGAATCAAGGTTTGCTGTTGGTTCATCCGCAAGAACTATCGATGGATTGTTAATTATCGCTCTTGCGGCTGCTACCCTTTGTTGCTGTCCGCCGCTCATGTCATTGGGCTTTTTATATGCCATATCTTTTATTCCCAGTTCTTCCATCAAATCAATTGCTCTTTTTCTCCTTTCATTTCTGTCGATACCCAGCAAAATCATACTGAACTCAATATTTTCAAGTGCCGTAAGCACGGGAATCAGATTATATGCTTGAAATATGAAACCGAATTTCTTTAACCTGAATTCTGACAATTCTTTTCTCGATTTTTTGCTTATATCTTCATTTTCAAAATATATTTTTCCATTGGTTGGTTTATCCAACGTCCCAAGAAGATTTAATAAAGTGGTTTTACCTGAACCCGAAGGTCCCGCTATTACTATATATTCGCCTTTATTTATTATAAGGTTTATTCCTTTTAAAGCATTTACGGGAATACCGTTATTGTCATATATTTTTTCTAAATTCTCTGCTCTTATTATTTCCATTTGTTTACTTCATTATTATTTTATATATGCCTGATTGCATCCACAGGCTCAAGTTTAATCGATTTATATGCCGGATATACCGCCGCCAATACTGAAATTAACGGTACCATTAATGCTAAACTTATTAGATTCTCAATTGATAAAACCGGATATATTATCGCTCCTGTTCCGAATGATTTCAATCCTTCCGCAAACAGACTTAGATTTATTCCGCTTTTAAAAAAAGGAATGTTTATGAGAATCCCTGTTATCATTCCTGTTATGGTTCCTGTAATTCCTATTATCAGGGCTTCGGTTATTATCATATAGAAAAGTTTTGATGATTTCATTCCGATGGACCTTAATACCCCGAATTCTCTGATTCTTTCTATAACCGCCATTAACATCACATTTGCTATTCCGAATATCAAAGCCGTTCCGAAAATTAAATCAACTATTACCATTGTTTCTTTATATAAATCTATCATCGATATCAACAGCGGAAGAATATCGGCATAATCAAGTACTTCATATTCATCACCAAGTTGCAGTTTAATTGCTTCTTTTACATCTTTTGCTCCGTTATAGTCTGTTGTAATAATTGCTATCTCGTGTATATTGTCTCCGATTTCAAGCATTTTTTGTGCAAATTTTACAGGGATATATACATTGATTTTATCGAATTCCGAACTCGCAGTTTCATAAACTCCGGATATTCGGAACACATCCGAACCTATCATCCCGCCCATTGTATTCGACAGGGCTACTAACTTGTCTCCCGCACCTACTCCAAGTTTCTCGGCTAAACTTTTTCCTATTAATATTTCCCTGTTATATCCTTCCAAATAATTACCCTGAATTACTGAATTTTTTATTATTGTTACTTTTTCCTCGTCTGAGGGTTTTATTCCGTTAATATAAACTCCTGTTGAATTTGTGGCGCTCGAAAGTAAACCGAATACAATCACTCTTTCACTGAAATATTTGACCGGTCGATTATTTTTTATTACTTTCTCAACTTCTTTATAGTCCGGAATGAAATCCTTCACTGTTTTATTGTCTTTAAATCCTTTTTTGTGTATTTGAATGTGCGAAACGCCCGTGTTTATCTGATTGAATAACATTTGATTAAGCATACCGTTATTCAGCCCGTCATAAAAAATAACTCCTGTAATGCTGATAACAATAGAACTTAATACTATTAAAGACCGTTTTTTGTTTCTCCAGATATTTCGCCATGCGATTTTTAAAATCATTATTCGGTAAAATAATTATTTATTGTATAAATTACTTTTTACATTATGTGTATCTGATTCCTTTCAGGGGCTCAAGTTTATATACTCTGTAAAACGGATAAAAACATGCTATAAATGCCGTAAGTAATATCGCAATATCGGTATTTATAAATATTTCATAATTCACTGATGATTCTATTACCGGAAGAAAACCGTATTCCTCATACATTTGTCCGAGTTCACTCCCAATTTCAATCGGGTTTAGAATTATATAAAAATTAATAACCCATCCTATCATATTTCCGAGTATGATACCGGGTATCGTAATAAAAAATGTTTCGATAACAACAAGAACTGCAAGATTAATTTGTGACATGCCTATGGATAGTGCAATCCCGAATTCATTGAATCTCTCCATTACCGACATTAAAACGGTATTTAATACTCCGAAAGCAACTATTATTATGAGTATAATAAGGAAAAATATTCCGCCAATGTTATCTAATTCAATCGATTGCTTGAACTCGGGCATTAATTCATCCCAGCTGAGAATCTTCAGATTGTTGTTCGTAATTCTTTGTTCTAATTCCCCCTTTACCTCTTCAATATCATTGAGGTCATTCAGTGTAATTACAATCGTGTGTATTTTATTTTTCAGTTCAAGCAATTCCTGTGCTTTCTCCAGACCTATGAATATAGCCGATACGTCTATATCCTGCATTCCTGTTTTTATTGTTCCCGTGATTTTGAATTTTAAATTTCCAAGTGAACCGTCGCTGCCCTGACTCAATATTACTATTTCATCATTGATTTTTGCTTTTAGGTTTTCAAGCAGAGTGTAGCCGACTACTGCTTCATTTGTTGTGTCCGTATCGAAGAATTTCCCCTCATGGATTCTTTCCATTATATTTGTTACTCTCCTCTCTTGTTGAGGATTAATACCAAATATTGCTGCTCCCGCAGAGTTATCCCGGAAACTGATTAAACCGTCACCATATATTCTTTCCGAAAAACCCTTAACATCGGATACGGATTTGACTTCTTTTAACGTTAATTCATCCGGAGTAAAATTATACTTTAATGAAGGATTTTTTTGAAAATCTTTTTGCTGAATTTGCAGATACCCCGTAAAAATGTTTACCGCATTTCTAATATTTACGGCATAAGTTCCGAGTTGCACTCCCCGCATTATTATTGATGCAAGAGTTGCAAAAGTAATTGCAGTCAGTGTGAGAAATAATCTTCTCTTGTTCCGGCTTATATTCCGCCATGCAAGTTTAATCAGTAACTGCACTGCTAATCGCCTTTTTCCAGTTCTTCAAATGAAAAAATTCTGTCGTCAATTTTTATATCAAACTTTGTGCTTAATATTTTAAAAGAGGTATAATATCCTTCTTCCGTTTTTTTATACATTGTCCAGACTGAGGGAATTCTTCTTTTTCCGAATTTCTTTACATTTGAAAAATGCATCTCGCGTATCAGATTGCCTTTTTCATCATAATACTGTATTATAGCGGGCAGGTAATTTTTTTTCATCACCCAGTAATACAGTTTCCCCCAAACGACCGTAGCATTCGGTTTGGGATCAAGTTTGATTTTCCAGTATTCCTCTCCGTTCATTTGCTCAATTGCAACTATTTCCGTATAATAATCCTCACTCAGATTGGATTCCCTTACAAGGTCGTCGTTTGTAAAATCGGAACCGTTCCATGACTGTAGCATCATTGAAGGAGGCACTTTTATGGTAGTCTCAGTATTTCTGAGATAATTCCACATTTCATTTTTAATTTTCAGGGTTTTATTCCCTGCTTCTTTCTTGGGGGATTTAATTACTATCAGGGCTTTATCGTTTCCGACCCACCAGCTTTCCATTTTCAGCGTGCGTGTATAATCAGGAGTTACCACATTCATCTGGAACGTACCGTGTGCGGAGTTGCCTTTTATCAAGTCTTCTGATTTTCTTATTATTTCTTCCGCCGTTTGAGCTAAAGATAAATTACATATTATGAAAAATATAAGAGCAGATATTATATATTTCATATTATATTCGTTTTAGTTAATAAGTTGAAAACTGCATATTTATAAAAAACATAATACATAGTATCAAAAATATCAAGTTAATTACATAGACAACTCTCCCACGCATTCCAAATCTGTCAAAAATTAATTTTAATTTATTAATAGGATTAACTGTCAGATTACGAATTTCCTCTTCTTTTGAAGCTTCTGCTTCATAATATAAAAGAATTTAAATTTTTAGATAATGTTTTAAAGTTACAACCGCATTTACCTGTTTTATATATTTTAAAATGCTGATTGTGAATCAGACTAAACTATTATCAAATGGTTTGTGTTTATATAATAAACAAATAATTTTCAGTCATATAACAGGAGAACTGTTTTTTAAAAATTTAATAAAAGGAGTTTCATAAATGGCAGGAAAAAATCCAATCGGATGGTTTGAAATCAAAGTAACTGATTTCGAGAAAGCAAAGAATTTCTATTCGCAGATTTTTGACTGGGAATTTAAACTTTCCCAAGGCTCAAAAACAATTTACTGGAACATTTATACGGGTGAAAATACCGTGGGAGGAGGATTCACAAAACGTGAACTGTCGGAACAAAAAGGACAATCAATCATAATTTATATAGAAGTTGATAATATTAACGCTACACTTGAAAAGGTTAAATCAATTGGAGGAAAAATCGTTACAGATAAAACACTAATAAGCGAAACGGCGGGATATTTCGGTATATTCAAAGACCTCGAAGACAATACAATCGGACTCTGGTCGTTGAAATAAAAAGATTTTGTTACTCCCTTTTTGCAGAAATCATTGAATCTACGGTTAATTACCGTCTATAAACTAATACCCGTACCGTTGCATTCTAAACGAAAGCCGGAATAATTTTGATGGAGAAATATTAGTAATAAATATTCGTCACTTCAATAAGTTCTGCTTCCTTGTCGAACTTATTTAAATACTCCACAAATTCTTTATTTAAATACACCTGATGTTCCTTTTCATACTGCCTCATATACTCCATAACTTTTTCGTATGGCAATGAACTCTTGAAAAAATTCAGTTCATCTTTGTCGTCGAAAATTCTGTAATAGTTCATAATATTATTTTTATTGCAGGATTTTATCTACGTGTAAAATATCTGAAAATAATTCGTTTTTAATATTCTCCGCATTTTTCTTTGCATTAGCAAGAGAATTAATAATGTACCTGTTTGCAATGAATTTCTTTCTTTCGTTAATTACGGCTTCATCCAGTAACAAATACCCAATATAAAGATACCCGTATATTTCCACGAGGTCTTTTGCCGCTACCTCCTGAAATTTTACATCTTTCCTATCGAGAATATACTTCAAAGACTTATAATATATTTTTCTGATTTCAACCAGATACCCAGCAAGATTCTCAAGACTACCCGGATACCGAGTTTTTTCTTTTCCGTCAAAATAATCTTTCAGTATATCGCCGATAACTCCGCCCGCTGCCGCAACAATCTGCATCTGTGAAGTACCTTCGTAAATATTCGTAATTCTCGCATCCCTTGCAAATCTTTCTACTCTGAATTCTTTCATATATCCGGTACCTCCGTGAATCTGAATAGCATCGTAGGTGATTTTATTGGCACCTTCCGTTACAATATATTTTGTTAATGGCGTAAGAAGATTTGCTGTTTTTGTCAGATATTTAACTTTCACAGTTTGTTCCGCTACGGATTTACCCTCTGCTTTCATCTTTTCGATTAACTCGTCAAGTTTTTCTTTTCTGTCAACAGAAACGCATGCAGCATATAATAGTGTTCTGCTGCTTTCGAGTATTACTCTCATTTCTATAAGCATGTTTGCAACCGCCGGAATATTATATATTGACCTTCCGAACTGCTCTCTGGATTTAGCATAAGACAACGCTTCTTCATAAGCCGCCTGCGAAATGCCGAGTGCCTGTGCCGAAACTCCCAGCCTGGCACGAAACATTAAATCAAATACATATTTAATCAATCCGTATTTTCTTGAACCTACAAGTTGCGCCGGTGTATCGTTAAACTGCAGTTCACAGGTAGGTGAGCCGTGAATCCCGAGTTTATTTTCAATTCTCCTGACTATCAGAGTATCATCTTTATGACAGGCAAACATACTCAGTCCTCTTCCGTCTTTTGTTCCTGCTTCTGACCTTGCAAGTACGAGATGAACATTCGCATTCCCGTTTGTTATAAATCTTTTAACGCCTCTCAGGAACCACTTTCCCTCATCATTCTGATATGCCGTAAGTTTTACCGCCTGTAAATCCGAACCTGCATCCGGCTCGGTTAATGCCATAGCACCTAAATATTCACCCGTTGTAAATTTAGGAATGAATTCCTGTCTCTGCTCTTCCGTTCCGTACTTGCAAATCATTTCCGCTATATCCTGAAGTCCGAAAAGGTTCATTAAAGAAGCATCTGCTCTCGCTATTATTTCGGTTGCTAACATATATACAGTCGTTGGGAAATTCAAACCGCCGTATTTCCTCGGAAGTATCATTCCCATTAGGTCGGCTTTCGATAACTGTGCAAGATTTTCCCTCGTGCCTTTTGCGTAAATCACATTGCCGTCTTCGTAGTGTGCACCTTCCAAATCGACATCAGTTGCCCTCGGGTCGATAAAGTTACCCGCTATATCACCGACTACTTCCAGAACTTTCCTGTAATTCTCCATTGCATCCTCGTAATTAACAGGAGCATAATCATAGAACTTTGACTGTTCATAATCGTCTTCCGCAATCCTGACTATATCTTTTAAGTCAACTTTTTCAAAATGAAATAATATATCGCTGTTGTCTGTAAAAAAATTTGGCATATTATTAATTTATTTCAGTTTACTTTTATATGTTTCTATAAACAAAGGGATAATTTGCGTTGCATCGCCGACAATTCCGTAATGGGCAACATCAAATATTGGTGCTTCGGGGTCACTGTTGATTGCAATAATTTTTTTCGATTCCTGCATTCCCGCCCTGTGCTGAATTGCACCGGATATTCCGACTGCAATATATAATTTTGGTCTTACCGTAACACCTGTCTGACCTACCTGCCTGTCGGGGGTAATGAATCCCGCATCCACTGCCGCACGGCTGCCCGCTACTTCACCGCCTATTACGTGTGCAAGGTCGAAAAGAAGTTTAAAATTCGCCGTTGAACCAAGTCCATATCCGCCCGAAACTATTATCGGTGCGCCCTTTAAATTCACCTTGCTTTCTTTTCTGTGCTGCTCTATGAATGTTACAAGATAATCCAAATCAACCGGATTGTACGGTATTTCGGTTATTTTTACGTCTTTTGGTTTATCCGCCTTGTGCATTTCCATAACACCTTCTCTTACGGTTGCCATCTGAACGTGAACATCAGGTGTTATTATTGTTGCAATAATGTTTCCGCCGAACGCGGGACGAATCTGCAGTAATAATTCTTTATAATCTTTACCGAGATATTTAATATCGGAGATTTGCAAATCCGTACAATCAGCCGTTAAACCGCTCTTTGTATTGGATGCGACTCTTGGGGCTAAATCTCTGCCAGTAACGGATGCACCGAACAATACTATTCTCGGCTGTTCCTTGTGAATTAACTCATTCAGGATTCTGCTATAAGGAAGAGTTTTATAGTGATGTAAATCGGGGTGCTGTATTAAATAACTTTCATTCGCGCCGTACTGGAATGTTTCTACTGCAATGTGCCGCACGTTTTCTCCGATTACTACTGATTTCAGAATTCCGTTCATGTTGTCCGCAAGTTTCCTGCCCTTGCTGAGCAGTTCCAAACTTACATCTGCCGGCTTGCCGTCTCTTTGCTCTATAAAAACCCAGACTTGATTATTTGACATATAAAAAAATTATAAACTTTTTAAAATATACGGTCTTCGATTAATTTATCAACAAGATTGCTAATTCCGCCTTTTGTAGGCGTTATTTTTTCGTGGCTCCCACCCGCCAGTACAACTGATTCAACTTTGTGTACCTTAGTCGGTGAGCCTTTTATTCCGATTCTTTCCAAATCCACATCAATATCATCTGTAGTAAGCGTCGGAATAAATAAATTTCTTTCCTTATATTCGTGCAGAAGATTATCAATATAAAGCAGTGAATTACCTTCCGTCAGTTTTTCCAGTTCAGTAAGCGACTTGGCACCTTTATACTTCATAACCTTTTTCGCACTGAAAGGACGGGGTTCTGCCGCTTCCTTTATCACTGTTATTAAAACCGGCATTGAACTTTCGAGTATTTCATATCCGCCCTCGATTTTTTTTCTGATTTTTATTTTTCTGTCTTTGATTTCAAGGATTTTCTCACAATATGTAATTTGCGGAATATTTAGTTTTTCTGCAGTTTGCGGTCCAACCTGCGCCGTATCTCCGTCAATTGCCTGCCTTCCGCCGAAAATTAAATCGAAATTGCCGATTTTCTTTATAGCTTCGCTCAATACATAAGAAGTTGCCAGTGTATCAGCACCGGCAAATTTCCTGTCGCTTACGGCATACACTTTATCCGCACCCATATAAAGGCATTCTCTTAAAATGTCAGCCGCTCTCGGAGGTCCCATAGTAACAGCTGTAACCATGCCACCGAACCGGTCTCTAATCTGTAATGCAAGTTCCAGCGCCACAATATCTTCATAATTGAAAATTGCGGGCAGTTTTGCCCGATTAACAGTACCGTCTTCTTTCATAACCTGTCCGGTAATATTTGCTGTGTCGGGGACCTGTTTTACTAAAACAATAGAATTATACATATTTTATGCATTTTTTGAACTTGTCCCGATTAAATCGGAAAATGTTGCTTAATTTAAAGTTTATATATCAAATCTGAAAGTCAAAAGAAACCCGGTTGAACAATTAGTTGTCCGAACGATTTGTTTTCCCATTTTCAGTTAAAAGCAACCCCTATATTACATCTCTTTAATATTTTCTACATAAATTCATTCCATACTTTAAAAACCATATAAATCGAACATTCCGGTTTATCGGAACTTCAAAAAGTTTCTACTTGATATATTTTACAAACTCTATTCAAATTTAAAATGCGGAAACTCTTCCGTTTTACATAAAATCAGCATTACGCTGTCAGGCATAAATATAGTATCGGGAGAAGGATTGATGTCAATTTTATCAAGCAAAACATCTTTTATTCCTATAACAGAAAAACCGAATTTCTTTCTCAAATCAAGTTCTCTTAAAGTTTTCCCTACAAATGTTTCGGGTGTTATTATTTCCACGATACTGTATTCCGGTGCCAGCGGAATATGAGCTATCAGATTGCTGATTGTCAGGTTTTCCGCCAGTCTTGCCGCAATATCACTCTCGGGATAAATTACCTCATTCACTCCTAAAGCAGTTAGTATTTTTGCGTGGTCTTCATTTCTTACTTTACCGACAATATGCTTGACACCAAGGTCTTTCAGATATAATACAACCAAAGTACTTGTTCCCACATCAGATGCAATTGCCACTATCACCGTATCAACTTTATTGTCAATGAATTCTTTAAGCGTTCTCATATCAAGTGCATCGGCTATTACTGCTTCTGTTATGTAATCTTTTACTGCTTCGACTTTTTTCCTGTCTATATCAATAGCAAGAACCTGATTACCGAGTTTTGAAAGAGCAACAGCAAGATTTGAACCGAACCTTCCAAGACCAATTACTACAAATTGTTTCATAATACTTATTGATTAAACTATTAAAATATTTGCTTCAGGATATTGATAAAACTCACTTTTTATTCTTCTTGCAAAAGTATATCCGATAATCAGCGGACCTACTCTGCCCAAAAGCATAAGATAAGAAAGCACCAATTGTCCCGCTGTGCTAATTTCCGAAGTAAAACCTACCGATATACCGTTATTACCAAACGCAGACACAGCTTCGAACAAAAGATGCAGAAAAGTCTGTCTCTCGGTAAAGGTAAGAATCATTACACAAATAAAAATAGATGTTGCACTCATCATCATAATCGCAAATGCTCGTGTTACATAAACCGGATTGATTGTTCTTTTATAAACATTAATATTTTTCCTATCAAATGCAAAAGCGAACAACCCGAGAACAATAATCGCAAACACAGTGGTTTTAATTCCGCCCCCTGTTCCGCTTGGCGACCCACCGATAAACATCTGCATTATAATTAGAAATAAAGAAGAATCGCTCAATGCATCAACGCTAACTGTATTGAATCCGACAGAATTAGCCGCTGATGACGACATAAAAACAGATGTTAATACTTTGTTCGACTCCTCGTTTTTTGGATTTATGCTCTCAGATAACATAAGAAACAATGCACCCGTTATTATTATTGTCATTGAAACCGTAAGAACAAGTTTTGTATGGGTTGAAACCTTATATTCATTACTTTTTTTAAAAATCCCCTTTGAATATCTTGATAAATCATACAATACAAAGAATCCGCAACTGCCGAGATAAGATGTTGCCATTATCACCGCATTCACATAGTAATCATCGTGAAAGTCCATCAAATTATTGCCGAACGTTGAAAAGCCCGCCGAACAAAATGCCGATACCGCATGAAAGACTCCCTGTTTCAATGCAACCGGAAAGCCGAAGTCATTTATCCAGTAAGATGTTAATAACACTGCTGAAACTACTTCAACAACAAAAGTATATTTAAATACCTTTCTTGTAAAAAGCAGAAGGTCAAGTTTTGAAGTGCTTATTGATTCCCGTAACATAACTTTATTAAAGAAAGAAAGCCGCCCCCCTATTATGAAAACTGCAAGAGCAAAGAACAGCATATACCCCACATTGCCTATTTGTATTAATGAAATAATCACTCCCTGACCGATTAAAGTAAAATGCGTAGCAGTATTAACAACAATCAGACCCGTACCGGAAATTGCGGAGGTAGTCGTGAAGATTGCATTGATTAAAGATAAATTATTATCTCCGCTCAAAGAAAACGGCATCATTAAAATCGCACTGCCCGTGATGATAAAAATCAAATAACCCAGCATCAGTGTCTGTGCCGTGGTTAACCTTTCGAATATATTTGTTTTTACATTCTTCTGATGAAACATCTTATATACAGAAGTTTAAAATAAGTATATTTTTAAATATTTGAAATTCATTATATTACAGGAAGGTATTCTGTATGATTGGATATTTTTTAGAAAACAGGTATCCGGTACTGTATATTTCACAATGTTTATTTTCTTTATTTATTATTTTTTACTCGTGTGATAACTGAATAAAAGAAACCTAATGTCATTATAAACGCTCCTGCCCATAGTACTCCTATAAAAGGTTTTATACTTATGGTTGTTATTAATGTGTCATCAGCAAGGTCTTTTTGAACTTTATTATCAACAGCCGCAAACGATGCTGTTCCTTCCTCTGCGCTTATTCTTGTAAAAAATAATGTGTAATTTTCCTGTTTCAGTTCATAAGGCTCGGGCACGGGATTCCCGTTATAGTAATTTAACTTCAGTTTCACGGAGTCAACTTCCTTTCCCGTTGTAACCTCAGCCAGTGTATAAATTGCAAATTCATCACCCTGCATTTTTCTGCTCATATTCATTCCCTTTGTTTCAAGAGTTTTGAATTTGAATTTAAAATTCCCAATTTGTTTCTCTTCGCCTTTTTTTAACGTAAATTCATCTTCTTTATCATACATCTGCGCGGCTATTATTTCCATCGGCGATAAATATATATCTTTCATAACGAAACTGACTATTTCAGGATTTTTCATAACACTGTTCATATATGAACTGAAATACATTACCGGCTTTAATTTCAGTTCTTTATTATCTTTTTCCATTCTCACGTTCAGATAATATTTCCTGTCGCGTGTGTTCTGCGGGTCAGTGAATTCCTCATCCCCGAGGTATGTAAAGGTATATCCGAGTGATTCAACAGGGACATTTTTTTCAAGTTCAAGACTTTCTTCGGATGAATATCTGCCGGAACCTATTATTCCGAGAAAAAAGAGTGCAAGCCCGAGATGCCCGAGTGCCGCACCGAAAGTTGATTTTTTCAGCCGTATTAATTTAATAATTCTTTCTATGCACACAAAAAATACCAGAAGCGAAACAAAAATAAAAACCGCGAAATATAAATTATCCGCTCCGCTCAAAAATAAAATCACAGTCCCGAATAAAGATAATAAAACGGGAAGCCATATTCTTTTAAGAAATTTTTCAGTACCGCTTTTTTTCCAGTCAAGATAAGATGCAAGTCCGGCAAGAAGCATAATAAGTATTGCAATCGGCATATTCATCTGATTATAAAAAGAAATTTCAACTGTGCTTTTTGTAATAATCGGCATGCTCGTCCCGGTAATAATGATTGCAGCCGAAGCAATCAGCAGCATCGCCCCGATGTACATTATGTTTTCCCGCGAAAAGAAAGGTGTTTCATCTTTTCTCGTTATGGTTTTCAATTTTTTAAATTTAACCGCAAAGAGCACTGCCGAAAGAATTAAAAAAGTCAGTATAAATAAAATCAGTGCGATATAAACTTCCATTCCCGGCTGAACAAATGAATGCACGGATGCATCTGAAAGTACTCCGCTTCTTGTTAAAAAGGTCGAATAAAGCACAAATATGAAACCAATTATCGAAAGTATAATGTTTGTTTTTTTATAACTGCCCGTGTTTTTTTGAGAAATGAATGTGTGTACTGCCGCAATACCGATAATCCAGGGAATCAGAGATGAATTTTCCACAGGGTCCCAAGACCAGTATCCGCCCCATCCGAGTACTCCGTAAGCCCAGTATCCGCCTAAAATTATTCCGAGTCCGAGTATCCCTGTCCCATATAAAAGCCAAGGCATTGCAATACCAATCCACTCGTTGAATTTATCATTCAGCAAAGCACCGATTGCAAATGCGAACGGGACAGCCATTCCGACAAATCCAAGGAACAAAACCGGCGGATGAATTACCATCCAGAAATTCTGAAGTATCGGATTTAATCCTCTTCCGTCTTCGGGAGTAAAGCCTACTGACGCTTCTTCCGGAAATGTTTCCCAGACATAATTGAAAGGCGATTTAAGAATTAACATTAATGTTAAGAATGAAATAATCAGGGAATACATCATCATTACAGGCGGCTCAAATCCTTTGTACTTTGTAATATAAGTCAGCAGAAACACTCCGGTAATCACACCAAAAAGAGTCCACAGCAAAAAACTTCCTTCCTGCCCCGCATAAAAAGTTGACACCAGAAGAGGCGTACCTAAATCCCTGCTGCTGTATTCCCATACATAAGTAAACTGAAACTGATGCGACAATATTAAATTAAGCAGATACGCCGATGCAAGAAGTACGGCAATAAACGTTATGTGAAAAAACAACCTTGGTGTTTTTGCGGTTTTAATCTTCCCTCTTAAGTTGAAAAAATATGTTATCACGGTTATTACCGATGTAATAAATGCAATATAAATTAATACTTTTCCGAGCATACAATTCAATTAAAAATTAAGAATTAAAAATAAATTATAAAACATCCACTCACTCATTCATCCAATCGACTAATAATCAACAACCAACAACTAATAACTAATATTGCTGTCATCTTGTCCCGTGTACTTCGAAGGGCACTTGGTTAATATATGTGATGCAAAAAAAATATCATTTCTGACCTTGCCGCGGACTACTACGGATTCCGCGTGTTCAATGTTATCAGGCTTTGGTTTGTTATAAATCACTTTCATCACAATATTATTTACATCTTTCATATAAAATTCAAATTCCGTTCCGCTTTTAGATTCCATATCTTTCAGCCACTCTCCTTTTATCTGAAACTCTTTACCGGGTTTTGATTTTGCAGTATTAAAATCGGCATAATCTATTTTACTCCCCATTAGAGAAATAAATCCAATAACGGTAAATACTGCTATAATGCCTATTCCGATTATTAATTTCATTTTTTTACTCATCACGGTTTTCGAGTTTTGTTAATTTTTTATCAATTCTAAACAAGTATATAAATATTCCCACCCATATCACAATTGCGATAAAGAGGACGATATATAACTGATTATTTGAGAAAAAATCGTAAAGTGAGTTCATATTTCGCTTCGTTGATTTCTTTTAAAATTAATTTTTTCCAGCCGGATTTTAATATTTAATATCCAGAAAAATAACATCGTAAATCCAAGCAGGGATGAAAAAAATACTGATGTCATTTTCCCGTCCATATTGATTTTTCCTTCCACATTAATAATCGGGTCAGGATGAAGTGATTCAATTATTCTCGGCATAATGAAAACAAAAAAAGGTACTGTTACAAATGCGATTATGGAATAAACAGAACTAAGTTTCGCTTTCTGCTCGGGAACATCAACTGCGGAACGAAGTGAAAAATATGCCCCGTAAATCAGAAGCAGAATAAATATTGAAGTTTCTCTCGGGTCCCAGTTCCAGAACGAACCCCAGCTGAATTTAGCCCAGACTGAACCGGTAACTGTCGCCAGTATGCTGAATAAAAATCCGATTTCCGCAGCCGATACCGCTTTAATATCAAAAATAATATCTCTTTTTCTTAAATATTGAACTGAATAAATCATTGACAGCAAAAATGCAAGTACCGAGAGCCATGCGGTCGGGACGTGAAGAAATATTATTCTTGCCTTATCGCCGAGTATTCCGATTTTAGGTATATCAATATAAAAGGCAAAGAAGATTACAAGTGAAATAATTACCAGTACCGATATTTTATAAATTTTATTCATTATTTTTTATTCCGGAACAGGAAGACCTATTTGCTTATACATCCCTTCGATTAATTCTTTCCCTTCTTTTGCTGCGTTATTTAACGGGTCTAATTCGAGTACTCTTCTGTAATGTTTCAGTGATGTTCTGAAGGATTCCCTGTTCATATGATGTACATTACCGTCAGGAGAAAATGCATTTCCTGCAGAAAGATGTTTTCTTATTAATTCCTGCTTGTCGGCTGCAGTTTTATTTTTTTCATAAACTTTTTCAAATTCATAAGCATCCTGCGATAGTTTTAGCGCAACTGAATCTGTACCGGCAGTACTGTTCATATTACCTTTAGTATCTGAAGGAATTTGTTTAGTATTCTGATTTTCCTGATTACCTGTCGTTTTCTTTTCCTCCATTCTGTCACATCCTGCAATAACAGTCGCAGAAAATAATAGCACTAATATTCTTTTCATCTAATCAGTTTAAAATTGCTGTAAATATAACTATTCAATTTAGAATTAAAAATTAAGAATTAAAAATAAATTTTCAATCATTCAATCACCTAATCATCGAATTTGAGTTCTGATTTATCGGGACGAAATACCGACTCTACACTCATTCAACCAATATTCAATCACCCAATTATCCAATCATACAGTAAATCATTTATTCAACAATCACTAATAACAAACAACTTATAACCTTCGAACATAAAAACCGAAGTTTTCATAATTAAATTCAATATTCTTTTTGGTTTACTCCTGATAATTTACTATTCCGTTTATATGCTTGGCACGGTTAATAAACTGTAACTGTGTATTGATTACTGAACTGTGGCAAAAGCAGGTAGAAAAATTTTGAGGGTGCGTTCCGCCCGGCATCGGATTTCCCGATTGAGGATTGCCGTGACACGAGCCGCAGGCTGAACTCATAGGATTGTTCCATACCGGATCTTGATAATTCGGTGTCTGCAGTCTGAAATTTCCGTTCTTAAAATTTCCGTGGCAATATGTACCTGAGCAGGTTAAAGTGTTTCTATTCCATATAGGATTAGGAGTAGTATCATTTGTGGTTGTTACCGACAGTGAATCAAACACTACCTCCGCAATGTTATCGGGATTTGCACCAATATGTACATTATCTTCAAATGATGATAATTTCACGTGGCAGGCAACACATCTAACCGGAAGCGAAATCCTCTTACCGGTATCTCTTGTCATATGTGCCGGATGAGTTCCAACACCGATATAACTGCCGGAAGTCTCGCCGTTCAATGCTTTTGGCGGATATATTGTAGTAGAACCGTCTCCATGACATAACCGGCAATCTTCGGGAGATGACAGATGGCAGGTAAAGCAAGTTTTTCCTGATACTCCTCCGTTATAATCGTTTCCGTGACATTGTTTGCAGACAATCAGATTATACTGCCTGTAATTATACAGATATTTCCCGTGGAAATTCATATCTCCCTGATAAATCCAGCCGTAAGGATGTGTCCCAATTTCCTGTGCAGTTATTAAATCCTCCTGCACCTCACTGCATCCGTTAAACGAAATTATTATCGAAGTTGCCGCAAATATCAAAAGATAAAATAATAATAATTTTTTCATATAAGTTAAAATCTAAAATTTTTTAAAGCTCGCAACATCATCCTCTCACTCGTATTTTCATTCATCCACTCATTTTCCCATCAACCCGGTTCCCAATCAACCCATTTTCCCTTTCTAATATCTATAATTAAATTCTATAATCATATTCTATTACCTATGGCAGTATCCGCAGAATCCCACCCCGAAAATACCGTTTGGTTTTGCATTTGGGTCTGTATGGCAAGTGTAGCATACCGCACCCTGAGTATTATGCCATATACCTTTTTCGTCATTTAGAAATCCTCTTTCGTGTGTTCTCGGGTTTGTACCAAGTACTCCGTCATTATCAAAGTGACATCTGATACAGACAGGGTCGGCACCGTTGACATCGTGGCACGACTGGCAGGATTCGATGTCTTTCCTTGCAAGTTCTGCGTGCATTCCTCCGCCCGTATTTACACCAATGGTTTTGAAATTCGGATTAATATGATTCTTCGGCATAATCCCCGTTATAACGTTCCCGCCACTGCTGTGGCAGGCGGCACAGAAATTATTTATATCGTGACAGGTCTTGCACTCAAAGTATTTTTGCTGTGCATCAAGTCCGTGCGTGTAAAGATAATTTAAATTATGTACTGTATTTAGTTTCTGAAGTTCTGCCCGTGTTTTTATTGTTCCCGTTCCCTTAGTATAATACGGAGCAAAGAAATTATTTGCGGCATTCTTTCCTCTGTATCCAGAAGCAGAGTGGCACACCTGACAGAAATTATCTGAATGACACATCATGCAATTGTTGCTTCCCTCGGAAAACTCTATTACCGCTTTATGTTCATTTAAGAAATTTGAACTCAAGTGATTTACCGGTATTAAATTTGTTGTGTTTCTATGACAGGATTCACAGGCATTTGTAACTTTCCTGTCGTTGTGACAGGTGTAACAGTTATCCATTGGAGGATATTTATCAGGATTGTCGTCAGAATATTTATAATTCTGCATATTGATATGACAATCTCCGCATTTTTTCCCTGTGCTCAGATGAAGTTTATGTGAAAAATTCAATTCTTTTAATGTAGGTATAAGTTTCTTGAGTATACCTTCGTAATGACACAAATTGCATTCTTGAGTGTCTTTAACGTCATGACAATTGGCACAGGATTTTTTTAACGGTATTAAAGCATCTGACGATGTTCCGGATGATGCGGCTTTATTGTGACAGTCTCTGCATTCCATTCCTGCATATTTCAGATGTTTTTCGTGGCTGAATTTAATTATTTTACTGTTGTCCTGCTTTGCTTCTTTTTTTAAGGACTTAAACAGGTGAAGCCCGGTTTTTGAAGTCGAAACATTATAAGCAATGAATGTTATGAACAATATTAATAAAACTGATAATATAAAATATATTTTGAAAACTTTCATTTTTGCTGTTTTTAAAGTTTGCTGAATAACCAGTAATTTATTCCTAATAATAACCTTGTGTCTGTTTTATATATTCTGTTCGATATTAACTGACCCTGGATATCTATTGTAATTCTATTGAACGGTCTGTATGTTAATCCGAGCATGCCGCCAAATGTATTTTCTTTCTCATCAGAGTAATTTTTAATCCTGTATTTCGAGTAATTTAAACCTGATGTTAGTGCAAGTTCTGATTTAAGAAGTTCGTGATTAAAATATGCATATATACCGTCTGACTCTCCTGAATAGCCCGTATACTTTATTAAACTTAAACCGAAATTCGGATGTGAAATTCCAAGTTGAACCCGAAGGGAATTTTCGTCAGTGTAGAATACATTTGCTGCCTTTGCATAAAAATTAAAACTTTTATTAAGAAGATAATCCACACCTGCTTCTACTTCGTTAAAATTTCTGTAGTTAAATACCCAGAAAATCGAATTGTAACTTATTTGAGGCTGCCTGTATGTATATCCCAGAGAAAATCTGAGTTTATCAGTCGCACTTATGCTGCCGTTGATTTCCCCTCTGTAAAGTTTTTTCAGATTGAAATCGTAATACAGTTTCCCGAAGAAATCATACTTTGGTTTACGGTATGAAAAATCCAGTCCTCCCAACTGGTCGGCAAATTCATCAATGTCAACTACATATTCAGTTTTGTTGAAGGATGAATCTGCTCTTACTGTTGTGTAAGACTGCGGCTTTCTGTGCTTGTTAAAATAACTTGCAGACAGTTTCAGGTTTTTTACTCCGAAGTAAGATAATTGCCCGCCAAAAGCAAAATTCTTGAAGAATACACCGTAATCATTGAAATCATAAGTGTATGGAGTCAGACCTCCTGCATAACCGCTCAGATGATACTCTTTCTCTTTTCCAAGTTTCAGTTTCAGATTAATTCCGTCAAGCGTGCCTCTTCCGGTTCCTGCCGATATATATTGCCTCCCAAGTTTTAAATCAAGAATGTTAAACAAATTGCTTCCTTTTATGAATGCATTATAAAACCTGTAAGCAAATCCTCTACCGGATTTTTCAATTATATCTTCTTCAGTCTGTACTGATGTACTGAAAGACCATTTCCCTTCCGAAATATCAAGTAAAAAATTCTGATATCCCCGTAAATGAGTTGTAGAAGAATATTTTCCGTTCATCAGAATTGAATCATATCTCTCAAATGTGTAAAAATATGTACTTACTCTTGTACTGACAGTCTGAGAATTCAGGGGCGGAATTATAAAGAGGAGCAGAATAAAAATAACATAGTATAAAATCCTTTTTCCCATATTTCAAATTAAAAATTAATCGAATTCGGCTTAATTTCCGGTTGCCGAAATATAGTCATAAATTAAAATTCTTACCTGTTTAAGGTTTCTGATGTGATATCTTTGACCAGTATGAATCAAATTCAAATCCCTTGAATGTCGGACTTTCCTCATTATGGCATTTAATACAAAGTTCTTCATAATGTTCATATACTAACAAACCGTTTTCTATTGATTTTGGACTGTCTTTCATAATGGACATTTTCATATAGTCAGAGCCGGGTCCGTGACAACTTTCACACTGAACACCTTCGGTTTTATCAAAAGTATTTCTCAGTTCTTCCGGATTAATTATCTTTCCGAGTACATGACATCTAACGCATTCGGGCACATCTGTGGCAGGTGGATTAAATCCTTTTTCCCGTGCAATTTTATCAGCTTCTTCCGTTCCAAGAGTTTCCCAGGCATTTGCATGTTCGGAATTTTTCCATATTTCAAACTGCCTGCCCTGCGATTCCGTTTTATGACATGCTCCGACACACTTCGTTACTCCTACATATTTATATCCGGTAAATTCATTTGCGGTGAAATCAAACGCCGATAATAAAAGGAAAACAGCAATTATTAATGTTGAAATTATGTATGTCCTGACTTTTAAAAATTTCATAACTTTTACATTCACAAAATTTTACCTGTTTATTGAATATAAAATAATTTTGAATTTATAAAAACATATTTATTCAAACACTTTACGGACTTTATCAAAGCGAATTGAGTTTCAGCATAGGAGCATAAATAAGATTTGTTTTAATTAACTTAGGGTACAAGATTTTTGTTGCCTGCATATTAAAACAACCGGATTTACTGTTTTTCTATGAAAATTGAAGAATTTTATAATTAATTGATTTATTATTGTATTGAATATAAAATGTAACAAAAGTAAATTTGTAGAAAATATATTCGCAGATGAAAAAGGGTTATAATGTTCTTTTTGTCACAAGTGAAGTTTTCCCATACTCAAAAACGGGTGGTTTAGCCGATGTTTCCAACTCACTTCCGAGGGCTTTAAATGCATTAGACAATGAAGTTCGTATAATTACTCCAAAATATGGACCTCTCGATGAAAGGAAACTTCAAATTCACGAAATCAAGAGATTAAAGGATTTAAGAGTAACAGTACTCGGTAAACCTACAAAATTCAGCATCAAATCATCTTTTATTCACGGAAAAAACACAAAAGCCCAGATATATCTTCTGGAAAACAACGAGTATTTCAAGAATAAGGGCATCTACTACAATCCGAGAACCAAAAAAGATTTTTCCAATAATGACGAACGGTTTTTATTTTTCTCAAAAGCGGTTCTTGAAATTCTCGAGATACTCCAGTGGAAACCCGACGTTATTCACTGCAACGATTGGCAGACCGCTTTAATACCGGCACTTTTAAAAACTGTATATAAAGACAATGCACACATAAATGATATCAAGACAGTAATAACCATACACAATCTTGCCGCACAGGGAATATTTCCAAAATCTACTTTCAAAAAGACAGGTCTGCCGGAGCAGGTATTCGAAGAACAATCGGAAGGACAAAACAATAAATTCAATTTTCTCAAGACGGGATTGCTTTACAGCGATAAAATCACGACAGTAAGTCCAAGGTATGCTCAGGAAATAATCTGCGACAAGGAACTTAATAAAGGTCTGGAAGACGTACTGAAAAAAAGAAAAAAAGATTTCGTCGGTATAATAAGCGGTATTGATTATCTGACCTGGAATCCAAGTGTTGATAAAATAATTCCTTACAGATATACTTACCAGGAAATACCGTTAAAATATGAGAACAAAAGAGAACTTCTTAACAGATTCAAATTTGAATATAACGAGGATGTTCCTTTACTTGGTATGATAACAAGGCTTGTAGAACAAAAAGGTATAAATTTACTTGAAAAAATACTTCCGGGTTTAATGAAAGAAAATTTAAATCTTATAATACTGGGAATAGGCGAAGAAAAATACCAGAAATCACTTCTCGCAGCAAGGAAAAAATACGCCGATAAATTAATAGTACATATTGGATTTGACGAAGAACTGGCGCATCATATAGAAGCGGGAGCCGATATGCTGCTAATGCCCTCTAAATACGAACCCTGCGGATATAATCAGTTATACAGTCTAAGTTACGGTACTATTCCGATTGTGAGAAATATAGGCGGTTTATCTGATACAATAATAAACTACAATAAACCGGACGGTACAGGATTTAAATTTGACAAATACGACGCTAAAGAATTTTTAAAAATCATAAAAACTGCTTTAAACATTTACAGAACCGATAAACAGAAATGGCATAATATGATAAGAACCTGCATGGCACAGGATTTTTCCTGGAAAGCATCGGCAAAAAAATATATGGAGTTATATAGTTCCGTTTCAGGTAAGTAATCAAATAATTTTTTTGAAAGCTATTTTTCTTGACAGAGACGGTACGATAAACGAAGAAGTTGATTACTTGCTTCGCAAAGAAGATATAAAATTAATTGACGGAACAATTGATGCACTCGATATCTTCAAAAAACTCGGATTTCTAAACATAATAATTACTAACCAGTCTGCGGTTGCAAGAGGTTTTCTTACTATCCATAAACTTGATTCCATTCATAAAGAAATGGTTCATTTACTTCAAAAAGACGGGATTAATTTAATTGACGACATTTTTTACTCACCCTATCACATTGACGGTATAATTCCCGAATTCAAAAAAAACAGCGGAGACAGGAAGCCCGGAACAGGTCTTATTGAAAAAGCACAAAAAAAGTATAATATTGATTTGAAAAACAGTTTTCTAATAGGCGATTCTCTCTCTGATATGAAATGCGCATTAAATGCGGGACTGAAAAGTGTTCTTGTCCTGACAGGATACGGTCAGAAAACTTTAAAAGAATGTGAAAAAGAAAATCTGGAATTATATCATGCGGCAGTTAATTTGCTTGATGCGGCAAATTTTATTGAAAACAAATTAAGGAAAAGATAACCATATAAGAATTTTCAAGAGAATTCTTCTAATAATTAAAGGGGAATTTAAATATTTAGAAAATTTAATATTATTATGTTATTTTAAAAGTTTAAGAAAGAATTTTAAAATTCAGTTAATAATGCACAAAAAAATCAGAACCGTCTTCTTATCATTAATCCTGCCGATAATTTTTATTGTTCTCCAATCCTGCGAGAAAGAACCGAATGACCTTGGTTTTAATTATATACCGACTGATGATACTCTCGGAACAATTGTCCTCGATTCCCAAACTGACAGTATGCAGATTACGTCCGATAATTACAGGAAATATATTAATACATATCTTTCCGAGTTCAATTTAATCGGGAAATATCAGAATTATGAATCAAAGTTTTTTATGAAATTTACGGGTGATTTCGGAAGTTATGACAGTTGCAGCGTTTTATCTGCAGATTTATATTTATCTTATAATAATTATTATTTTCAGGACTCACTCGGACATTTATCGTTTAATGTGTATCCGTTAAACGATACGATTACTTTTTCTACCGCAACAGCAGATAATCTTCCTTCAACCATTATAGGTACGGAAATACTCGGCACTTATTCAGGGGTCCCCGTTGATTCGGCAAGAATCGGTATTCCGTTTGATACTTCAATCGTAAGAAAATGGATTTGGTTAGCATCAAACTCAGGTTATTCATTTAAAAATTATGGAATTGCTTTAGTGCCGAATTCTTCATCAACGTCCATTAAGGGATTTCTTCCTGGAATTTATGTGGCAGACAATCTGAAACCGACAATAAGAGCAATTGTAGAGAAAAATTCGGACATAGATACAATATACATCAGAAACAGCGAAAATGTTTCTTTTAATACGGTACCCGAAAGCATTATGATGAACGAACGGTTTATTATACATTCGGGAATTAGTTTCCGTAACGTACTGAAATTCGATTTATCTAAACTCCCGTTTCAGGTTACAATAAATGAGGCATATCTCGAACTGACTCTCGACAGTTCCTCATCGTACATAAAAAACTCAAATGAAACTCGTATAGCATTCAGTATGATAACCGATTCTGCAGAAAAGAAATCCGACGGCTCTTATTATTATACGGCAAGAACAGATACAAATAAGAACATTTTTTATATAAGATTTCAGCCGATATTTCAGAAATGGAATCTCGGTATTAATCCCAATTACGGAATACTTGTTAATTACATCTACGAATACAACGGACTGGATAAATATGTTTTTTATTCACCGGATGCTTTAGATGCATCAAAAAGACCGAGATTAAGAATAAGATATACACCGAGAAATTAAAAACCAAGAACATGACTAACAATTTAGAATTCAGAAAAAGTTAATCAAAAATGAAAAAAATAAACATATATTTCATAATTTTTATAATAACTGCTGTTTCAGTTAATTTATTTGCACAGCAAGAGTTCAGCATAGGTTCACCGTACACAATAAACGGACTCGGTGACCCGCAGTATTATATAAGCAACAGAACAGACGGGATGAGTATAACAGGAATTTCATTTACGGGTGATTTTATCAACAGTATGAACCCCGCCGCAAATTATAAATTATCATATACTTTATTCTCACTCGGTTTTAAATATTCATTCCTGAAATCATCAGACGGCAATAAAAATGCCGAAACTTCGGACGGAAATATTACAGGTTTTAATTTCGGTTTCCCGATTCAAAAAAATTTAGGATGGGTTCTGAATGCAGGATTTAATCCCGTGTATCAAATTAATTATAAAATTATCAATAACGGTATTACAAACGGTATACCTGTAAAACAAACTTATGCAGGAAGCGGAGGATTATCACGCCTGAACGCAGGAATGAGTTTTGAAGGACTAAAAAATTTCAGTATTGGTGTTGAATATAATTATGAGTTTGGTAATGTAAAAAAACTTGCGACACTTGATTTCAACAATTCCCAGTACTCGAATTCATACAGAAAAACAGAAGAAAATTTATATGGCTCTTTTGTTAAATTCGGACTCCTTGTAAATTTAGGCAGAATATTTAAAGAATTAAAAGCGGAAGAACTGACTCTGGGATTTTTATATCAAACTAAACTGAATTTATCCTCCGACCTTGACAATATTTACGGAACAAGTCTCGGATATGATACAACAAGTTATTCAGGAGCGCAAATTGAAATACCGCAGTTATTGGGAGCAGGTATTATGAACAGGTTCGGGAAAAGATTTATAGTTTCGGCAGATGCATTGTTTCAGGACTGGAGTAAATATAAAGTCGGCAATAATATACAACCGAATCTCCAGAACTCATTCAGAGCAGGGATAGGTCTGGAGATTACCCCCTCATCATCAAAATACGAAGAACTCGGATTCTGGGATAATAAATATTACAGACTGGGATTCTTTTATGAAAAGACTAAATACTTTATTAACGGCGAGAGTATTAACGGACTGGGTGCAAGTCTGGGTATCGGAATTCCTATTACAAGATTTACTTCCATTGATATTGCACTGTCATACATTACACGGGGTAAAACCGGAAATGGTCTGTTAAAAGAGGACATGCTGAGAATAACAGCGGGTATTAATTTCGGTGAACTCTGGTTTTTAAGACCTAAAGATGAAGATAAATAAATAAAAAATACTGTTATGAAAAAAACAATTGCGATTGGTTCCGACCACAGAGGATATAACCTGAAAGAAATGCT
The DNA here is from genome assembly GCA_016929695.1 of Ignavibacteria bacterium. Taxonomy (GTDB): domain Bacteria; phylum Bacteroidota; class Ignavibacteria; order Tepidaquicellales; family Tepidaquicellaceae; genus Tepidaquicella. Next base: position 51,720 of record JAFGII010000057.1, read on the forward strand.
GATTAATTATCTCGATTCGGAGAAATTTCAGGTTATAGATTTCGGAACTCATTCAGAGGAAAGCGTTGATTATCCCGATTACTCGGTTAAAGTTGCCAAATGTGTCACTGACAGCGATGCACATTACGGTATATCCATTTGCGGAAGTGGAATCGGAGTGAGCATAGCGGCAAATAAAATAAAAGGTGCCAGAGCCGTTAACGCAACATCGGAAAAAATAACCGAAATGTCACGAAGGCATAATAATGCAAATATTATTTGTTTTGGAGCCGATTTCATAGATATAACAACTGCAATTAAATATTTTAATATATTCATCAGTACGGAATTTGAACAGGGAGAAAGGCACGTTCGAAGAGTAAATAAACTAAATAATCTATAAATTTTAAATTAAATAACTATGAGTAACATAAGAAACTTTGACCCGGAAATTTTTAATGCTCTTCAGAAAGAGAAAGAGCGGCAGGCAAACAAACTTGAACTAATAGCGTCCGAAAATTTTGTATCTGAAGAAGTTATGGAAGCAACGGGTTCCGTAATGACCAATAAATACGCGGAAGGATATCCCGGGAAGAGATATTACGGCGGATGCGAATATGTTGATATAGCAGAAAATGTTGCAAGAGACCGGGCAAAAAAATTATTCGGCGCTGAATATGCAAATGTGCAGCCGCATTCAGGCAGTCAGGCAAATATGGCGGTATATTTTGTTTTTGTGAAACCCGGCGATAAAGTAATGGGTATGGATTTATCACATGGAGGTCACCTTACGCACGGTTCACCAGTAAACTTTTCCGGTCAACTTTATAACTTTGTAAGTTACGGTGTTAATCCGGAAACGGGATATATTGATTATAATATTGTAGAAGACGTCGCCAAACGGGAAAAACCTAAAATGATTACAGTCGGAGCAAGTGCATATTCACGGAATATTGATTATAAAAAGTTCAGAGAAATCGCCGATAAAACCGGTGCTTTTCTTTTTGCCGATATAGCACATCCTGCGGGATTAATCGCAAAAAAACTGCTCGACGACCCGATTCCTTACTGCCACGTGGTCGCAACAACCACGCATAAAACTCTGCGCGGTCCACGCGGCGGAATGATTTTAATCGGAAAAGATTACGAAAATCCGTTCGGAAAAAAAGCACCCAAATCAGGCAGAATTAAAATGATGAGTGAATTAATAGATTCAATGGTAATTCCGGGAGTCCAGGGCGGTCCGCTTATGCATATAATCGCTGCTAAAGCAGTCGCATTCAAGGAAGACCTTGAAGACAGTTTCACCGAATACGCAAAGCAAATCATCAAAAATGCAAAAGCACTTGCGGATAAACTGGTTTCTTTCGGGTTTAAGATTATTTCCGGCGGTACTGATAATCATTTAATGCTGATAGATTTAAGAAATAAAAATATAACGGGAAAAGCCGCACAGGAAGCGCTTGACCTTGTCGGAATAACCTGCAATAAAAATGCCGTACCTTTCGATGATAAAAGCCCGCTGGTCACAAGCGGCATCAGACTCGGTACTCCTGCACTGACAACAAGAGGTATGAAAGAAAAAGAAATGGAAACTATAGCGGAATTTATCAACAGAATTATTTCAAATCCGTCCGATGAAAAAATAAATCAGGATATTAAACAGGAAGTTCTAAATCTTACTTCGAGATTTCCGATGTATGTCAAATAATGACCTGAACAACGGTAACGATAAGGATATGGGTTTTCTCGACCATCTGGAAGAATTCAGATGGCGGATAATCAAAGCCGTAATCGGTGTTGTCGTTTGTGCAATTGTTATAGCAGTTTTTTCCGACTGGATTGTAAATAATATTTTATTGTTGCCGGCAAGGAATACCAGCCCCCAACTTATGATACAAAATTTAAAACCTTACGGACAGTTTACGCTTTATCTCGAAGTAATACTTATAGGAGGATTGATTTTAAGCGTTCCGAATATTTTCTATCAGTTCTGGAAATTTATTGAACCTGCATTAATGCCGAATGAAAAAAAATATATTTCACTGATTATTTTTTTTACAACTTTTTGTTTTATGCTCGGAGTGTTATTTGTTTATTACATTTTACTGCCGACTACTCTCGGATTTTTTGCAACTTTCGGAACCGAAACAATAGAAAATAAAATTGCCGCCGACGAATATTTAAGTTTTGTTCTTTCTTTGTTACTCGTCGGCGGTATAGTCTTTGAACTGCCGATGATATCCTACGTTTTATCCCGAGTAGGTATTCTCAAACCAGGGTTTATGAGGAAATACAGGAGACATGCGATAGTCATCATTCTGATTATAGCAGGTGTCCTGACACCGAGCCCTGATGCGGCAAGCCAGCTGCTGCTCGGAATCCCGCTTCTTTTGTTATATGAATTAAGTATTTTAATATGCAAGTTTGCTCAGAAGAAAGAACTTGTTGAAAGTACAAATTAAATTTTTATGAATAAAAGAATTATTAGTCCGGTTGAAAAAGAATTGAAGGAATTTCAGAAACAATTTGCATCCGTTTTAAAATCCAATGTTGCTTTGCTCGATATTATTCTGAAATACGTGCTGAAACAAAAGGGAAAGAAAATCAGACCTGTTCTTGTTTTTCTGAGTGCAAAATTATGCGGCAGCATCAATCAGAGAACATACATAGCGGCAAATCTGGTTGAACTTCTTCATACCGCAACTCTGATTCACGATGATGTTGTTGATGACGCAAAGACGAGGAGAGGAATTGCTTCTATCAATGCCGTATGGAAAAATAAAGCTTCCGTATTGATTGGCGATTACCTTCTTTCCAAGGGGTTATTAATTTCTCTCGATAATAATGAATGCGGTTTTTTGCAGATTACTTCCGAAGCGGTTAAAAGAATGAGTGAAGGCGAACTTATGCAGATACAGAAAGCAAGAAATTTTGATGCTACTGAAGAAACATATTTTAAAATAATTTCGGATAAGACAGCTTCGCTCATTAAAACCTGCTGTAAACTCGGTGCGAAAAGCGTTTCCGACAATACGGCGGATATTGATAATTTATCCTCTTTCGGAGAAAATCTCGGTATCGCATTTCAATTAAGAGATGATATGCTCGACTATATCGGCAGAAAAAGTCTGCTCGGAAAGTCAACAGGAAATGATTTAAAAGAAAAGAAATTTACTCTGCCGTTAATATATTCTCTTGTCCATTCTCCGAAGAGCAAGGCGAATCAGATTATGAAACTCATAAAAAATGACTCTAAAGCAAAGTTTACGGATGTATATAATTTCGTCAGTGATTTCGGGGGATTGGAATACACGAATTCAAAAACAAATCATTATTGTACATTAGCAGGTAAATCCATAGAGAATTATCCTGACTCCGATGCAAAAAACTCGCTATTTGAATTACTGGACTTCATCGGGAAGCGTGAATACTGAAAAATAGAAGTTAGTAATAGAAGTTAGTAATAGAAGTCAGTCATAGAAGTTTAATAAAACACACATTTACTTAATATATAAAAGGTTATAACTTGATGAACTAAATAAAGTGTATAAATTTTATAAGTTTTTTCACTTTCATCCAATCATCCAAATTATTCTACTACTAAATTCTATGAGCATATTCTAAAAAAACGCCCGGAACTTCTACGGTCCCGGGCTATATAACATTTGTTGTTTTCTCTTCGTTATTTAAGCAACGTCATTTTCTTAATATCGGTAAATTCGTTAACACTGATTCTGTAGAAGTAAATTCCGCTTGACAGATTGGATGCATCGAAATCAACGATGTATGTGCCCGCCTGTCTTTCGGTATTGACTAAGTTTGCTACCTCTCTTCCGAGCATATCATATATCTTCAATGTTACAAATCCTGCCTTCGGTATTGCATAACTGATTTTTGTTGTCGGATTGAACGGATTTGGATAATTTTGTGACAACTGATAGTCAGCAGGTATTTCAGCATTGTTCTCTATTCCTGTAATAGTGCAGGCAGGAACCTGTAAGCAGCATAATTGTCCTATACCTCCTGTAATTGAGCCGCCCGGAATAAAGATTTTAATATTACCGCTTGACATAATTTTATATGAAACCGATGACCAGTAGTTTGATGATGCCTGTCCGCCTCTTCCTCCTTTAATATTCGACCAGGTGTTTGTATTTGCGTCGAATACATAAATTGTATCGTGCGGGTACGGAGCAGGTGTTGTTTCACCTGTAATCATATAGAATTTACCGTTCACTGCTGTTCCACCCGGTCTTGAAGTACCTGTCTTACCGCCGAGGAATGGAACAATAGGACCCGTTGCCCACGTAATTGTAGATGCATTTGCTCCGATTGTGCCGATTACTAAGTCATTCCTAAATGCTCCGGAATATCCACAGGATAAAAAGATTTTTCCGTTATCTAATCCGCACGCTGCACTCCTTCTTGCTGTACCTGCCGGTAATGCGGTTGAAGTAATCCAGGTGTTTGTTGCCGGTCTGTAGGCATATACAATTGTTGAATAACTTGACCATGCACCTCCGACAACAAATATAACACTGTCACCCCAGTTCACGGCGTTATGACCTGACCTTCCAACCGGCATTGGAGATATTGATGTCCACGTTCCCGTTGAAGGTGTATATTTATAACAGGTTGTTCCGCCCGTTGATACAGAAGCTCCTCCTCCTATCAGATATAAAGCATCTCCACATTTTGTAAATGAGTGACCTGCTTTTGATTCAGGAATGGGGACACCGTCAGGAGCCATAGTATTAGAATGAATATTATATCTCCTGACTGTTGTTGAGCCGGAACCTGCGGTGCTGCCTCCGACAACATACAAAGTATCACCAAAAACATCTGAACCAATTGCCCATAGTGATGTAAACGGAGCATTAGTGTACGCACACATATTTGTCGGATTAGTGAGCGATGGTCCGCCGCCTGTTCTTTCTATTGTAAGTGCATCAATTCCTATGTAATCACTGTTTGTCCCGGAAGGTCCACCGTTTACTACACAATAGCGGATTGCAAAACGACCGTTCACACTTGTTGTTGGTGCTTTGAATCCTCTTTTCTCCCAGCCGGTGGTAGTGTTGGCTTTGAATCTGCCTAATTCTGTCCAGGTACCTTCCGGAACTGAATCGGCTACCGAATACATTACTCTGAATGAATCGGGATATGTGCTTCCCGTCGGACCTCTTGAATAGAAATACAATGAATCGCCTGCAAGAATACCGCCTGCAATTCTGGGTAATACAAGCCAGCTGTCAATGTTATTTGCACCTGTTACAACATTATAATTTGCTGCAACATATCCTGATGTTGGTCCGTTGAATGCCGGAAATACCGATGCATTGCCCTGAAACCAGGTTGCAGTTGAACCCTGAGGACCATTCCCTCTGTAATAAGGTTTATATCCTCTTGACTTTAGTGCTGTTGTATCATTGGCACCGTCAAAGTTGTCTGTGTAAACAGGAGTGCCGTCCGTGTAAATTGTATTACTGTTCTGAACAGCATTTGTTTCGTTTGTTACTTTTGTTTTTGAGCCATATGGGTCTTCAAGAACAAATCCAAGCAATAAACCAAATACTAAAACAAAAACAAATAGTACAATTGTTAGTTTTGTTTTCATTTCTTTGTTTCTCCTTTTTTAATTTAAAAGAATTTATTTATTATAATAATAATTTTGAATTTAAACAATATATATATTAGTTCGTAAAGTTGAAAGTTACATGAATCAAACTATGCTAATCATCCGGTCATCAAATCATCCAATCATTCAATCATTCAATCACTCAAAATCTTCTATGACTATATTCTTCTCTATTTGTTATTTACTATTTGTTATTTGTTATTTTCTACCTCCGCCTGTCTCCTAAAAAAAAGCCCGGAACTTTTCAGCCCCGGGCTATGTAACATTTGTTATTTACTGTTTGTTATTTGAGAAGTGTCATTCTCTTTACTTCGCTGAAGCCGTTAACTTCCAATCTGTAGAAATAAACACCGCTTGAAAGGTTTGCTCCGTCAAAGTCAGTAACATAAGTTCCCGCGTTCATATTTTGATTAATTAAAGTACTGACTTCTTTTCCAAGAATATCATATATCTTTAATGTAACCAATCCCGATTTCGCAATTGAGAAATTAATCTTTGTTACGGGATTGAACGGATTCGGATAGTTTTGTGATAATGAATAATTTTCAGGAACTGTTACGATAACCGGTGTAATACCCGTAATGGGGGTTCCGTATCTGGAAATCTTTCCGTTATTTCTTACACCCCATACAGTGTTACCGGTTCTCGCATAGTTAATATGGTAGAATACTCCGTCAGGTGCAGTATAACTTGTTGACCAGTTAGCACCATTGTTCGCTGAATAATAAATATTAGTGCTTTGCTGTGCAACAAACCATTCATTGCCGGCACCGCAGATACCAGCTGCACTTCCCGCCAATGGTGAGGTTAATGCAGCCCAGTTCTGACCACTGTTTGTCGTAACATTCAGTGCATTGTAGGCGCACAGACCAACCGCGGCACTGTTAAACCATACCGCATACTGATTAGTGAATGTGGTG
>JAFGII010000058.1 GCA_016929695.1 Ignavibacteria bacterium
CACTTGCGAAAGCTTGAGACGAAAATTACAGGAAAGCCGTGTGAGGGAAAACCTCATGCACGGTTTGACGAGGGGTTCAGGTTGTGGAAATTTTCTGCAACCTGAATCTACTCTACTGGTAAAACAGCGTCTTACTTGAATTCAAAATTCAACATTCAAAATCTGCCGGCAAAGTGGATTATATTTAAATGGGAACTATATATATAAAAATCCTTGTTTTGTTTTAAGTAACCAAAAAAATTATCAACAGGACCTATGAAAAAAATGAAATCAAAAATCGTTTTTATTTTAGTGTTATACTTCGCACTTTCAAATATATTATTCTCGCAAATTAAAGGTGATATTACAGGCAGAGTCACCGATAACTTCTCAAAACTGCCTCTGCAGGATGTCGTTATAAAAATAATTGAACTCGACCTGAGAACAGGTTCCGACGAAAATGGATTTTTCAGTTTTTCCGGAATTGAACCCGGAATGTATAACCTTGAATTTAATTCCTTCGGATATGTTACCGTTATAAAAAATGATGTAATTGTTAGAACTGGCTCCCCGATAAATGTATTAACGGAACTCGAAATAGTTCAGACCGATGAAATCATTGTTCAGGCGGAAAGATTTGTAAAACCGCTCGATTTATCAACTTCATATAAGAATCTATCAAATGAAGAAATCAGACGCTCCCCCGGCGGATTCGAAGATATAGGCAGAGTTGTCCAGACCTTGCCCGGCGTTTCTTTCGTAAATGATGGTAGAAACGATTTAATCGTTAGAGGCGGTGCTCCTGCGGAAAATTTATTTATCGTGGATAATGCATTCGTTCCTAATATAAATCATTTCGGCGTGCAGGGCGCTACGGGTGGTCCTACCAGTATTATTGATTTGAATTTTATTAATGAAGTTAATTTCATTACGGGCGGATTCTCTGCAAGATACGGCGATAAACTGTCTTCCGTCCTCGAAATTAAATTGAGAGAAGGTAACCGCGATAAATTTTCCGGCGATATTAATCTCAGCGCCACCGGTTTCGGTGCAATCCTCGAAGGTCCGCTCGGCTCGGAGAAAAAAGGCTCCTGGCTCTTCTCCGCAAGAAGAAGTTATCTCGACCTCGTGTTTAATGCAGTTGGTTTCGGCTTTATCCCGGAATATACCTCTTTCCAGTTTAAAGGCGTTTATGAGTTTAATAGTAATACTTCACTCACCGTTAACGCTATCGGAAATATTGATAAGGTCAGATTTAATAACGAAGACGAAGAAGACAGGCAGGATAATGAAGATATTCTCGGAACTAACCAATGGGGTTACGTGAATGCTTATGAACTTCGAACCGTTTTCTCCCCTAAATCATTCTCTCTGTTTACACTGTCGAGAAATTATACTAACTTCGATTACTCCGGTCGGAATGCCGAATTTGTTGAAACATTTAAAAATCGTTCGGAAGAAGGCGAAACTCATTTGAAATCCGAATTTTTCTGGCTGCCGGGAAAAGCCACTCAGATATCGGCGGGAGTCGGAGGTATTCTGATTAATTTCAAAAACGTAATTAAAAGTCAGCAGGATACGCTCTTCTTCGGTAACCCGGAAAAAGTAATTATCCCTGCCGTTGATATTAATTCCGATTATAATACCTTCAAAATGTTCGGATATCTTCAGTTGAGTCAGAGATTGTTTGAAAGATTAAAAATGAACCTCGGTCTCAGATACGATTACTTCGACTTTATTGAAGAAAAAAATTATCTCTCCCCGAGAGTCTCACTCACTTATTCCGTTCTGGATAATCTTAATCTTAATGCAAGTTACGGAATCTTTTATCAGTCGCCCTCTTATATTTGGCTTATTTCTAATCCGCAAAATAAACGCCTGACCGATATCAGAGCCAACCATTATATTGCGGGAATTGAATATTTCCCGGTTGACGACATCAGGGCTACTCTTGAAGTCTATTATAAAGATTATTCGAATTATCCTGCAAGCAGTCTCAGACCTTATTTCATACTCGCTAATAACGGTGCGGATTTTCAAAGACCTGAAAGTTTCGGACTCGAACCGCTCGTCTCGCAGGGTATGGGGTTCGCAAGAGGAATTGAATTGTTCGTCCAGAAATATTTAACTGATGATTTTTACACTAACGTTAACCTCTCTGTCTTCGAGGCAAAATATACTTCGCTCGACGGTATTGAACGCTCCGGAGATTATGATAATAGATTTCTTTTCACCGCAAGCGGCGGGTATATGCTCGGTAAAGGATGGGAAATATCCTCTAAATTCAGATGGTTCGGAGGACGACCTTATACTCCCATCAATCCCGAAAACGGATTCAGGGATATTAATGAATATAACTCGGCAAGATACCCGAATTATTACTCGCTCGATGTGAGAGTAGATAAAAGATGGAATTTTAAATCCTGGTCCCTGATTACTTATGTGGATGTTCAGAATATTACGGGAAATAAAAATATAACACGGTATAAATGGAATTATTATAAAAATAAAATTGAAGCGAGCGAAGGTCTTGGTGTCTTTCCGACTATCGGGCTCAATGCCACATTTTAACTTTTATTAATTAAAGGATTTTTCTAATTTATATCCTTTGCTAATTTAATTTAAGTCTCAATGAGAAAAAAAATATTTCTGCTGGCAGGATTGATATTTTTTGTTTCGACGGATTTTTCACTCGCTCAGGGCTCCGGTATGTTCTCCATTTCCGGCGGTCCTATCCTCGGATGGCATGTACCTCAGATAAATGATTTAAACGATGAATTAATTAAAATCGGGTTCCCTGAAATTTCTTCATCAGGTCAGTTCGTGGTCGGTGGCGGAGGATATATAGATGTCCCCGTTATTAAAGGACTTAGAATAGGAGGTATGGGATTGGGATTTTCTGCGGATAATACAATTGAAGCCCTGAATATTGTTAAAGCCGTTTCTTTAAAATATAGAATGGGCGGTGTCTCTTTTGAATATGTTAAAAGAATTTCCAAAAAATTTGACTATTCTATAGGAAGTATTTTTGGAATCGGTTCTTTGGGATTCTCTATATCTAAATACCCTAAAGAATTTCAAAACTGGAACCTCGTGAATTTTGGCATTGATACGGTTGGGAATAATAATGTGGTTAATAAAGACTATAGTAAAACTTTGTATATCTTTCAACCTCAACTCGGTCTCGGATATCAGTTGACCAATTTCCTCTATTTTAAACTCAATGCGGGATATGTTTTTACTTTGTCGAAAAATTGGAAATTAGATGAAATTTTGGAAGTGAACAACGTGCCTTCGGGAATTAAAGCCGATGGTTTCTCTGTAAGCCTTGGAATTAATGTCGGTCTTTTCGTAAATTAAAATTTTTATAATGAAAAATATTCTCGTTACTGGCGGTGCCGGTTTTATCGGTAGTAATTTTGTTAAATATGTCCTGAAAAATTATGACTGGAATATCGTTAATTATGATAAACTTACTTATGCGGGAAATCTTGAAAATCTGTCTGATGTTGAAAAAAATCAAAGATATAAGTTCGTTAAAGGCGATATTTGCGATGAAAAAAAAGTCGAATTTACTGTCAGTGAAAATGATGTGGATACTATTGTAAATTTTGCCGCGGAATCGCACGTTGATAGAAGTATCCTCGGGTCAAGGGAATTTGTTATTACTAATATTGTCGGGACGCAGGTCCTGCTCGATGTCTTCAAAAATAATAATCTTGAAAAATTTCTGCAGGTGTCAACTGACGAAGTCTATGGCTCGCTGCCGGAAAATCAAAAAGAACTCAAATTTACCGAGAATACGCCTCTTAATACCAGTAGCCCTTATTCCGCTAGTAAAGCTTCCGCGGATTTGCTGTGCAATTCTTACTTCCATACTCATAAATTGCCCGTGTTAATTACGAGATGCTCGAATAACTATGGTCCTTATCAGTTCCCCGAAAAACTCATTCCGCTTATGCTCGCAAAAGCCCTTAATGATGAAAATCTACCCGTTTACGGAGACGGGAAAAATATTAGGGACTGGTTATTCGTCGAAGACCACTGCTCGGGAATTTGTACCGTTCTCGAAAAAGGAAAATTCGGAGAAGTATATAATATCGGGGGTAATAATGAATGGTTCAATATTGATATCGTTAAACTGATTCTTAAACTGCTGGGTAAACCTGAATCTTTAATCACTTTCGTTAAAGATAGACCGGGACACGATAGGAGATATGCAATTGATTCTTCTAAAATTCAGAATGAACTCGGATGGAAACCCGCAAATGTATTTGAAGATGGAATTTCGAAAACGATTAAATGGTATCGGGAAAATGAACAGTGGTGGAAAAAAGTGATGAGCGGAGAATATATGAAATATTATGAACAAAATTATGCTCACAAAATAGTTTGATTTTTTTATCCGATAAACTTATTTTTAATGTTAATTTAATTTTAAAACTATGTCAATAAAAGTTGAAAATCTAACGAAGTATTACGGCGAACAGTTAGCAGTAGATAACATATCGTTTGAAATTAAGACAGGTGAAATTGTGGGTTTCCTCGGTCCTAACGGAGCGGGAAAATCAACTACACTGAAAATTATTACTACATATTTGGCTCCGACTGAAGGTAAAATTTATGTTGACGGAATTGATGCGGATTTTGACCCGATTAGCGTGAGAAGAAAAATCGGATACCTGCCCGAACAAAATCCGCTCTATAACGATATGAATGTGATTGATTATCTTGTCTATACGGCAAAATTGCAGTCTGTTCCGAAAAATGAAATTAATAATGCGGTGAATAAAATGATTAAAGTTTGCGGTCTGGAGGAAGTTAAGCATAAGGATATCGATGAGTTGTCAAAAGGATTTAAACAAAGAGTGGGCTTGGCTCAGGCTATGATTCACGACCCTGAAGTATTGCTGCTCGATGAACCGACCTCTGGTCTTGACCCGAATCAGATTGTGGAAATTAGAAAACTTATTCAGGACCTCGGCAAGCAGAAAACTCTGATGCTCTCAACGCATATCCTTCAGGAAGTACGGGCTGTATGCGATAGGGTTATTATTATTGATAAAGGTGCTATTAGAGCGGATGCAAGTCCCGATAGCCTGCAGAAAGATGCTCAGTCTCAGTTGATTCTTAAACTGACTATTAAGGTGAATAAAAAATTCAATCAGGAAACAATTAAAAATGAATTCGAAAAAATTAAAAATGTCGAATTTGTTAAATGTAACCTCAATAAGGATAATAATTTGTGGCTGCTTGATATTCAGTCCTCTAAAGGTTTAGACGTCAGAGAGGATGTATTTAAAAAGGTTGTTTCTTCAGGATTGGAATTGGTTGAACTTAAACAGGAAGAAACTTCTTTGGAAGATGCTTTCAGAAAATTAACAAACTAAAACTAAATTTTATGAATAATATACTGTCAATTTATAAAAAAGAATTAAGAGGCTTTTTTTACTCCCCGGTCGCTTATATCGTTATTGTCGTGTTTCTTGCGATTTCGGGTTGGTTCTTTACAAGTAACCTTTTTGTCATCGGTCTGGTCTCAATGAGAGGTGCATTCGATATTATTCCTTTTATTCTGTTGTTCTTCATCCCGGCAATTACGATGAGAACTTTCTCGGAAGAAAAAAAATCGGGAACTATTGAACTGTTGTTGACTAAACCGATTACCGATATGGAAATAGTGCTGGGTAAATTCCTTGCTACTCTCGTATTTACTGCATTGACACTCGCTCCGACTCTTATTTATGTCCTGTCTCTGACTTTGCTGGGTCCCGTGGATATCGGTACGATATTTACCGCCTATCTCGGAATTTTATTTACCTGCGCCGTGTATATCAGTATCGGTTTGTTTGCATCGTCGCTGACTGAAAATCAGGTTGTCGCATTTATCATTACTTTTATTATTATATTCGTTCTGTTTATTCTGAATAAAATATTAATCTTTTTGCCGAGTTCCCTTGCTTCGCTGCTCGAGTATCTGAGTACAGACTATCATTATACAAGTTTTGCAAGAGGTGTTGTGGATACAAGAAGTGTGATTTATTTCCTGAGCGGTATAACTGTTTTCTTGCTTCTCACAAGAACATCGCTTGAAAAAAGAAAGTGGTAATTTTATTATAAAGTAAAAAATGAGAGTATTAAAAAATGGAAAATAAAGAATTGAAAACAACAACCAGAAAAAATCTAAAAAAAGAATTTTTCATTTATCTGGGAATTTTAATTTTAATAATAATAACCGTCAATTTTATTTCGAACAGGTTATTTACCCGGATTGACCTGACAAAAAATAAAACTTATACTTTATCTGCTATCAGTAAGGAAATTGTGAAAAATCTGAACGATAAAGTAATTATCCGTGCGTATTTCAGCGATAACCTGCCTGCTCCTTATAATAATATAAGCAGGGATGTCAAGGACTTGTTGAGTGATTACAGGTCGTATTCGGGCGGCAACCTTGATTATGAATTTGTCAGTACTTCGGATGAATCTGAAACAAATGAAACCGAAAAGGAAGCACAGAAGTTCGGAATTCAGCCGGTGCAACTGCAGGTGTTTGAAAATGATAAGTACGAGGTTAAACGTGTTTTGATGGGTATGGTTATTAATTATATCGGAAAATCGGAAACTATTCCGTTTGTCCAGAATGTGTCAAATCTTGAATATGAACTTACAAGTAAAATAAAAAAATTAAGTACCGAAAAAAAGAAAAAAATCGGATTCCTTACTGGACACGGTGAATATGAATATACAAAATTTAATACAATTAATTCAACTTTGAGCAGTAATTATGATGTCGTTTCTGTAAATCTCGGAAGTAATTCTCCCGTACCGGATGATGTTGATGTCTTAATCGTCTTCGGTCCTAAAGCGGAAATCCCTGAATGGCATCAGTATTTAATTGACCAGTATATTATGCGGGGTGGGAATGTCGCCTGGCTGATTAATAAAATGATTCCTAACTTTCAGCAGGAAATTGCGCTCGCCACTGTTCAGGATATTAAAATTGATGAGATGCTTATGAATTACGGTATTAGAATTAACGGCGATATGGTCAGGGATGTTCAGTGCTCCGCAGTTACCCTGCAAACTCAGATTGGTTTCCCGCTGCAAATTAATTATCCCTATTTCCCTCTCGTTTCAAATATTAACAGGGATATACCTGCTTTTAAAAATATTCAGAGCGTAACTCTGCCTTTCGTGAGTTCTGTCGATTTAACCGCCGCTGACGGAAAAGGTCTCGAAGTTGTGCCGTTGCTTACTTCTTCCGATAAATCGGGAAAAACTGATAACTTCGTCGTTATTAATTTTGAACAGTTTCAGAATCTTACTAAAAATGCCGCTGATTCTATGTTTAATTCTAAAGGATTTGTTCTCGGCGCTGCCTATAACGGAATATTCAATAGTTATTTTGTGGGTAAACCCGTTCCTCAGGATACTGCACCGGGCTCGCAGCCTGCAACGATTGAACAGAAAAATCAGTCGGAAAAAGTATCTAAAATGGTCGTTATCGCTGATGCGGATTTTGCAAACGAAGAAAACAGACCGCAAAGAGATAATCTTATCTTCTTTATTAATATGGTCGATTATCTCGCTGATGACGTCGGCTTAACCGAAATCAGAAGTAAAGATGCTTCGGAAGCCCCGATTCAGGAAACTTCACCGGCTACTAAATCTTTTATTAAATATTTTAACCTCGTTTTCCCTCCGGTTGCCGTTGTTATAATCGGATTGGTTATCTGGAGCAGGAAAAAAACTCTTAGAAAAAAATTACAATCAGGTAATAACTAAATATTAAAAATTTATGCAAAAGAAAAATATAATAAGATTATCGGTAATTTTGATAGTGCTGGTAATCATTGCCGTAATTCTGAATTCCGATTTGTTCGATAAAAGTTCGACAATGAAAAAACCCGAAAGACTTTTCGAAATTGACTCTGCTGCCGTAGATAAAGTTGTGTTTGAACATAAAGGAAAAACATTGGTCTTGAAAAAATCCGCTAACTGGAGACTCGAAGAACCTGTCGATTATCTTGCTAATAATTCTTATGTGTATAATTTATTGTCAAATCTTAAAAACTATAAAATTCTGAGCAGGGAAGGGGAAAATCCTGATAATCTGCAGATATTCGGATTTCAGGATACTAATACTTTTAAGTTAACTGTTTTTCAGGGTGAAACTCAAGTTGGCTCGATGCTTATCGGAAAACCCAGAACTGAGGGTGCCGCTCAGGTTTATATTAAAAATCTGGAAGGAAATGAAGTCTATCTCGCTGACGGAATTATATATTCCTATGTCGTTAGACAGGATTTTAATGAATGGCGTGATTTGAATATTTTTTCCGTTCCGAAAGGTGCAATCAAATCGGTCGAATATATCTATAAAGACGATTCCTTCAAAATGGTTAAAGATACGCTCGGCAGGTTTTTTATCGGAAAGGATAGCGTGTCGCAGACTGTTATGGATGGCTTGCTCAATCTCTTCAGTAATTTCAATACCCAGACATTTAAAGATAGTACCATCGGTGATGACGTAAAATTCGACTTTACCGCAAATATTGAATGGGATAAAATTACAACCGTCAATATGCTTAAATACGGCGATGAAGAAAATTATAGGTATATTATAAAAGTCAGCGATACAAAGCAACTGTTCGATGTGGATAAAAACTTCTCCACCTTGATTATGAAATCCCGTAAAGAATTGCTCGGAAAATAATTATCTTTATTTTAAATTTATAGAGGGTGTATTTTTTTTTGTGTAAATGAAAAAATTTTCATAAAAATTTAGCAATTTTTTCTTTAAAAAGAACTGATAATTGTGATA
>JAFGII010000059.1 GCA_016929695.1 Ignavibacteria bacterium
CCCAATCCCCCAATCATCCAATCACCCAATCACCCAATCATCCAATCATCCAATCATCCAATCACCCAATCATCCAATCACCCAATCCCCCAATCATCCAACCCCCAATCCCCCAATCACCCAATCATCCAATCATCCAATCCCCCAATCACCCAATCCCCCAATCATCCAATCATCCAATCACTCAATCACCCAATCATCCAATCCCCCAATCATCCAATCATCCAATCACCCAATCCCCCAATCATCCAATCATCCAATCATCCAATCCCCCAATCCCCCAATCATCCAATCCCCCAATCATCCAAACCCGGATTCGTTTTTAGGTTTAAGGGAAATATATATTTGTTTATTTTGCTGATGTCGAATTAAACTGTACCCGATGGACGAAAAGAAAAATTACACTGTTCCGCTTGTGGTGATGACCACTTTGTTTTTTATGTGGGGATTCTTAACGGTGATGAACGATATTCTTATTCCGCACCTGAAAAAAGTTTTCGAACTGAATTATTTTCAGGCGATGCTCGTGCAGTTTGCCTTCTTTGGTGCGTATTTCGTGGGCTCGCTGATTTATTTTATTATATCGTCCACTACCGGCGACCCGATTAATAAAATCGGATATAAGAACGGAATTATTCTCGGAATTTTTATTGCCGCAATCGGAACTCTGCTGTTTTATCCTGCGGCGGAATTTTCGTCTTATGTCTTTTTTCTGACTGCTTTGTTTATTCTCGGGCTCGGATTTACAATGCTGCAAATCGCTGCTAATCCGTACGTTGCTATTCTCGGCGAGGAAAAAACTGCGGCGAGCAGGCTGAATCTCGCTCAGGCATTGAATTCAGTCGGTACTACGATTGCTCCGCTCGTGGGAGGTTTTCTGATTTTTACTTACTTTGCGAATAAATCGGGTATTGCAGAAGCGCAGGCGGTGAAAATTCCGTATATGATTTTTACGGGCGTGCTGGTTTTGCTGGGAGTGTTAATATTGGTTTCAAAACTTCCGAGATTTACAAGTGATGTGGTAATTGAAAAAGGTGCGGGGGCACTTAAATATCCGCAACTGGTTTTCGGAATTATTGCGATTTTTCTTTATGTCGGTGCAGAGGTGAGTATCGGGAGCATTATGATTAATTTTATCGGTTTGCCTGAAATCGCGGGTCTGAAGGAAGAGTCTGCAAAGGAATTTGTTTCGTTCTACTGGGGCGGTTTGATGATTGGAAGATTTATGGGCTCGATTTCACTGAGCAATATGAAGAAGAATAATAAACTTTTTCTGACTCTGCTCGTTCCTGTTATAGCATTCCTGATTATTCTTTATCTGAAAGGAATTGATACTGCATTGATTTATTCGATATTTCTTGTTTTAAGTCTTACTGCTTTTTATATCGGTAAATCTTTGCCGGCGAGAACGACTTTTATTTTTTCTCTGTTTGCGGTAACGTTGTTGATAATCTCGATTTTTACAAGCGGATATGTAGCGATGTGGACTGTTATCGGAATCGGAATTTTCAATTCGGTTATGTGGTCGAATATTTTCACGCTCTCAATCAGCGGTCTCGGCAGGCACACCAGCCAGGGCTCGTCCCTGCTCGTTATGGCAATCCTCGGAGGTGCTGTTCTCCCCGTCCTCCAGGGCGCAGCAGCCGATGCCTTCGGTGTCCACAACTCGTTCTTCGTCCCGATTCTGTCTTATGTATATATTGCAATTTATGGACTGAAACTCTACAAACCAAAACACACTTAATTGTGAATTTTGAATTATGAATTTTGAATTTAAAAATAGTTTATGAAGACCAATCTTATTATAGACAAAACTTATGATTTTTCATTAAAAATTATCCTGCTATATAAAGAATTAAAAAAGGTAAATGAATTTACTATAGGCAAACAATTACTAAGAAGTGGAACAGGTATCGGAGCAAATGTTCAGGAAAGTATAGCAGCACAAAGCAGAAAAGATTTTATCAATAAAATGGCAATTGCATCTAAAGAAGCAAGAGAAACAAAATACTGGATTCATTTAATAAGGGACAGTAATTTTATTACTTATGATTTTTCAATATTACTGAGAGATTTGGATGAGATAATTAAGATACCTACAAGCATCGTAAAAACAAGTTCAGAAAAATTATAAAATACGTTATGTGTTTAATTCAAAATTCAAAATTCAAAATTCAAAATTATATGAACTATGAAGTATGCTATCGGGATTGACATAGGCGGTACCAACACAGTCTTTGGGATTGTGTCGGAAGTGGGGGAGTGCATTGCCGAAGACAGAATGCGTACCGATGCATTCGATGATGCGGAAGAATATGTCAGAGTCTTAACCGCAGGAATTCAGGTCTTGCTTCGTTCCAACGCAGAAGCATTGGAACGGGATGGAGAAGTAATCGGTATCGGTATCGGCGCGCCTAACGGGAATTATTACAAAGGTACCGTCGAAAATGCTCCGAACCTCAAATGGAAAGGAGTGATTCCTCTCGCTGATATGATAAAAGAATTTTTCAATTTGCCCGTCGTCCTGACAAATGATGCGAATGCCGCCGCAATAGGCGAAATGATTTTCGGTGCCGCAAAAGGTATGAAAGACTTCTTTGTAATTACTCTCGGTACCGGACTCGGCAGCGGATTTGTTGCTAACGGCAAAATGATTTACGGTCATACGGGATTCGCAGGCGAACTCGGGCATATGATTATATTTGAAAACGGAAGAATGTGCGGCTGCGGCAGGAAAGGATGTCTGGAAACTTATGCTTCGGCTACCGGTATCGTGAAAACTGTAAAAAAAATGCTGAGGAATTCTAACGAAGAAAGCATTTTAAGAGATATGGATTTCGAAGAAATTACTTCGAAGAAAATTTATGAAGCGGCAAAAAAAGGCGATAAGATTGCTCTGGATGCTTTCGATTATACAGGGAAGATTCTCGCTCTGGGACTTGCAAATGCCGTGGCAATTACTAGTCCGGAAGCAATTATTCTTTTAGGCGGTCTGACACAGTCGGGCGATTATATTTTTAACCCGGCAAAAAAGTATTTTGAAGAGTACCTGCTGAACAATTTCAAGGGTACGGTAAAACTTCTTCCCTCGGCAATCTCCGGGAAAAATGCAGCCGTTCTTGGTGCAGCCGCTATGGTGTTTAGTGATTAGTGGTTGGATGATTGGATGATTGAATATGTTTATAGAAAATATGTACAAAGAAATATCAACTCCGAAAAGGTTGTGCATATGCAGATATGTTCTTTTTAAATACATACAATTTGTTCTTTTTTCTTTGTGTACTTTGCGCCTTAGCGGTTAATAAGATTGTTTTATTCTTAATTCTTAATTCTTAATTGTGATGCGTCTTTGCGTGAAATATGTAATAAAAAAATATTATATGAAAACTAAAAAAATTCTCTGCGTCTCTGCGTCTCTGCGGGAAATAATTTATACTCTCCTTATTCTTTTTCTCCTCACGGGAAATGCCTTCCCTCAAGCCTCCGGCATCATCCCTGAACCCCAAAAAGTAGAATATAATAACGAGTGGTTTGTTCTTTCGGGAATGACAATCATAAAAACCAATTCTCCTGAGTCTGACATCGCAGCAAACATTCTGAATGATTATTTATATTTATTAATTGGAAAACGATTGTCCGTAAATAATGGCTCTGATTATTTTGCAATTAATGAAATCGTCATCAGTGAAATTGAGAATGACGGAGAACCGTCTGAGGAGTACAGTTTAGGCATAAACGGGAAAAGCATTGTACTGAAAGGCAGTGCAGATGGTTTGATACACGGGATTTACAGTCTGATTCAACTGATTCCCGTTGACGATAAAAATAAAAAAATACGGGGAATGGAAATTACAGATTATCCGAAATTCGGATACCGCGGTATGCACCTCGATGTCTGCAGGCATTTTTTTACTAAAGATGAAGTGAAAAGATATATTGACTTCCTCGCACTGTATAAAATGAATTATTTCCACTGGCATCTAACGGAAGACCAGGGCTGGCGGATTGAAATTAAAAAATATCCGAAACTTACCGAAATCGGAGCCTATAGAAACGGAACACTTATCGGTCACGCAGGTAAAAAACCGAAAGAATATGATGATTTAAGATACGGCGGATTCTATACACAGGAAGATATAAAGGAAATAGTTGCCTATGCAAATGAAAGAAAAATTACCGTAATTCCCGAAATCGAAATGCCCGGTCATTCTCTTGCGGCACTTGCGTCCTATCCCGAATTTTCCTGCACGGGCGGACCGTTTGAAGTTGAGAGGGAATGGGGAGTGTTCGAAGATGTGTATTGCACGAAAGAAGAAACGTTTAAATTTCTTGAAGATGTACTTTCGGAAGTTGCAGAACTTTTCCCGTCACCATACATTCACATAGGAGGTGATGAATGCCCGAAGGCTCGATGGAAAAATTGTCCCGCTTGTCAACAAAGAATTAAGGATGAAGGACTAAAAGATGAAAATGAACTGCAGAGTTATTTTATAACAAGGATTGAAAAATTTCTGAACTCAAAAGGAAAAACCATTATCGGATGGGATGAAATTCTGGAAGGCGGACTTGCTCCGAATGCCGTTGTGATGTCCTGGCGCGGAACGGAAGGAGGAATCGAAGCAGCGAAGATGAATCATTATGTGATTATGACGCCGGTCTCGTACTGCTACTTCGACTATTATCAGGGCAATAAGGAAACCGAACCCCTCGCTATCGGCGGATTTACGCCGGTTGAAAAAGTATATGCATTCGACCCTGTGCCCGATATTCTCAATGATGAAGAAAAGAAATTTATTCTCGGTGCTCAGGCAAACTTATGGACTGAATACATCCCCGGGTTTTCGCACGTTGAATATATGATTTTCCCGAGAATATGTGCATTATCGGAAGTAGTGTGGTCTTATCCTTCCGAAAGAAATTTCGAAAATTTTAAATCACGTTTGATAAACCATTTTAAACTTCTCGATGTACTGAAAATCAACTACTGCAAGGAGGTACTGAAATGAAAAAACAATCCCCGGTAGCACAGTTTTCTATACTGTCATCTGCCCGCAGGGCTGTCCTTGTGTCATCTAATAGTATCTCTTTTCCTCTGCGTCTCTGCGTCTCTGCGAGAAATTATTTTTTGTTCTTTACTATTTGTTCTTTGTTATTTGCAAAGCGTCTCTGCGTCTCTGCGAGAAATAATTCTTTGCGCCTTTGTCCCTTTGCGTCATTGTTTAATTCTTTTTTTCATTTTCTCTGCGTCTCTGCGAGAAATAATTCTTTGCGTCTTTGTCCCTTTGCGTCTTTGCGTGAAATAAGAATAATGAAATATTTACTTACATTAATACTAATAGTTTTCACAACCTCAATCTATCCCCAGGAACTAATGCTCCAAAAAATAAACTCCAATTGGAAATTCAAGAGTACTTCAAAGGAAACGTGGATAAACGCTTCCGTCCCCGGTACCGTCCACACCGACCTTATGTATTACGGAATGATATCCGATGTATATTTCGGAGCGAACGAAAAAGATGTTCAGTGGATTGAAAATGAAACGTGGGAATATAAATCGGAATTTTTCGTTCCCGATGAACTGCTGAATAAAAAAAATATTAAACTCGTTTTCGAAGGGCTTGATACTTATTCGGAAATTTATTTCAACGGTGAACTGATTCTGAAAACGGATAACGCATTCAGAAGATACGAATGTGATGTAAAAAATAATATAAAACAGCAGAATGAACTTTCGGTAAAATTTTTTCCCGTCAGCGAAACGGAAAAACGAAAACGCGAAAAATATAATTTCGAACTGCCCGGCGGCTCGAGAGTGTTCACGCGCAAACCCGCTTATCATTACGGCTGGGACTGGGGAGGAAGGTTTGTTACTTGCGGAATCTGGAAGGATGTTTACCTTAAAGCGTCGGACTTTGCGGAAATTAATGATATGCATTATAATTACTCGCTCGACGAAAAAGGAAATGCCGCTGTGAAAATATTTTATTCGCTTGACTGCTTCGAAGAAGGCGAATATGAAATTCAGATGAAAAATGCTAATACAAATGATATCAAATCTGAAAAAATAAATCTTAAAAGCGGTTTGAATGAAAATTATTTCGAATATAATTTTACTCCTGATTTATGGTGGACAAACGGACTCGGTCAGCCGAATCTGTACCGGTTTGAATTTAAAATTATTAAAGAAGGAAATGTTATTGACGAAAAAGTAAACAGAATCGGCTTCCGAAAAATTGAATTAATAAAGGAGAAAGATAAATACGGAGAAAGTTTTTATTTTAAACTCAACGGCATTCCCGTTTTTATGAAAGGTGCCAATGTTGTTCCGCTCGATAATTTTATACCACGTGTTGACGATAACAGATACGGTGCCCTGATTAAACAATGCGTCGAAAGTAATATGAATATGCTGCGCGTGTGGGGCGGGGGAATTTATGAGAATGATGTGTTTTATGATTTGTGCGACGAGAACGGAATACTCGTGTGGCAGGATTTTATGTTCGCCTGCGGTATGTATCCCTATGATACGGAATTTTTGAATAATGTAAAAGAAGAGATTAAACAGCAGATTATCCGCCTCCGTAATCATTCCTGCGTTGCTCTCTGGTGCGGGAATAATGAAATTGATGAGGGCTGGAAAAACTGGGGCTGGCAAAAAGAATTTAAATTTTCAGAAAAAGATTCTGCCGAAATATGGAATGGCTATGTTGAATTGTTTGAAAATATAATACCGGAATTAATTTCAGAAAATTATTTGAGAAACGAAGGTGATGTGAATAAGTATTACGTTCCAACTTCCCCGAAGCACGGCTGGGGACGCGAAGAAAGTATGAAGGAAGGGGATTCGCATTACTGGGGAGTGTGGTGGGGTGAAGAACCGTTTGAAATGTATGCGGAAAAGACCGGAAGATTTATGAGTGAATATGGATTTCAGGCTATGCCGCAAATAAACTCCTTCTTGAAATTTCTCGATTCGAGGGATTTGTTCCTCTATTCCGATGCACTGAAAAATCATCAGAAAGCCGACGGTGGTTTCGATAAGATTAATCAGTATTTAAAAGAGTATTTTTTCGTCCCGCTTACTTTCGAAGATTATAATTATATGAGTCAACTGGCGCAGATGTACGGAATTTCAAAAGCGATTGAATCGCACCGCATTAATAAACCGCGTTGCATGGGAACGCTCTACTGGCAGTTGAATGACTGCTGGCCCGTGATTTCGTGGTCGGGATTTGATTATTACGGGAATAAAAAAGCACTTCAGTATGCGGTTAAGGAATTATATAGGGATGTGATGCTCGGTTTTATAAACGAAAATAATAACCTGAAAGTTTATGTCGTCTCCGACAGGATGAAAATGCTGAATGGAAAATTAATTATAGATGTTTTCAGTTTATCGGGAAAATCCTTGAAGAATATTTCTACGGATGTTTCGGTACCTCCGAACGAAAGTAAAATGGTTTATGAACTGAAAAATGAATTTAAAGAATTGCGGGATGTGGTTGTAAAAGCGGTATTTACCGGTTCGGAAGGGCAAACGTATAAAAAGGATTATTATTATGTCCCTCCGAAGAGATTAATTCTTCCGCAGGCGGAATATACTCACTCATTAACGGACAATAGTATTACAATTAAGGCAAAAACTTTCATAAAGCATATGGAATTGAGATTTAAGGATATAGATGTTATTTTTTCAGATAATTATTTTGATTTGATGCCCGGTGAAGAAAAAACGGTTTTTTACGATATGAAGGGTAAGCAGCGCGGTGCAAAGCCGCAACTGCTTATTAAGAATCTGAATGATTTATTCTACGCCCGGAATTGAATGAACAGTATGCCGTTCTGTTAAATATCTTCGCGTTCTTTGCGTGAATCAATTAAGCGTTAGCCGCTCATCCCGTGAACTTGTTCATCGGATGAGGAAAATTTTGTTATATTTTTTATTCGCGTTCTTTTCTTGAAATTTTTTCCGGTAATTAAAAAATCTGATATGAAAAAATTAATTACGGTTTTTTTTACAATTTTTCTCTCTGCGTTCTCATACCCGCAGGATGATTTAACAAAATACGTAAACCCTTTTATCGGTACAGACGGACACGGACATACATTTCCCGGTGCCAGTCTCCCGTTCGGTATGGTGCAGTTAAGTCCTGATACCCGTCTCACCGGCTGGGACGGATGCTCGGGTTATCATTATTCCGACGATGTTATTTACGGATTTTCCCATACTCATCTCAGCGGTACCGGAGTCTCGGATTACGGCGATATTCTGTTAATGCCGATGGTTAATGACCTGAAATTTTCAAATAAAGATTACAGCTCGGGTTTCAGTAAGAGTAGTGAATTCGCTTCAGCGGGTTATTATTCCGTTTTTCTCGATAAGTATAATATTAAAGCGGAACTCACGGTTACGAAGCGGGCGGGTATTCATAAATACATATTCCCGGCAAATTCTATGTCAAATATTATTCTCGACCTCGTGCACAGGGATTCTGTTCTCGATTCAAAAATTGAATACCAGGATAATAATGAAATTCGCGGTTACAGAATTTCAAGAAACTGGGCAAAGGAACAGCATGTTTATTTCGTGATACGTTTTTCGAAACCGTTTCTGCATTTCGGAATCTGTGAAAATGGCAAATTGACGGATAGAAAAAATTCTGCGAATGGAAATAATCTGAAATGCTATGCAGGATTTACTACCGATAATAATGAAGTAATTTATGTGAAGGTAGGAATATCGGGAGTCAGTATTGAGGGTGCAATCAGAAATCTTGATGAGGAAATTCCCGGGTGGGATTTCGATAAAGTGAGAACAGATGCAAAGTCGGAATGGAACAGCCAGTTGAACAAAATTATTGTCGAGAGCAAAAATGAAGATGAAAAAACTGTTTTTTACACAGCATTATATCATTGTCTCCTCAGTCCGAATATTTATACAGATGTTGACGGACAATACAGGGGTACGGATTTGAAAATCCACAAAGCGGAAGACTTCGACTACTATACTGTGTTTTCCCTGTGGGATACGTACAGGGCAGAACACCCGCTGCTGACTATAATAGACACCGGTAGGTCAAATGATTTTATCAATACATTTATATCACAGTATGAAAATGGAGGGATGTTTCCCGTCTGGGAATTATCGGGCAATGAGACTTTCTGCATGATTGGCTATCATTCAATTCCCGTAATCACCGACGCTTATGTCAAAGGTATCAGAGGATATGACACGGAAAAAGTATTCCGCTATATGAAAGAAACTTCAAACAGGAATATTTTCGGGTCGGATGCTTTCAGGCAGTATGGTTTTGTACCCCAGGATATAGAACATGAATCGGTTTCGAAGACTCTCGAGTATGCCTATGATGACTGGTGCATTTCCGAAATGGCAAGATTAATGAACAAAGAAGAGGATTACAAAGAATATATAAACCGGGCACAGTATTATAAAAACATTTTCAATCCTTCAACAGGATTTATGCAGGCAAAAATCAACGGCGGATTTTACGAGCCGTTCGACCCCGCTGAAGTTAATAATAATTATACTGAAGCAAATGCGTGGCAATATACTTTTTATGTGCCACATGATATAAAAGGACTTTCCGAGTTATACGGCGGGGATGATAATTTCTCTAACAAAATACAGGAATTATTTACTACTTTTTCCAAAATGACAGGCAGGGAACAGGTTGATATAACGGGTTTAATAGGTCAGTATGCACACGGGAATGAACCTTCTCATCATATATCTTATCTGTTTGATTATATAGGAAAACCGAATATTACACAGTATTATGTCAACAGGATAATGAAGGAGTTTTATAAGAATTCCCCTGATGGATTAATAGGAAATGAAGACTGCGGGCAAATGTCCGCATGGTTTGTACTTAGCGCAATGGGTTTCTATCCCGTATGCCCGGGCAGTTTGCAGTATGCAATCGGAATTCCGCTGTTCGATAAAGTGACTATTAATCTCGAGAACGGAAATAAATTCGAGATTATTGCGAATAATCAGTCCGAAGAAAATTATTTCATCGGTGGGATGAGACTTAACGATGCGAAATATTTGAAATATTATATTGAACACGAGGAAATTATGAAAGGCGGAAAACTTGAATTCGATTTGACTTCTGAACCGTCAAGAGAAAAAATTCTCCCGGCGAATCTGCCGTATTCAAGAATAAAAGATAACCTGATTGTTCCGGTGCCGTATTTTTCTACTCCGAGAAATACTTTCAGGGATAAGATGCAGGTTGAAATTAAATCAATTGGCAAAAACGTGAAGATATATTATACCGTTAATGCTATGGAGAAAACGGAAGAACTTGCAGGCGGTATTTATGATAAACCTTTAGATATTAACACTAACTGTGTCATAAATGCTTACTGTGAAAATTCAAAAGGAGAAAGAAGTCTGACTGCTACGGCTAAATATTATAAAATTCCGGATTATGAAGTTACTCTGTACTCATTATACAATTTACAATATACTGCAGGCGGTTCTGAAGGATTGATTGACGGTATCAGAGGTAAGGAAAACTGGCGGCTTGGCGGATGGCAGGGCTATCAGGGTAAAGACTTTGTTGCGGTTGTTGACTTGAAAAATTCCGGGTTAATCAAGAGTATAACAGCGGGTTTTCTTCAGGATATCCGTTCGTGGATTTGGATGCCGGTGAAAATATATTATGATATCTCCGAGGACGGTGTTAATTTTACAAACGTTGCTGAAATTACAAACGATGTTCAGAATAATGATTACAACTCAGATGTAATTATTAAAGATTATCCGTTCGCAGTTGAAAAGAATGCAAGGTATGTGAGGGTGCGGGCTGTAAATTTTGGAAAAATTCCCGAATGGCATCCGGGTTTCGGAAGCGACGCCTTCCTCTTTGTAGATGAAATTATAATAAAATGAATAATGCCTCATCGTATGACCTTGGTTATCAGATGAGGAAATTGAATTCTCTGCGGCATACTTGTCATTCCCGCGAATGAGGAAATCCCGTTCCTTTAAATTTTTTGTTCTTTGTTATTTGAAAATCGCTTTTGCGGTGAATATTTCAACACTCTGCATGAAATAATTTTTTAAATAATATAAAATTCTAAACAATGAAAATTCTCAAAACCCTTTTCCTCTTTACATTCTTAGCACTTTTCACCCTGTCCGCTTTCCCGCAGGATGACTTAACAACGGCATATATGAACTATTACACATCCGTTAAAGACCAGGGGATGACAGGCACGTGCTGGTCGTTTGCCACTGTTGCATTACTGGAATCCGAGGCTCAGAAAAACGGATATGAAAACCTGAACATTTCCGAAATGTTCATTGTCAGAAATATTTATCTCGAGAAAGCATTTAACTATATCCTTAGACTCGGTTCAGGTAGATTCGAAGAAGGTGCAATGGGACACGATGTTACAACAGCAATTTCAAAATACGGTGCAATGACTGAAGATGCATATTCGGGTTTGAAATCCGGAAGAGGTCATGACCATTCTCAGATGTTGCCGCGGTTAAAAAATTATCTTGACAGAGTATTGAAAAAAATTCCAATTGACCTGAACTGGGAAGAAGGATTTATTAAAATTCTCGATGAGCATCTCGGAGCACCGCCCGAGAAATTTATTTTTGAGGGTAAGGAATATACTCCGCTTGAATTCGCTGCGGATGTGCTGAAATATAATCCCGGTAATTATATTAATATTACTTCGTTTACTCATCATCCTTTTTATAAACCTTTTATAATAGAAGTTCCGGACAATTTTTCCGGCGGAGAATATTATAATGTCCCGCTTGATGAAATGATTCTCATTGCAAAAGAATCCGTAATGAAAGGTTATACAGTTTTATGGGATGCTGACGTAAGCAATGAAAATTTCCTGATGAATAAAGGATTTGCAATGGAATGGGTGTATCCTGAAGACAGGATTTCTGTTAAACCGGATGCAGAAGAGAAAATAATAACTCAGGATGAGAGACAGAATTTATTTGAGAATCTTACAACACAGGATGACCACCTTATGCAGTTCGTGGGTATTAAAAAGTCTGAAGGTGGAAAGGATTTTTTTCTTGTAAAAAATTCCTGGAATGAAATCGGAAAATATAATGGTTTCCTTCACGCATCCGAATCATATTTCGCATTAAACACAATCGCAATAATCGTCGTGAAAGATGCCATTCCCCCCGAAATTAAAACAAAACTCGGACTGAATTAAAAATTATAAAATAGCAAAGCGGTGATGCCCCTGTTGTCGTTCCCGCGAATGCGGGAATCCGGTTCTTTAAATATCTTAGCGGTCTTTGCACCATTGCGGTTAAAAAAAATGCTGATTATTTCTTTGTTAGTTAGTGTATTCTGTGTTTCTGATGCATCCTGTTTGTATTCCGCTAGATTCCGCGTTTTCCGCCGTCTGATATTTTAATCCTTGGTTATATTATTTTCTTGTCTCAAAATCCAGACCGATTTCATAAAGAAATTTTATTATAACCGCTGCTGTGTAGTCCCTTGCTTGTACGTGAGGCAGATGCCCGCAGTTATATATAATTTCTTTTTTCGTAAAACCACTTACCCCGTTTATGATTGTATCTACCTGAGACTCACTGCCGTATTCATCATTATCGCCTTGTATCAAAAGCACGGGACATTTAATATTTCTCAGTTCTTCGAGCATATTCCATTTCCGGGAATTTTCATCCAGCCATAATTCCGACCAGTCGTTAAATATCTTTTCGGTTTTGTCTCCGTGATATTTTCTGAGCCGTTCTTTTAAATCACCGTTTTTATAATTTTCTACCGCATTTTTTATTCCTTCAATTGAAATATCCTCAATAAAAGTATGAGCGGCAATTGATATTAGACACTTCAGATTAGCAGGCTGTTTCGATGCATATAACAGACCAATCGTCCCGCCGTCGCTGTGTCCTGTCAGAATTATTTTTTTCCCGTTAAAATTACCGGCAGATAAAATTTCAGGCAGATATGAATATGCTTCATCCTGCATGTAACTGATATTTCTGTTCCCGTTAAACTTATCAGATTTTCCGTAACCGAATCTGTCGTATATAAATCCGTTAAACCCCGTCATTCTGCATAGTAATTCGGGGAAGTCCTTCCACTGGCCTGTGCTTCCTAAACCTTCGTGAAGAAATACAAGCAGGTAATTACTTTCCGGATTAACTTCTATGAACTCTGAATATATTTTCCCCTTCGGTATTACTATGTTTTTGTTTGTAATTTTAGTATCATTCATTATGCAAAATTAAGGATTATCAATACGAAAATAAATCTAATTAAGCTGTTCCCGGTCAAAGTTAGTGCGGTTTTATTACAATACACCTGTCTCTTTGCTGTTTCTCATTCACTTTCCGGTGCATAAAAAAACGGGAACAACTTATTGTTCCCGTTTAAAATTTTTTTTTTGAAATTAATATCTCAGTATCATGGCAATTCTTCCGTATTTCTCCAGTTTGCTGTTATCCAGAAATACTACTCTGCCACCGGAGATGATGACATGTTCTATTATATCATCAACCGCATCATCGAGCACTTCCTTGCCTTCAATTACGTCAGTCGGGATTAAATGTAATTTATCTTCGGAAATTTTAGCGGGATAATGATAATTCAGTTCAACTGCAAGCAGTCTGCCCCTGTTCTGAAGTGATAATTTCCATACCTCGTCTATGCCTGTTGCAAGTTTTTTTGCACCCATTGCATCATCAAGCTGTTTGAGTATCTTTTCTCTCTTTTCCATTCTTGCTTGTTTAAACTGCTGCCATACGATTCTTGAAATCTCGGCTGCAGATTCGATTTCGTAGTTTCCGTTTATTCCCAGAATTATTTGTTCTGTTTGAGATGAGACTTCTTTATATATACTTAAATTTTTTTCTGCTCCCATAAGAGTAATTTCATATACGTCTGTATTTATGGCTTTTAATTTGCTGTCAATGTCTTTAAAATAATTCTTTAATCTCTGTACATTTTCTGTCAGCCTGTCATTTCTGGATTCGCCGTTCTCAGGTGGTGTCTTAAGTTCGTAAAAAGGATTAATAACGGGAAATCCGTTATCGGTATATTCAAGTAAATTATCCCTGATTCCAAGATATAATTTTGATGTCTTCTCGCTTAGAACGAGAACCCAGTATGGCTCGCTTCTGTTCATGCCGAAAACAATATCTCTCGTTCCAAATGTATCGTCGAGCATCACTCTCTCTTTCACAGGAAAGGGTAATATAAATTTGTATGAATGTGTTTTATCTACGAAAAGTCCGAGTCCGTCAAGAACGTGAGTGAAATCTATTTTGGATATCAGGTCGTTTAGTTTTGATGTGATTTTATTTGCTTCTTCTTCCTTCAGTTCCGCTGAAAGTCTTTTCTTTGCTTCGTTGACTAAGTTTTTCAGTCTGATTGCATCCTGTTGATTCTCCGGATGATGCCTGTGTGTCGGCATTAAAATTGAAAGGCAGGGATAACCTTTAATAGACTGAAGATGTTTAAGTTCATTTCTTAATATCATTTCTTTCTCCGTTTAAAATTTAAAAAATGTGTTAATTAAAATACTGTATTTTTGTAAAAAAGTTCAGAAGGGTAAATTCTTATCCGCTCATAAAAATTATTTTTGTTTACTTATTCTACATTGTAAGGTTAAAGGAATATTTTGAATAAAGCAATACTAAAATAATGAACATTCAGTATCAAATTTTATTCCAAAAAAATATTCTGTTTTGTGATATCACTGAACTTCGTTATTTATTGAAATTTTCAGTTAATTGTTATTTGTTATTATCGGTAGGGGAATTACGGATGTTCCGAATTTTAATGTTTCAATATAACCGTATATGAATTAATTTTGAACAAATAACTGATAATGGAATATAAAGATTATTATAAAATATTAGGCGTAGAGAAGAAAGCATCTAAAGATGAAATTAAAAGAGCTTTCCGTAAACTTGCAATGAAGTATCATCCTGATAAAGCCAAAGGAGATAAAACTGCAGAGGAAAAATTCAAGGAAGTTAATGAAGCCTATGAGGTTCTGAGTAATGATGAAAAACGGAAGAAATATGATCAGATGGGTGAAAGTTACAGGTATTACCAGCAGCATGGAGATCCCGGGGGATTTGACTGGTCACAGTATACAAATCAGGGACAGGGAACACAATATAGTTTTGAAGGCGACCTCGGGGATTTCTTCAGCGGCTCAGGGTACTCGGATTTCTTTGAGATGTTTTTCGGCGGAGGATTCGGAGAAAGAAAATCGCGTAAAGGTCAGACAGGAAGATATACGAGACGAGGTTCAGATTTTCAGGCGAAATTACCGATTACTTTAAAAGAAGCGTATACTGGAGTAGAGAAAATATTCACTCACAAAAACGAATCAATTAAATTAAAAATAAGACCCGGTATTTATAGCGGTCACATATTGAAAATTTCCGGGAAAGGTGAACAATATCCGGGAAGTACTTCAGGGGATTTGCTTATTACTATAGAAGTCCTTGACGATGCAGTGTTCAAAAGAGACGGGGACGATTTATATTCAAATTTATTTATTGATGTGTATACTGCTGTTTTAGGCGGGAAAGTCGAATTTATTACTTTCAAAGGCAAGATTATGATTGATATCGCTAAAGAGACATCTTCGGGAAAACTAATCAGACTTAAAAACCTTGGTATGCCGAAATATGAAAAACCCGGTCAATTTGGTGATTTATACTTGACTATTAATATTCAATCTCCGAAGAATCTTTCTGGTAAAGAAATCAACTTGTTTAAGGAATTGCAAAAATTAAGAAAGCAGAAATAACTTTCTAAAATAACTTAAATTAATTATCTTATAGGTCCTGCGGGAATGGCGAAACTGGCAGACGCACCATCTTGAGGGGGTGGCGCCATATAGGCGTGTGGGTTCAAGTCCCACTTCCCGCACTAATAAGAATTTCCTCTCTTAAATTCAAAACCCCGTATTCTTATTCATAACTCGGACAAGAAGGAATAATTTTTCCGTTCATAACTATAACCGTGAATTGGAAAACAGAAGAAGTTATTCCCGGTGAAACTCTTCGGTTCCGTACAGGGAAATAAATTTGAACAATCTCGTATTTTCCACTTTAAAAAGAACTTGATTATTATAAATAATAAGCATATTTTTAATATTTTATAATTAATAAATATAGAGATTTGACTAAAAGGCATTACGAATCGTACATTATTTTAGACGGAAATTTTGAAGATCCGACTATAGAGGAGATTATAAAGAAATATGAAAAACTCCTCAGTAAAAACAAAGTCGAAATTAAGAATATTGACAAGATTGGTCGCAGAAGGCTTGCTTACCCGATTAAAAAGAAACAAAATGGTTATTATATTTGTTTTGAATTTACAGCAGCACCGGATTTCACTGCGAAAATCGAAAAAGCGTATAAGATGGATGAAAATATACTCAGATATCTGACGATAATAATGAGTAAAAATGAACTTAAATCGAAAGAAAATTATTTAAAAAAGAAAGCGATTATTTTGCAGAATTTGGAAGCGGAAAAAGAAAAACAGGAACAGGAAAAGAAAAATAATATTAAAGAGAAAGAAGAAGAAAAAGATTAAAGAAAAGAGTTTGAACATTAAAGAATACAGGTTTTTATTAAACAATTTATTAATTAATATCCGGAGGTAAAGAATGGCTGATTTCAAGATGCCCGAATTAAACTCAGTAGTAGTAGCAGGAAACCTAACGAAAGACCCAGTATTCAGGCAAACAACAAACGGTACACCAGTTGTCAATTTTTCAATTGCCAGTAACAGAAGGTTTAGAGACAAAAACGATGAATGGAAAGAAGATGTTTGTTATGTAGGAATAGTTGCCTGGAACAGATTAGCAGAAAGTTGCCGTGACAAGTTAAGAAAAGGTAATGCTGTTCTTGTTGATGGTGAATTGCAAAGCAGGACATTTAGGACAGAAGACGGCATGAACAGAACTATTGTTGAGATAAAAGCGCGTAGGATTCAGTTCTTGAATAAAAAACCGGTTGTAGCTTCGGAAGAGGGTGATGAACCGACGACTTTTACTGATGATAATTTTGACCAGCTTCTGACATCGGAAGATACAAATTTAGATTCTGATAAATAGATTTTTTCTTGAATTATAAATATAAATAAGTTAGGAATTATTTAATTCCGCTATATTATTTTTTTAACTATATGAAAGTATTATTAAAACAAGACCACGAAAAACTCGGTAATGCCGGCGAAGTTAAAGAAGTAAAAAAGGGTTATGCCCGTAATTTCTTGATTCCGAAAGGTATTGCAGTATTAGCAACGGAATCAAATCAGAAATCATTCGAAGAAATTAATAGACAGCAGGGGCGTAAGATAAGAAGAGAAATTGAGCTTGCTAAGAAAACCTCGTTTGAACTTGAGAAGGACACATTGGTTATCTATGCAAAAGCCGGAGAAGAAGAAAAATTATTCGGCTCGGTAACTTCACAGATTATTCATGATAAACTCGCTGAAAAAGGATATAATATCGATAAAAGAAAAATTATCATGCATGAGCATATAAAAACTCTGGGTGAACATGAAGTTGATGTCAGGCTTTATACTGATGTTACGGCAAAAATAAAATTAGTTGTCAAAGACGAAAAAGAATTAGAAAAACCGGAAACGGAAGATTCGGAATCTGAGGTTGTTAACTGAGATTCCTTTAACCAGTTAAACTGATTTAATATAATCGTAATTTTTTATACATAGAATAATAATTTAATATTCTGATAAACCGTTTCGGAAGAAATGGTTTTTTCTTTTTTTTAAAAAAAACAGTGTTTATTTCTTTTAAAGAATAAAAATATTATAATGGAAGACAATACAAAAGTTAATAGTGGAGTCAAGAAGAATAATGCAAAGTTTAAGCCGATTTTAAAAACTGTTCAGGATGTAACAATCAGATTTGCGGGTGACAGCGGAGATGGAATGCAGTTAACAGGTTCGCAGTTTACGGATACTATAGCAGCAACAGGACATGATATAGGAATATTACCGGATTTTCCCGCGGATATCCGCGCTCCTGCAGGCTCTCTTTACGGAGTCAGCGGCTATACTATTCGCTTTTCAAACCACGACATACACACATCCGGCGACAGTGTAGATGTTTTGGTAGCAATGAATCCTGCAGCTCTCAAAGTTAATCTGAAGGACCTGAAAAAGAATGGTATCATCATTGCAAATTTAGATACGTTTGACAGGAAAAATTTAGATCTGGCACAGTATGAAAAAAATCCGCTCGAAGACGGTTCTCTCGAAGGATATAATGTTTATGAAATACCAATTACACGTTCCACTCTTGAATCATTAAAAGATATGAATCTGCCTCAGAAGACAGCCCAGAAATGTAAGAATTTTTTTGCTCTGGGTCTTCTATACTGGTTATATAATAAATCATACGATTTTACACTGACTTGGCTTCGGGAGAAGTTTAAAAACCAGCCGGAGTTAATTGAAGCAAATTCAAGGGTTTTAAAAGCCGGTTATTACCACGGCGAAATTACGGAAATTTTTACAACAAGATTTGAAGTTGAACCTGCCAAGTTAAAGAAAGGCACTTACAGAAATCTTAACGGAAATGAAGCTATTGCACTTGGTTTAACCACTGCAGCAGCAAGAGCAGGATTGCAGTTATTTGTAGGAAGTTATCCCATCACACCCGCATCGGAAATTATGCAGACGCTGGCTAAATATAAACATTTTGGGGTTAAGATGTTTCAGGCGGAAGATGAGATCGCAGGTATTTGTACTGCGATTGGTGCTTCCTTTGCAGGTTGTCTTGCAGGTACTACCACAAGCGGACCCGGAATGGCTTTAAAAAATGAAGCAATCGGTCTTGCCGTTATGGCTGAGTTGCCTTTAGTAGTTGTAAATGTTCAGAGAGGCGGTCCTTCTACAGGTTTACCTACAAAAACTGAGCAGGCGGATTTATTTCAGGCAATGTTCGGAAGAAACGGCGAAAGCCCGGTACCCGTCCTTGCTGTTAGTTCACCGACTGATTGTTTCTATCTGGCAATCGAGGCTGCAAGGATTGCGATTAAATATATGACGCCTGTTATATTATTGTCGGATGGATTTATAGCTCAGGGCTCTGAACCTTTCAGAGTCCCGAAAATATCTGAACTTCCTGAAATCAAAGTGATATTTC
This sequence comes from Ignavibacteria bacterium, assembly GCA_016929695.1. Classification (GTDB taxonomy): domain Bacteria; phylum Bacteroidota; class Ignavibacteria; order Tepidaquicellales; family Tepidaquicellaceae; genus Tepidaquicella. The sequence continues at coordinate 19,186 of JAFGII010000059.1, forward strand.
AAACACGGAGAGACGGATTCTTCCCTTACAGCAGGAGTGAAAATCTTGCAAGACCTTGGGTAAAACCGGGGACAAAAGGATTGGAACACAGAATCGGCGGACTGGAGAAACAGAATGTATCAGGAAATGTAAGTTATGAACCCGAGAATCATCACTATATGGTTAAACTCAGAGAAAAAAAAATCAAGAAAATTGAAACTGATATTCCCGAACTGAAAGTAGAAGGCGTAAAAGATTCTGAGTTGCTTGTTCTTGGTTGGGGCAGTACAGGCGGTGCCGTTGCAGATGCAGTTGAGAATCATATTTTAAAAGGAAAGAAAGTGGCTTATGCCATATTGAAATATTTAAATCCCATGCCAAAAAATACTGAACGCATATTGAAAAGTTATCCGAAAATTTTAGTTCCCGAGGTAAATCTTGGTCAGTTGGCTAAATTAATACGATGTGAATTTTTAATTGATGTTATTCAGTTTAATAAGGTTAAAGGTTTACCCTTTAAACCATCTGAAATAGAAGCAAAGATTGAAGAAATTTTAAAAGTTTAATATCATGACAGAAAATACAAATACACCTAAAACAGTTCCTCAATATACTGCGAAAGATTTTGCATCCGGCAGAGATGTCAGATGGTGTCCGGGGTGCGGAGATTATTCAGTGCTTGCACAGATACAAAGAACCTTTCCCCAAATTTTAGCCGAATATGGTCAGGTCAAGGAAAATATTGTATTTATTTCCGGTATCGGATGCTCAAGCAGATTGCCTTATTATATGGACACTTACGGATTTCATACAATTCACGGAAGGGCAACTGCGATTGCTTCGGGTGTTAAGGTAGCGAATCCTGAACTATCTGTCTGGGTTGCTACCGGTGACGGAGATTGTCTCAGTATAGGCGGAAATCATTTTATTCATCTGTTAAGGAGGAATATAGATGTTAATATTCTGCTCTTTAATAACAGGATTTATGGATTAACTAAAGGTCAGGCATCACCGACTTCAGAGCACGGAAAAGTTACAAAGTCTTCTCCGTTCGGTTCGATTGAATATCCTGTTAATCCTGTCTCGCTGGCTCTCGGTATGGAAGGTTCATTTATAGCACGCTCTATGGATAAAGATCCTAAACATCTCCAGCAAATGATTCTCAGATGTTATCAGCATTATGGAACAACACTGCTTGAAATTTTACAGAATTGTGTCATATTTAATGACGGAGCATATAACCTTTACACAAATAAGGAAACCCGGGATGAACACGTTATTTATATTGAGAATGAAAAACCGCTTGTATTCGGTAAGAATAAAGAAAAAGGTATCAAATTAGACGGCTGGAAACCGGTCTTGATTGATTTAAATGACGGGAAGCACAGCATTAGTGATTGTCTTGTTCACGATGAAACTTCCAAAGACCTCGCATTTATTCTGAGCAGTTTTATTGATAATCCGCTTTTACCATTACCTTTGGGAGTATTCCTCGCGAGAAGGAGAAACCGTTATGAAGTGGAAATGGAAAACCAGATTGAGATGGCAAAAGAAAAGTATGGAGCAGGTAAAATAGAGGAATTGTTAAAAGGCAGTTCTTCCTGGGAAATAAAATAAAAAGTCAAATTATTAAAAGGGCTGTCCTGTAGGACAGCCCTTTTTTATTTAGATGTAAATTAGAATCAAACCAAAGGGATTAGAAATCCAGACCGAGGGAAATATAATATTTAGGTGGTGAAAACTCTTTAAGATTATAATTCCAGGCGACGTCAAATTTAAAAGGAAATCCGAGAAAAACTATGCGTGTTCCTATACCCATACCCATCAGTAAGTCTTTCGCAACAGTAGTCCCGTTTTCAGTGGTAATGAGTTTTAAATCCCTGTCTTTTCGCCAGGCAGTTCCCGCATCGAAAAATATATTGCCCTGAACATTTTGAAAACCAAAAGGCAGTAAACCAAGAATCAAATACCTTAAAAGTGGGAACCTCAATTCGGCATTAAATAGTGCATATTTGGAACCGGCGATTCTGTCGAAATTGTAACCTCTGAGAGGCAATCCCGCCATAGAAAATGCATATTCCTCGATGTTGCTAATCGGTATGTTGTAGTTTTCGAATTCCCAGTTAATCCAGCCTTCTGTTCCGCCGAGATAAAACCTCTGTGGATTTTTTCCGAAACTCGCTCCGCCTGCAAATCTTAAAGCAAATGAATAGTCATCTGCAATTTTGAAATATTTTCTGAAATCGCCGAGAAGTGAAATAAACTCGATTCCGTTTGAACCTAAAGGGGGCGAACCCAAAGTTGTGATGTTGAATCTTGAACCTTTAATTGGTGCAATGTATCCCCACAATGAATTATCAAAGACGTAACTAACGGAAGGGACAAGAAATGTGTTTTCATATATGGGCTCATTAATATTATCAAGATTTTCCTGTATTACATGCATAAGGGACAGACCGGCATCGAAGCGTTTAAATTTTGTTATCGGATATGAAGAGAGAATATTTGCGCCGTAAGTTCTGTATCTGTAAAGTTGATCGTATAAACCCCTGTTGTAATATAAAAATCTTGCTGTATGATAAATCTCAAATCCAAGGTCAAGACGGTTCGGCAGATAATAATATGCAAGTGCATAATCGCTGTTCTTCAGGTCAATAACCATTGATGTGATTATGTTAATTCTGTGATTACCCATTAAGTCACTAAGTGAAATCGAAGCAACTCCCTGAACTCCATAATAACTCGAATAGTTCGCATTTCCATATACTAAATCAGGTGAGAATTTAATTTTATATTTGTTTGTCTTGAATGAGCCGTCTTCATTTATATTATCAAATACCTTAAATTCTTTGTTACTTTCATACTGGGTATCATATTTTGTAAGTTCTTTTTTATCCTCTCCGGGTTTCTTGAATTCTATACGGATATCTTGACCGTAGATATTCAGAGAGTCATTTGAGTTTACAGAGAGTGAGTCCTCAACACCCGAAATTTCGAGAGAATCAGCCGAGACTTCTGAGGAGTCATATTTTACAGTTACGGATTTTTTCATTTGATATTTCTTTACAAAACTCGTAGGCTCTAATTTAGATAAACCGATATTTCTGTCGAACGGATTATCCATTTTAAAAATATCGTAACCGCCTTTATTCAGTGCAACGAAAAGCATTTTTTTCCCGTCTTTTGATACGGATATCTGTGAAATCGGATTAATTGAATTTGTGATTGGTATGTCAGTTGAATTTTCTTCGTCATCAGATATTCTCATATAAATATTGTTTATTCCGTTAACATCGGAAACGTAAAGCATTTTTTTCCCGTCGGAACTGAACTGAATATATTTTTCATTTGAACCCGGCTGGTAAATTACGGGTTCGATAATTTGTGTAGAAAAGTTTAACCTGTACAGGTTCCTTTCGTTAAAATCATAGTCATATATTTTAAAATCTGCCGGAATATCGGAACGGTTTACATATTTACCTCTGTCAGAATTGAAGTAAATATATTTCCCGTCCGGTGACCATACGGGATTTTCATCGGAAAAAATATCGTTTGTTAGATTTTTCAGCTGATGCTTATAAATGTCATAAATGTATATATCTGATTGTTTTGCGGTTTTTCCGGTAAAAGCGAGTATATTATTAAAAGGCGACCAGTTAACATTTGATATTCCTGTCAGTTTTACGGGCAGTTTGTTTTCTTTGCCTGATTTTACATCAACGATAAAAATTGCATCATCTTCACCCGCTTTGACGCTGATAGCAAGTTTTCTGCTGTCGGGAGACCACGTAAGTCCGGGAGTGAGAATTTGGAGTTCCTCAAAATTGCTGGTAGTATTTCCGCTGATGACCTTTTCTATAATTTCACCGTTATCGGTTTTTGCAAGAAAAACGTCAAAAAAATCATCCCGGTTGGAAATAAATGCGAACATATCTCCTTTTGGTGATATAGTCGGGGAAACATTGTAAAATCCGCCGTCTTCAATGTGGTCTGTTAATTTTTTTGCGAAGTCAAAAACTTCTTCTTTATTAATTGCGTCCGACCAGTATGTTTTATTGAGTTCTTTAAGCCATTTCTCGCTTAGTTTTTCAACGGTCAGTTTATAAGTTTCTTTAAATGAGCCGTAAACATCACTCGTCGCTTTGATACTATTCATAAGTTCACCGATTTTATGCTCACCGTAATATTCCATTAGAAAAGCAAAAAAACTTTGTCCCCCTCTGTATGCAAGATATCCATAGCAATATTCTATAGGGGGCATGTTATTATTTATTACCAGGTCTCTGACATACATATCGGTTTCTTTATCTAGACCGCTGAGACTCTGGCTTTCCGCCATTCCTTCTGAAAACCAGATTGGAAAATTTAATGTAATATTTTTGGAAATTATGTTTTGAATTGACCCGCCGTAAAACATATCATTCATAAATCCGTGCAGGAGTTCATGATGAATTACGTGCCGGAACTGTTCATAATTTCCTTCAAAAGGAACGAGAATTCTGTTCTTAAACAGCTCAGTCACACCTCCTACACCCTCCGGAAGGTATTCGTCAATCACATTGTTCTGCTGAAAATCATTATGAGAATTAAATACAATCAGGGGTATTCTGTTGGAGATGTTATAATCGAGGTTTTTAGAAAGTGAGGCAAGAGAAGTTTCCGCAACCACTGCGGTAAATTCCGCAATGTCATATCCGCCGTCTGAAAAATAAATATCGAAATGTTTGGACTGAATAAAATGCCAGTTAAACTTTTTGTACTGAACTTTATTTTTCCCGAATGATTGTGCGCTTGCTGAATTAAAAATAATCAGGGAAAGCAATAAAGTGACAAAAGCAGTTTTTAATATTAATGTTGTTATTTTCATAGTTCAAAGTAATTTAAAATAAAAATAATTTTCAAGTGTAAAATTTGTTATACAAAATACAGTGAAATTTTATTCATAAACGTTTAACTTGCTGAAGAAATGTCTAAGTTATCAGTATTCATCTCTCAATTTTGAAAACATACAGGTTCTTCTATAAATTCCATAAGTAATAAATATTTAATCTGTGCCAAAGATATCATATAAACAAATTGAGTTAGAAAACGGTTTAAAAGCAGTATTATCAAGGAATGAAAATATACCTTCTGTTATAATATCTGTAAGTTTTAAAGCAGGCTCAAAAGATGAACCCCGGGATAAAAAAGGTCTTGCTCATTTACTGGAGCATTTGATGTTCAGCGGAGTCTGCAGAGATAATTTGAAATCATTTGACGAGATATTAAGCCTGATGGGCGGTGAAAGCAATGCATACACATCGCAGGATATGACAAGTTATTTTATCAGTATCCCTTCCGGAATGCTTGAGTGTGCAATGCAACTTGATTCAGTAAGATTAAATGCATTAGATTTTAGCGACGGTAACATTGAAATTCAGAAAAAAGTGGTTATAGAAGAAAAAAATCAAATTTATGATAATGTCCCGTTTGGCAGTCTGGAATTTGAAATCGGCAGGAGATTGTTTAAAAATACACCTTATGAAATTCCCGTAATTGGAAAAACAGAATCAATCAAAGGAATAACGGCAGAAGATATTTCGGGATTTTATGAAAAGTTTTATAATACAGGAAACGGTGTTATTGCTGTCTGCGGAGATATTGATATGGTCGAGACTGAAAACTTTCTGAATAAATATTATTCTGATATTAAAAAAGATAAACCTAAAAACTCAATTGGAAATTTTAAAATTGAAGATTTTTCCTGCGGAAAATATGTAATAAAGGACAAAATTAATTTACCTGCGGTTTTTATAAATTTCAGAATACCTGAATTCGGGACTGTTAATTATTATGCCGCAAAACATATAGCGGGTTTGTTAACAGGGGGTGACAGTTCAATTTTGAACAGGGAACTCATTTATGATAAAAATTTATGCTTCGAGGCTGAATCATCAGTTACCGGTTTCGAGAAAGCAGGAATGTTCGGTATTGATGCTTATTTAAATCACGGAGCAGACTGTTCCGAAGTGGAACAAATTATTACCGAGAATCTTAATCTCATTTGTAGGGGTGGATTTGGAGAAAGGGATATTGAAAAAATAAAGAATAAAATTGAATTGTCGTATCATACCGCACTGCAGACCAATCTGGCAGTATCGGATAATTTATCCTATTTTACTTTATTTACTGAAAGTCCCGGAAGAATAAATTACGAAATAGAAAATGCTTTAAAAATAACCAGAGACGACATAGTGGAAACGATGAGAGAATATATTAATCCTGAGAAGATGTTAATATTAAACTATTTACCGTCAACCTGATATGAAAGTTAATATTGATATACCGAAAAGAGGAAAACCGCGTAATATAAAATTCCCCGAACATTTCGAATATGAATTCGAAAACAGGATTAAATTATTTGTGATAGAAGATAAAAGATTTCCGATTATTACTGCGAGATTTGTATTCAAATCCGGCTCGGCAGCCGATAATATCAGGAGTCAGGGTAAGGACGGAGTATCCTCATTAACAGCGGAGTTGCTTCATAAAGGCACACACGGATTAAACAGCAATGATATTGCGGAAAGGTTTGAATACTACGGCACTATGCTTGTCAGCGGAAGCGATTATGATGCTTCATACTTTACATTCCATTCGCTTGAAAAATATTTCGGAGAAATGTTCGGATTATCGGAGGAATTAATTTTAGATTCAGTTTTTTCGGAAGATGAAATAAGGAATTTAAAAGAGATAAGAATTAATTCATTATATGCACAATACAGGTCGGGTGAATATCTGGCGCATAAAGCATTTAACAATAAATTAGGAAGGGAATCGGGATATTCTCATAAACCCGAAGGATGTATATGCACTCTTAAATCCATAACTCGTGATGAAATCTTGAAATTTTACAGCGATTACTTTACACCCGGAAATATGTTGATAGTATTAGTCGGTGACATTAAACCCGAGAGGGCATTGAAACTGGTTGGAGAGAAATTTTCCAAATGGCAGAAAAAAGGAATAAATAACATTGAAACATCAAAATACAGAAATCCCGAAAGGACCGAACTGTATTCAATACACAGAGAACAGTCGGTTCAGTCTGATATCTGTCTCGGTAATGCCGGAATAAGCAGAAATTCACCTGAATTTGTACCTGTAGTTCTCTTAAATACAATTTTCGGCGGAAATTTCAGCTCGAGAATCAACAAAAATTTAAGAGAAATTAACGGCTACACATACGGAGCGAGGTCATATTTCGATTGCAAGAAATATTCGGGAGAATTTTTAATTGAAACAAACGTTAATATTCAATACACATTATTATCCGTTAATGAGATAATAAAAGAAATGGAACTGATGAAAAAAAACAGGGTAACGGAAGAAGAACTTGAGAATGCAAAAAATTATATAACGGGAAATTTTCCTTTACAGTTTGAAACCGCAAACGCTGTTGCCACAAAATTGCTGAATATGGAGCTGTACGATATAGAGAAGGATTTTTATGACCATTACCTTGCACGAATATATGAAGTTACATCTGAAGAGATAATTGAAACGGCTGAAAAATATTTCCAAACTGAGAAATTGATTATTGCAATTGCAGGCGATTCTGAAAAAATTAATCGAAACTTTGAAGGTAAATTTTCTGTACAAAAAATAAATGATGCAGATTTAATAAAATAAAATTATACTTATGGAAATAAACGGAAAAAAAGATACCGAATTAGTATTGGAACTGAATGATAAATTCAAGAGGTTAAAGACCGAATTAGGAAAAATTATTGTCGGGCAGGATGAGATAATTGATAATGTTCTTGTTTCAATATTATCGCAGGGGCACAGTTTGCTGATAGGTGTACCCGGACTCGGTAAAACTTTAATCATTAAAACCCTGTCAGATGCACTTGATTTAAAATTCAGCAGAATTCAGTTCACTCCGGACCTTATGCCTTCAGATATTACCGGAACGGAAATATTCGAACCCGAGAGTAATAAGGAAAGTAAATTCAGATTTATAAAGGGACCCGTGTTTGCCAATATTATACTTGCTGATGAAATAAACAGAACTCCTCCAAAAACACAATCGGCATTGCTTGAAGCGATGCAGGAACACAGGGTAACATCCGGCGGAATTACTTTTCAATTGGAAGAGCCGTTTTTTGTTCTTGCAACACAGAATCCGATAGAACAGGAAGGAACGTATCCTCTGCCCGAGGCACAACTTGACAGGTTTATGTTTAATTTATGGCTGGATTATCCTGTAGACAAAGAAGAAGAAGAAATTGTAAGAAGAACAACGAGCATGTATAATATGAAAATCAATAAAGTATTCAGCAAAAACGAAATCATTGATTTTCAGGAACTCGTAAGGAAAGTGCCGGTTTCTCAGGAAGTAATAGAATATATCGTTGAAAAAGTTTCTTTAACCAGACCTGCTAATCAGTCATCTCCGAAAATTGTTAAAGATTATGTAAACTGGGGGGCAGGACCGCGTGCTTCGCAGTATTTGACTTTAGCGGCAAAAGCCGGCTCTATATTAGACGGCAGGATTACTCCGTCTGTTGATGATGTTATAAAATATGTACTTCCTGTCTTAAGGCACCGCGTTATTACTAATTTCAATGCTGAAGCGGATAATATAAAATCTTCTGATATTATAAAGACTTTAATAGAAGGATAAATATTGTAACGAAACGTTTAGAAGTGAGGATATAAATTTTTATTTATTAAAATTCTTTTCGGATTCATCACAATAACAGGATGTAAAATTTTGAAATGTTTTTTGCTGAAGGCTATCAGTTTGATATTCATCAATAATATTTCAAAGAAGAAGCATTCAGTATCTCATTAATATTATTGAAAATATATTGTTAAGTGTAAAATTTCGATTACGGGCTCATCTTAAATATTGGTGTTATTTTTTGAAGAAATATTTTGTAATTTTTACAGTTAAAATTAGAAATAATAAAATAAATCAGTCGGACATTATAGTATGACACTTAATAAAATAAGCATGTCAAAAAAAATCATATTAACTGCAGTATTTATTTTTTGTTTTTGCTTGGAAATTCAGTCCCAGTCGGCTGATTCTGTCTTGCTCAAAGTTTCCGGCTGGAAAGATGATTCGGTCAAATATAATTATATTGATTCTGTAGCTTGGGAATACAGAAGAATAAGTCCCGATTTATCAATTAAACTTTCTGATTATGCCATTATACTTGCCGACAGGATTAAATATAAATACGGAGTTGCCACATCGTATTTTACACTCGCTACTGCATATCAGTTCAAAGGTGATTTTGCGGGAGCGCTGGAGTTGTTTTTTATCTCACTTGATATTTACAATGAACTGGGAAATAAAGAGGATATCGCGTGGACATATAATGAAATAGGGATAATTCTGAAGAATCAGGGAGTTTTTGCAGAAGCGCTTAATTATTATAATCAGGCAATGGTAATGTTTGATGAAGTAGGGAATACAGACGCCGTGGCGGTTTGTTACACAAACATAGGTAACATTCATCTTAATCAGGAGAGTTACGATGATGCTCTTAAATATTTCGAGAAAGCGCGAGGGATATGCGAGAAATCAAACAATAAAGAATACCTTGCTATTATATACAATAATATCGGAGAGATTTATAATAAGCGAGGCGAATTCCGGAGGGCATATGATTATTTTCTAATGGCATTTCAGATGAATACGGAAATGAACAATAAGCCCGAGTCTGCTTCGAATTATGTCAACATTGCGATAAATTACAGTTCACAGGAGAAATACGATAAGGCAATTGAATTTTTTCAAAAAGCAATATTAATTTATGAAGAAATCAAAGCAAAACCGGAACTGGCAAATTCATTTTTACTGCTGGGCGGGTGTTACCTGAATCTGGGTAACTATAGAAACGCACTGACCTATATAGGAAAGAGCGAAAAACTTGCTCAAGAAATGGGAGCAAATATTACTTTGATGAACACCTATCAAAAACTCGCTCTTATTTACCAAAGAGCAAACAATTACGGAAAAGCATTTGAATATCAGTCTAAATATATTGCTATTAAGGACAGTGTTTTTAAGAACGATAAGATTACAGAAATCGGAAAACTCGAGGCGAAATTCTCTTTTGAACGATTGTTGAATGAAAGAGCAAAGGCGGAAGAAGCAAGACAAAAGATAATCGAAGAACGAAAGAGATACAGAAATACACTTCAGTATCTTGGAATGGCTTTAATAGTAATAATTTCTTTTTTAATACTTATGGCAGGTAAAAAATATAGTGTTTCCCTAAAAACGGCTAATGCGCTGCTGTTTATTTTTATACTGCTGTTATTTCAATTTATATCGATTTTAAAAGGTCCGTACGTCAGCAGGTTGACTGTCTCCGTTCCGGCTTACGAATTGATTGCAAATATTATCTCGGCTCTTGTTTTAATGCCTGTTAATAAATATTTACAAAAAATTCTGCATAAGAAATTCCTACCTCAATAAAATATAAAAACTATTCATGCTTCATATATTTTCAAACCTTCTTATTAGGGATTTATTTGGATTAAATAATAATAGAAGGTAAACAGAAGATAAATTCTTTAGTTATATGATTTCCAGTGCGCTGGGTTCCGGTTTGATAGGGTTACGTAATATCCAATTAAAATTATACTAAAAAAAAGCTGATACTCTTGATATCAGCCTTAATAAAAAATCATTATAAAAATTAGAGACCGAACTTAACTCCCGATTCAATCTGGAATCCATTATTTTTCACGGTGACTGTTGTTGGAGTTTTAACAATATTTGAAAGTCCGATTGAATAAAGAGCATTGACAAATAATTTTATTTTCGTGTCAATTTTAAAATCTGTACCTGCTCCGAAACGAAGTCCAAAGTCAATTGTCTCGAGATTGTTCTTGATATCGTTACTACCTGACTGATTTCCACCTGACCAATCTTCTGTAGCTGAAAGGTTTATACCAAAAGAAGGACCGGCAAAAACATACGGTTTAACTTCCTGCAGGTCAAATTTAATTTTTAACAAAACAGGAACTTCAAGGTAGCCAAATTTCCAGGTAATAGTATATCCTTGAGTTGTATACTCGGTACCCTTGGCAATATACTCAAGCCCCGGCTGTAATGAAATAATCGGGGAAAAAGATAAATCAGCAAAAGCGCCGACTTTTAAACATGTCCTTGTACTTGTGGTCTGCGTCGGAGTAACTGAAGCATTTGCAAAATTCAGCCCGACATAACCTCCAATTGAAGGACTTAACTGAGCATTTACAGATGGAACAAAAAATGCAAAAATCAAAACAACCAAAATTGGAACGAAGATTTTTTTCATAGTTTTACCCTTTCATTTATTAAAAAAGTTCATCAAATCTAATATATTTGTATTAAAAATTCAAGATTAATTCATGTTATTATTAAAATTTTAACATAAAATATTACTGTATGAAATAACGAAATTAATGGCAAATTAATATTGTATAAATGGCGTTCCATTTAGTTTCTCCATCAATAAAAGCAAAGAATAAAAAAGCATTATTGGAGACTTTTTATAACATTTCCTTTTTCTTCTCAGCCTTTCAAGAAAGTGTCTTAATAAGCTGTTATATCCTTCCACTGTATAAGTTTCAGCTTTCGATTTACAATGTTGATTTGCTGGTATAAATGAGGGTGTATTTTTTTTTGTGTAAATGAAAAAATTTTCATAAAAATTTAGCAATTTTTTCTTTAAAAAGAACTGATAATTGTGATA
>JAFGII010000060.1 GCA_016929695.1 Ignavibacteria bacterium
AAAAAATTAATAACTTTAGAAAAGATACAACAACGAATTGCGGATGCAATTGGTGTAGTATATAAAAATCAATAAAAACTTAGGTATATAAACACAGAAAGGAGGAGAAAATAATGACACCGCTGGACAAGTCAGTGACAAATAAAAGTCACAAGAATAAAGAAAAACGGATTTGAATAAATTCTCGAAATAATTTATTCCTGTTTTGAATTAAAAAAACTACCTTGAAAGCGGGAAAAGAAAAAATTAAATTAGAGGAGTAAAATTTCAATCCATGAATAATTTTCAAAATAAAAAACAAAGCATATAAAAATCCGAAATTCATTATACGGCATTATTATTTCAGTATTACTTTCTGTTATATTTATTTCCGGCTGCGGAAATGATAATCCAGTTATTCCACCTCCGCCGCCGATTAATATTGATTCCGGGAGTAAATTTAACTGGGAACTTGTCAACATACATTCTTATTTGAATGTAGGTAGAATTTACGTAGCTGATACTAATAATATTTACATCGAAGCGGGCATTCTTTCCTGTCTTTTTTATGATGGTATATCCGCTAATTTTGTTGATTTTCAGGACAGCAAATTTAAATTAGAAAGAGTAAATGGTTATGATAAGAATAATATATTTTTTGGCGGCTTTCAAATTTACTCTAACGAAATTCACTTTCCTGCAATGAAAAAATTTACGAATGGTGTTTTTTCAACATATATACTTGATTCGGTTATAACCAGTATAAGAGATATTGCTGTTATCTCGGGAAATGATGCTTGGTTAATAGATCATGAGAAGGCATATCATTTTAATAATGGAATTATATCAACCTATATAATAAGAGACAATGACTCAACTTATTTGGGACGCTTGTATTTCGACAATTACAATGTATATGCTTATGCAATCAATTATTCAAAAAAAGAATTTTATACTTATAAATTTAACGGAAACAATTTTCAGTTAATACGAATTGATTGCTACAGTGTGTCTGACCCAAATTGCGTCTGGCAATCAATCTCAATTTGCGGAAGCGATATTATTAGTTTTTATGCTATTCATAATAAACTGAAGTATTTCCAAAATGACATTTGGCATAATCATTCTTCTTTTGACAGTGTTAGCATAACTCCAAGTCAGATTGCAGGATGGAACAAAGATTCCATGGTGGCATTATGTACAAGTTATAATTACGGAGGATTTCAATTATATTTTTATAACGGAAAAAACTGGAAAAGTGAAAATATAGAACCGTTGTGGACTTATGGTTCAATTGATAACTTTTGCGATCAGGGAGCAGTTAAAAGCGGAAATGTATATATGCTTTATATAAGTAAAACAACTTGGGCAACCTACTTACTTATAGGAAGACCAAAAAAATAATTTTAATAACTCAAAAAAATGATAAAATGAAAAACTTAATAAAAATATTAATAGCATTATTTATTATATTTATGAGCACAAATTTAAATGCTCAATGGTATAAAGACCAAATTCTTCAAGCAAATGGAGACGATATAGATGTATCTTTTCCAAATGCGGATATAGGATTTGCAGTTATAGGGCATAATCCTATTAAAATATAAAAGACAACAAATAAAGGAATAAATTGGTCAATAGTCAGCCAGATTGTAAGAAATTTATACTCATCCTATGAACAAGTTCATGGGATGAGTAAAAAAGAAATAAAAAAATTTTGGTTCCGGCTTTGCCGGGTTATGGATTAGTAATAACATAATCCTTCCGCAAAACAATTCTTTTATTTCTACTGCAAATTATCTCTGAGGTAATCCTGATATATATTTAAATTTTTCAAACTCCGATATTTTCACCTAATATTTTAGTTTTTTTCATCTGTTAAATTAATTAAATTGTAAATATGAAAGAAATTATATAAATATTATGGCGGAAAAGTTATTTCTGGTTGATGCAATGGCAATGATTTACAGGGCTTATTTTGCTTTGATTTCAACTCCCCTGATTAACAGCAAAGGAAAAAATACTTCCGCAGTTTTCGGATTTACTAACGCAATTTTGAAAATTATCGAAGATGAGAAACCCGATTATCTCGCTGTCTGCTTCGATACGGATAAACCTACTTTCCGTCATAAGGAGTTTCCCGAGTATAAGGCACAGCGTCAGGAAATCCCCACCGATATGCCGTGGCAAATTGGAAAAATCAAAGAACTCGTTAAGGCATTCAATATTGCCCTGATTGAAAAAGACGGCTATGAAGCGGATGATATTATCGGTACTCTGTCGAAACGTGCCGAAAAGGAAAATATGATTACGTATATGGTTACTCCCGATAAAGATTTTATGCAGTTGGTTTCGGATAAAACCTTTATGTATAAACCGGTGCGGAATTTAGGCGGAAGAAGCCCTATGGAAGTCGAAATTATTGATGCTGAAGGCGTTAAGAAAAAGTTCGGCATCGGTCCTGAAAAGGTAATCGAAATCCTCGGACTTATGGGAGATGCATCGGATAATATACCGGGTGTAAGAGGAATAGGAGAGAAAACTGCCCTGAAACTTATTCTGGAGTTCGGTTCGATTGATAATATTTATAAAAATATAGAAAAACTATCGGGCAAGAAAATATATGAAAATCTGACAACCTACAAACAGGATGCATATCTTGCAAAAAAACTTGTTACAATTGAAACGAATGCCCCGCTGGATGTTGATTTCCATACTTTGAGAATGGAAGAATATAACAGGGATTTGCTGTCAGAACTTTTCTCTGACCTCGAATTTAAATCCCTGATGAAAAAATTTCCGCAGGAAACAGCAGGTGAAGCGACCGATAACGTTGCTCAATCCGATACTTCCGGTAACGGCAACGATATCCAGATTACAATTACAGGCAGTAAGGTTTATTCCATTAAAGTTGATATTCCCGAACCGAAAAAAATAATTAAGAAGATTAATGAAGTCCCTCATAAATATTACACCATTAAAAATGAAGACGAATTTGTAAGACTGCTTAAAAAACTCAGAGATGAAGGTTTATTCACATTCGATACGGAAACAGACTCGCTGGATATTTTCAATACGAATATAGTCGGTTTCTCTTTTTCCTTTAATGAGTTTGAGGCGTTCTACGTTCCAGTTTACGGAAGTTTCGGGGGAAAAGAAATTAAATCGGATTCGCTTTTTTCCCCGGATGATTCTGCCGGCAGAACAGAACAAAAAACCGGAGTCGAAATAAATTTTGCCGTTGAAAATTTAAAGAAATTACTTGAAGACGATGATGTAAAAATAATCGGACAGAATGTTAAATTCGATTACCTCGTTCTGAAAACTTATGGAATTGAAATCAAAAATATTTTCTTCGATACGATGCTGGGAGGATTTATACTGAATTCAGACTCACCCCTCGATATGGATTCCCTTTCCGTTAAATATCTGGATTATGAGCCGATTCACATTGAGGAACTAATCGGTAAAGGAAAAAACCAAATTTCCATGGCTGATGTAAAACTCGAAAAGGTTTCGGAATATGCCGCCGAAGATGCTGATGTGACTTTTCGCTTGTACCAGAGAATTAAATACGAACTTCAGAAGATTAATCTTCTCAATCTGTGCACCGAACTTGAATTTCCGCTCATAAAAGTGCTGGCGGAAATGGAGTTTGAAGGTATCAGGGTTGATTCAAGGATTTTATCTTATATAGACAGCGAAATAGTTAAATATATTAAAGAATACGAAAATAAAATTTACAGCATTGCTGGAGAGCAATTCAATATAAATTCCACACAGCAACTCGCAAGAATACTTTTTGATGTTTTAAAACTGCCTAAGACAAAAAAAACAAAAACAGGATATTCGACAGATATAAGCGTTCTTGAAGAATTAGCCGGTCAGCATGAAATTGCTTCCGTTCTTGTGGAGTATCGTACATTAACAAAACTGAAATCCACTTATATTGAAGGACTGACCAAGGCAATAGAACCGAAAACGGGACGTGTTCATACTTCTTTTAATCAGGTGGGCACAACTACAGGAAGATTGTCAAGTGTTAATCCGAATTTACAGAACATCCCAATCAGGACAGAAATCGGGAGAACAATCAGAAAAGCATTTGTTACGAAAAGTGATGATTACCTGATAATGTCGGCTGACTATTCGCAAATCGAGTTGAGAATTATGGCTCATTGCTCCGGCGACGAAAATATGATAAGTGCATTCAAGAAAAATTTTGATATTCACACAGATACTGCAATGCGTGTTTTCGAACTGGAGTCTAAAAAGGAAGTAACTCCGAATATGAGGCGCAAAGCGAAGGAAGTTAATTTCGGAATTATATACGGAATTGGTGCATTCGGACTTGCGAACCGCCTTGAGATAAAAAACTCGGAAGCAAAGTCTATGATTGACAGATACTTTTCCGAATATCCGAAAGTTAAAGAGTATATGGAAAATACAAAGAAATTTGCCCGTGATAACGGATATGTGGAAACTCTGAAAGGAAGAAGGCGTTATTTACGGCAGATTAATAATCAGAATGCTGCAGCGAGAGCCGAGGATGAACGCGCTGCAATTAATATGCCTATTCAGGGAACTGCTGCCGATATGATTAAAATTGCCATGATTAACATTGCCGAACATTTTACAGAGAAAAAATTACAGTCGAAAATGTTGTTACAGGTTCACGACGAACTTGTGTTCGAGGTTAAAAAATCGGAACTCGAAGAAGTGAAAAATGTTGTTATAAATGATATGAGAAATGCAATGAAACTCAATGTCCCCGTAGAAGTAGAGGTAGGAATGGGAAAGAACTGGTATGAAGCGCACTGATTCAATTAAGAATTAAGAATTAAAAATTAAGAATAAAACTTTTAAGTAAAAATAAAAATCTAAAAACTACTCATCCGATGAACGAGTTCATCGGATGAGGAATAAAATTGGAAGTTGTAACTGATTATATAGAGTGTATTGTTTATTTCAAATCCGAAGAAGGGTATAAATTCCTTTTAATGAAGCGGAGCAATTACACAAAAGTATATCCGGGTATATGGCAAATCGTAACAGGCAGGCACGAGAAGAATGAAAAGTCAGCCGAATGTGCTTTAAGAGAGGTTAGGGAAGAGACAGGATTGAAAATAATAAAGTTTTATGTTTTTCCAAAGGTTAGTTCATTTTATACATTTCATAATGATAAAATCAATTTGGTGCCATTGTTTATTGCGGAAGCAGAGAATATGAAAGTTAAACTATCGAAAGAGCACACAGAATTCAAATGGCTCAATTTTGATAATACTTATAGTAAAATTTTCCTATTTACACAAAAGGAAATGCTTCAATACGTAAATTTATTTTTAAATAATAACGAATATTTTAAAACATTAACTGAAATAAAATTATGATAATTGTAACAGGCGGTGCGGGATTTATCGGTAGCGCGCTCGTGTGGCGGCTGAATCAACTCGGAAGAGACGATATCATTATTGTAGACCAATTCGCAAAGGATGAAAAATATAAAAATTTGATTCCACTAAAATTTATGGACGTATTCGATAAAGACGAATTCGGTATAATGATTAATGAAGGTTTTCTTGAGAAAAATAAATTCGACGTTCTTTACCATTTGGGAGCATGCAGTTCTACGACACAACTCGATACGGGTTATTTGTTGAGGAATAATTATGAATATACGAAATTTCTCTGCGAAAAATCCGTTAAGAAAAATATAAGATTTATATATGCTTCATCCGCCGCTACATATGGTAACGGGAGTAACGGTTATGATGATAATGAGGATACACTTGAAAGTCTAAGACCGCTGAACGGTTACGGCTATTCAAAATATTTGTTCGATGTCTGGGCTAAGAAAAACGGATATCTGAAGGAAATTGCCGGACTAAAATATTTCAATGTGTACGGTCCTAACGAATATCACAAAGAAGATATGAGGAGTGTTGTTAATAAAGCATTTTATCAGATTAAGGAAACAGGGAAAGCAAGACTATTCAAATCATATTCGGATAAATACGGGGATGGAGAACAAAAACGGGATTTCATCTATGTAAAAGATGCGGTTGATATGACAATATTTTTCGCCGATAATCCCCTTCTGTGCGGAATTTACAATGTAGCAACCGGAAAAGCCAATACATTCAATTCTTTCATTAAACCGATATTCAAGGCACTCGGAATAAAAGAGAATATCGAGTATTTTGAAATGCCGGAAATTCTTCAGGGAAAATATCAGGATTTCACACAGGCAAATATAAAAAAACTTCTCAATGCGGGATACAAAAAAGAAATTACAAAAATCAGCGATGCAGTCACTGATTATATTTCCGGATATTTGAATACGGATAATCCATATTTGCACTGATTAAGCAATCGGGTGATTGGATGATTGATTGATTGGATGATTGGGGTGATTGATTGACTGGATGATTGGGGTGATTAATTGATTGGATAATTGGATGATTGGGGTGATTGATTGATTGGATGATCGGATGATTGGGGTGATTGATTGATTGGATGATTGGATGATTAATAAAGAAACTTTATGAACTTTATAAACCTTAAAAAACTTGATAATCTTTTAACTTATTTATGCGGATTATCAAAATACAGCGGACCGTCCGGACCGATAGGCAAGCCCAGCAGCATCCATATAATCAGAATTAATATCCATATTATCGAAAACAATATCGTATAAGGCAACATAGTCGAAATAATCGTTCCGATTCCATACTTGTCATTATATTTCTGGGCGTAGGTCACAATCAAAGCAAAATAACTCATCATCGGCGTAATCAGGTTAGTAACAGAATCACCGATTCTAAAAGCAGCCTGTGTTAGAGCGGGATGATAACCAAGGAGCATAAACATAGGAATGAAAACGGGCGCCATAATCGCCCATTTTGCTGATGCACTTCCCATAAACATATTAATGAAAGCTGACAAAAATACAAATGCTACAATCAGTGGAATGCCCGTCAGTCCGATGCTTTTTAGACCTACGGCACCTTTAACGGCAACGATAATTCCGAGATTACTGTAATTGAAGAAATAAACAAACTGTGCTGCGAAAAATACGAGCACAATATAACTTGCAAGACCGCTCATTGAATGAGTGATATGTTTAACAAGGTCTTTGTCATTTTTTATTGTCTTCACAATTATACCGTAAACTAAACCGGGGACAAGGAAAATAATAAGAATTCCGATAATAATTCCGTCGAAGAATGGTGAATGTAAAACTGACTGGTCCTTAGGATTTCGGAAGATACCGTTTTCGGGAACAACCGTCACGGCAAGTAAAATCAAGACTCCAACCACAGATATAGCAGCCCATTTTAAACCTTTTTTCTCATATGGTTTTAACTTTTCAATCTCAAGTCTCTGTGTATGCCCTTTATATTTCCCGAGTCTCGGTTCCACAATTTTTTCAGTTATGAAAGTACCCGCTATAACAATTAATATTGCGGATATAAACATAAAATAATAATTAACCGCAGGATTGATAACAAGGTCAGGAACGATAATTTGTGCCGCGGATGTGGATAGACCTGCGAGAATCGGATCAATAGAACCTATCATAAAATTCGCTCCAAATCCGCCGCTTACTCCTGCAAATGCTGCTGCAAGACCGGCCATCGGATGCCTGCCCAGTGCATGAAATACCATAGCACCAAGCGGAATTAAAATAACATATCCTGCTTCGGAAGCAAGATGTGATAAAATACCGGCAAATACAAGCGAAGCGGTAATTAATCTTTTAGGAGCACTCAAAACCAGAGCCCTTATCATAACAGTAAATAACCCCGAACCTTCCGCTACACCAAGACCTATCATTACCGCAAGAACAAGTCCCAGCGGCGGAAAACTGACAAAGTTTTTTACTATATTAGTATAAATCCATCTGATTCCGTCCCCGCTAAGCAGGTTTTTCGGGTGGACAGTCTCATTGCTGACAGGATGAACCGCTGTATAATCAACATAATACGCAATCATTGATAAAATTACTACAAACACTGCTAGAAGGAGAAATAACATTGCAGGATGAGGTAATTTATTCCCGATTATTTCCACTTTATCGAGAAAACGAGTAAATAAATTCCGTTTAATTATATTATTATTTATCATCTTTTCAAAATGTAGATTAAAATTGTTAAGATAATTCAATTTATAAAAATAATAAACCCGAATTGAAAAAATATATTTCATAAATTTTTCTCTTTTTAATAAGAAAGTCTTTTAAAACTATACGATATTTTAAGACTTCATCAAACCAATATCTGTTTAGACTTTAAGATGCTGAAATAATTCGCTAATTTTATAAGTTTTATAATTTTAAAAAATTAAATGAAAAAAATATTTTTAATTTTATTGCTGGTTATTTTTACAGGGGGAATAAGTGCACAGGACTTGTATATTCCTGATAATCCATACGACAAAGCGGATGAATACACAAAATCCAAAAATGCATTCAACAGGGAAAGATGGTTTAACGAACAGAGGATGTTTCCTTACAATTATTATCCGCAGAATGCCTATGAAAAAGCTATGAAGCAAAGGGATGAAATGCGTCAGCAAAACGGATATTATTTTGACAACAGTGTCTCTTGGTTCAGCATAGGTCCGATGCCGGGAACGTATCCGGGTTATGGAAATATCTCATCAAGAATTACTTCCATAAAAATTAATCCTTCAAATCCCAATATAGTGTATCTGGGAGCCGCATACGGCGGAGTCTGGAAGTCCACTAATTCAGGTTTAACATGGACAGTGAAGACCGATAATGAAGCATCTCTTTCAACCGGTGCAATTGCGATTGACCCAACAAATACAAACATAATATATTACGGTACAGGTGAGGCAACATACAGCGGAGCTTCATATTACGGCCGTGGTCTTCTTAAATCAACTGACGCCGGTGAAACATGGACTCATATTACATCGGGATTGCCTAATTTGACTTACTTTGCAAGAATTGTAATCAGACCGGGACATAATAACGAATTGTTAGCGGCACTCGGTACAGGAGGATTATACAGGAGTACGAATGCAGGATTAAACTGGACACAGGTTGTTCCAACAAGAACTGATGATATAGTATTTTCTCCTTCCGGTGATACTGCTTATACTTTGGGAAACGGCGGATTCAGAATTTCTCTTAACGGCGGTTCTACATTTACCATATACAATATAGGAATTACAAGTTTTGGGACAAGAAGTCATGTCGCATTATGTAAATCGCAGCCAAATATTCTTTTTATATCAATTTATGCAAGTTCCAATATAACAGTATGGAAATCCACTAATGCAGGATTTAACTTTACACAGATTGCATCAGGAACAAATTTCAATGGCGGACAGGCATGGTATGATTTTTATATGCACGTAAATCCTTTTGACCCGAATTATGCTTATGTAGGTTCGATTGATATATGGCGAACAACAGACGGAGGAACATCATTTCAAAATATTACAAACGGTTACAGCGGCGGTAATGTTCACGTTGACCAACATAATCTGGAATTCCATCCGACAAATCCCGATATACTTTATTCCGCAAATGACGGAGGTGTCTGGTATTCTACGAACAGAGGAAACACTTTTACTAATTTAAATTCAACACTTACATTAACGCAATTTTACAGAATTGCATCTGACCCTTCTAATGCCGCACATATACTCGGAGGAACTCAGGATAACGGAACTCAAAGAACTCTCGGAACTATGAACTGGACCGGTGCTTTTGGCGGTGATGGCGGTGATGTCTGCTTCCAGTCGCAGAATAATAATTATATCATCGGCGAAACTCAAAATAACGGAGTTAGACGCTCAACAAACGGCGGCGTAAGCTGGTCAAGTGCTACAAGCGGTCTTTCGGGTACCGGTGCCTGGGTAGGACCTCTGCTCTCGCATCCCGACTCTGCAGGAATTTTCTATACTGCGCGACAGTCGGTTTTTAAGTCTACTAATAATGCCGCAAGCTGGTTCTCAATTTCATCAGGTATTAGCGGAACAATCAGAGAAATGGCAATCAGTAAAAGTAATCCTTCTTATATGTACGCTTCTATCGGAAGTAATGTTTATAAATCTACTGACCGCGGATATACATATACAAATATCACATCCGGTACTCCCGGGAGAACAATTACGAGCATAAACGTTCATCCCGATTCTTCAAATGTCGCTATTATTACATTTTCAGGATTCGGAGGCGGAAAGATATACAAAACATCAAACGGCGGAACTAACTGGTTCAATATCAGCGGTGACCTACCGGATTCTCCGACTAATGACGGAATGTTTTATTACCCTGGATATCCAACAAATATTTTACTTGTCGGAATGGATGTCGGAGTTTTTGTCACTCATAACAATGGTGCAAACTGGACAGAACTTGCTCAGGGATTACCTAATACTGTTGCAATACATCTTGATTACAATGCTGCAGCAAATAAAATAAGAATCGGAACTCACGGCAGAGGTGTATATGAGATGTCGGGAAGTCTGCTTGGAATAATAAATAATAACGGCGGGTTACCTCATAATTACGTACTAAATCAAAATTATCCCAATCCGTTCAATCCAGTTACAAAAATAAGTTTCAGTATTCCGAAATCAGATTTCGTTATATTGAAGGTTTATAATTCAATTGGTCAGGAAATTCAGACTCTGCTTAATAAGAAACTGGATGCGGGCAATTATGATATAAATTTCAACTCTGGAAATCTTCCGAGCGGAGTATATTTCTACAGAATGATTTCAGATAATTTTTCCGAAACGAAAAAAATGATAGTTTTAAAGTAGTAAGCAGACAACAGGAAGTAGTTTACAGAAGCCCGAGTCTGAATGGATTCGGGCTTTTTTCTTTATATGCTATATTCTTATCATTATTCAAAAAATATTGCAATACTCTTCCTCAACTTGAATAATGACAATCACTTTAAACTGTAATTTATCATACCCCTTTAAACTTTAAATCTTTATGAAAATTAAAAACTTATTAGACTTTAACATTCCTAAATAAATTATTAATTTAATATATTGTTAGTTTAATTAATTAAATTAAAATAAATATTATGAGAAAAATTTTTTTAATTTTAATACTGCTAATCATAACCGGCGGAATAAGTGCACAGGACTTGTATATTCCTGATAATCCATACGACAAAGCGGATGAATTTACAAAATCTAAAAACTCTTTCAAAAGAGAAAGATGGTTTAACGAACAAAGAATGTTTCCATACAATTATTATCCTCAGGATGCTTACGAAAAGGCAATAAAGCAAAGAGATGAAATGCGCCGGGAAAAAGGATTTTATTTTGGCAGAGATATAATCTGGTTCAGCATAGGTCCGAAACCCGGAACTTATCCCGGATACGGTAATATTTCATCGAGAATTACTTCAATAAAAATTGACCCTTTAAATACCGATATTTTATATCTCGGTGCCGCATTCGGAGGCATATGGAAATCAACCAATGCAGGTTTAACCTGGAAAGTAAAAACCGATAA
This sequence comes from Ignavibacteria bacterium, assembly GCA_016929695.1. Classification (GTDB taxonomy): domain Bacteria; phylum Bacteroidota; class Ignavibacteria; order Tepidaquicellales; family Tepidaquicellaceae; genus Tepidaquicella. The sequence goes on from JAFGII010000060.1 coordinate 11,492, forward strand.
TGAGATATCTTTATCAACGGGGGCAATTGCAATTGACCAGACGAACACGGATATTATTTATTACGGAACCGGTGAAGCAACATACAGCGGTGCCTCTTATTACGGACGTGGATTACTTAAATCAACTGATGCAGGTGAAACCTGGACAAACCTTAGAACAGGATTACCTAACCTAACATATTTTTCAAGAATTGTAATCAGACCCGGGCACAATAACGAATTGCTCGCGGCACTCGGGACAGCAGGTCTTTATAGAAGCACTGATGCGGGCGATAGCTGGACGCAAATCGTAACTACAAGAACAGACGATATTGTTTTTTCTCCTTCCGGTGATACTGCTTACAGTATTGGTAATGAGGGATTCAGAATCTCACTGAACGGAGGTGTAACATTCACACTTTATGAAACCGGAATAGGAAGTTTTGGTACGAGGAGCCACGTTGCATTATGTAAATCAAATCCAAATGTTTTATATGTTTCCGTTTACAGAAGTCCGGATATATTTGTGTGGAAGTCCACAGATGCCGGATTCAATTTTACGGAAGTTGCACCCGGAACAAATTTTGCAGGCACTCAGGCGTGGTATGATTTTTATATGCACGTCAATCCCTTCGACCCTGATTATGCTTATGTTGGTTCGATAGATATCTGGCGAACAACTAACGGAGGAACATCATTTGAGAATATTACCAACGGATACAGCGGAGGATATGTTCACGTTGACCAGCATAATCTGGATTTCCATCCGACAAATCCGGATATTATGTATGCGGTTAACGACGGAGGAGTCTGGTATTCAACGGACAGAGGAAATTCTTTTTCCAATCTGAATTCGACTCTTACGTTAACTCAATTTTACAGAATTGCTTCAGACCCTTCTTATTCAGCACACATACTTGGAGGGACACAGGATAACGGCACGCAAAGGACTCTCGGAACCATTAACTGGTCCGCTGCTTTCGGAGGCGACGGCGGTGATGTTTGTTTTCAGTCACAGGATAATATGTTCATAATCGGCGAAACTCAAAACAACGGCGTCCGCAGGTCAACAAACGGCGGAGAGAACTGGATGTCTGCTACAAGCGGTTTGTCCGGCACAGGTGCATGGGTCGGACCTCTGCTTTCACATCCCGATTCTGCAGGAATATTTTATACAGCACGGAATTCCGTATTTAAATCCACCAATAATGCAGAAAGCTGGTTTTCAATTTCTTCCGGGATAAGCGGAACAATAAGGGAGATGGCAATTAGTAAAAGCAATCCTGCATATATGTATGCGACTGTTGGAAGCAATATTTACAAATCAACAGATGCAGGTTATACCTATACTAATATAACATCCGGGACTCCGAGCAGAACAATAACCAGTATTAATGTTCATCCGGATTCTTCGGATGTTGTTATCGCTACTTTTTCGGGTTTTGGTTCCGGTAAAATTTTTAAAACTATCAACAGTGGTAAAGACTGGGCTGACATAAGCGGTGATTTACCGGATACACCCGTTAATGACGGTATGTTTTACCACCCCGGATATCCGACCAATATTTTATTCGTCGCAACGGATGTTGGTGTTTTTATCACATATAATAACGGAGAGTCGTGGATAGAACTTGCTCAAGGTCTGCCCAACACAGTTGCAATTCACCTCGATTACAATGAAGCAACCAATAAAATAAGAATAGGGACACACGGAAGAGGAGTTTATGAAATGTCGGTAATTATAACAGGTATAATTAACAGTAAAGGCGGTCAACCTGAGAAGTACATACTTAATCAGAATTATCCGAATCCTTTCAATCCGGCTACAAAAATAAGTTTCAGCATTCCGAAATCAGATTTCATCACTTTAAAAGTATATAATACTCTCGGAAAAGAAATTGTGACTTTAGTGAATAAAAAACTTGATGCAGGGAATTATGATATTAATTTCAATGCATCGACTCTGCCGAGCGGAGCGTATTTTTACAGATTAATTTCCAATAATTTTTCGGAAACAAAGAAAATGATAGTTATAAAGTAAGTGTACATAGAAACAGGATTTGGTTTTATAAGAAAAATTGCCCGGGTTCGAAAGGATCCGGGCATATCTTTAGAAGGTGGTTTCAGAAGTTAGTCATAGAGGAAAAAAAAAGAGCAATGTCAAATTTGATTTTGCTGATGAATAAAAGAATTTATTCTGCAGCAACGAAATCATCGTTATGCTAATTCTTCAGAAAATTTCTGCTTTATGAATTTTTAACTTTATAAAATATCTTTCTAATAAGGTTCCCGTTCAATTAAATCTTCAGGGATGGATTCCCATCGTTTGCATTCACCCGTAACTGCTTCTGCGAAATCCTTGTATAATTTCCTCTCGTCGAATTCTTTATCGGGAAACTCTTTCTTTATTGTCTTTATAAATGCTTTTTTTATCTCATATTCAAGCTGCTTGAATACTCCTTCGATTTTAATTTTCGCCATATTATATTTTTTGATTTAATATTTCTATAATTGACTCCTCAATGGATTTTTGTTTTAAACCAAGATATTTTAATTTATCAGTATTCAGAGATACATCATATACTTTCTGAATCTCCGGCATATCATCCAGTGATATCCGTTCTATCAGGTTTTTATCGAATTTACCGATATCACATAATATTTCACCGAGTTCCGCTCTTGATACTCTGGTCATTCCCGAAAAGTGAATTGTTTCGGATTTTATATTCGTTTGAATTATCTCTTTAATCATTTCTGCTGCATTCAGTAATGACAAAGGGGTTCTGTACTGGTCGTAGAATAGTCTCGAGGGTTTTCCATCCCTGAAATTATTCAGCATCACAGAAAAATTGTTTACAGAATGATTCAAACCCATACCGTAAAGCAAAGATGTCCTCAGTATAACATAATTTTCGAAAACTTTTTTAATTTCTTCTTCCGCTTTGAGCTTTGTATCGGCATAGGACGATAACGGATCCAATTTTGCGTTTTCTCCAAGATATTCTCCCTGATTACCGTCATAAACAAGGTCTGTAGATGTAAATATTAACTTTGCATTAATTAAATCGCAAATTTCGGCAATAAATTTCGTTACAGCTGTGTTTGTTCTGTAAACCTCCTCATAGGGAAGACTATCCGATACTTCCGGTCTTGTATATCCTGCAGTATGTATAACAATATCGGGCAAAAATTCCTTAATTACATTTTCAAGATTTGATAAATTATTTATGTTAATTTCTCTGGAATTATAGGACAAACAATTTCCGTAATTTTTATTATAAACAGACAGTATATTGAATTCTTTCGAAAGAATAATATTCAAATATTGCCCGAGTAATCCGCTTCCTCCAGTAATAAAAATTTTCATACCAATTCAAGCATATTTCTTTTTATAATAATTTATTAAATTATCATAATTATTAAAAAAATAAAATACAATGAACAGGAACATATTTTTTTGGATTCTGGCATTTATAATCACAATTTTAACGGCATATTACCAGAGAATTTCCGGACCGACATATCCGATATCGGGCACCGTCAGTTTTCAAGAAAAACTTTATAATTACGAATTTCTCAGAACACATTCAGTTAATTCAAACTGTCCTGTCCTGCTCCCTACCTTTGATACTACCATTAATGTTTATATTCACTGGAAAGAACATAATACGAATAAAGAAATTCAGCGTACCCCGATGTTTCTTTATTATGATACCGTTGTAACCGATGAATTCAGTAAAGATTTTCAGGAGGGACGATATTTTTATTATGCTGAAATTCCCTTAAAAGAATATTTGCAGGCAAGGAACTACATTGCGGATGTAATACCTTTTGCGGCAAAAATTGATTATTACCTTCAGGTTGAATCAGGAAATGAAGTTAAATCCATACCCGAGGATAACCCTGTCGTAATAAGATTTAAAGGTGACGTTCCTTTTTATATTCTTGTTCTGCATGTAATTGTGATGTTTGTTTCTATCCTGGTCGCTATGCGAACAGGAATGGAATATTTCAGTAAAGAGCCAAAATTCAAAAAATATATACTGTGGACAATCGGATTGTTAATTGCAGGAGGATTTATTTTAGGTCCCATAGTGCAAAAATATGCTTTCGGTGAATACTGGTCGGGTATTCCTTTCGGAATTGACCTTACAGATAATAAAACACTAATTGCGTTTATCGGATGGATTGTGGCATTCGTTGCACAATACAAATCCAAACGTCCCGGAATATGGGTACTGGGTGCAGCCTTGCTGATGCTAATTGTCTATCTGATTCCTCACAGCCTTTTAGGGTCGGAACTCGATTACAGCAAAATGCGTTGAAATTTACAATAAATATTAAATATATGAAAAACATTTTTCCAAAACTTTTTGTTTTTGCTGCATTAGTTTTCTCCTTCGCTTTCAATACATCTCCGAAAGGTGATGATATAACGAACAGTTTTTTCGACTCGCTTGAATTTTTCAGGAACAATGAAATTACAAAAGAGGAAATATATTATCACATTAAATATCTTGCTTCGGATGAACTTGAAGGACGCGCTCCAGGTACGGAAGGAGACCATCTTGCGCAGAAATATATTACAGATGAATTTAACAGATACAGTCTGGAACCGGCGGGAGACAGTGCATACATTCAGTTTTTCACTTTAAAAAGCAAGATAACTTTTTCCAATGACAATCGCTTTTCCGTATCATATAAACAGACAAAAAACATTTTTGAAATCGAAGAAGACTACATCCCATATAAATTCTCAGGAAATGCAGATATCAGCGGAGAACTTGTTTTTCTCGGATATGGAATTAATTCCGAAAAATACAACGACTATCAGAACATAAATGTAAAAGACAAAATAATTCTTATTTTCAGTGATGTACCTGAAACCGAGACACAGGGATTTAAAGGCGAATATAAATACAGCCAGATAAGATATAAAATATCCGATGCGGTATCCGCAGGAGTGAAGGGAGTAATAGTAATATATGGTCCTTCAAGAATTTGCGATGAGGATTATTTACCGAATTTTGTTTATGATGATTTCTCCACGGGTAAAATATCTGTTCCGGTTATTCACTGCAAAACTAATATTTTCAAGAGAATTTTCAGTGAAATCGGACTGGATTTAAATAAAATTCAACAAGAGATTGACAAGACACAGATGCCAAATTCATTCGCTCTTAAAGGAATAAGTGCTACGATAAAAACAGAATCAATATTATCTGAAACGAAAACAGGAAATATAATAGGATTTATTAAAGGGTCGGATCCGGAATTAAATAATCAGGTAATTGTTGTTGGTGCTCATTATGACCATCTGGGAAATATTTATGATGCATTATCTGGAAACACCAGAAAAAAAGAAATCCATAACGGAGCTGATGATAACGCTTCCGGAACAGCAGGAGTAATGGAACTGGCTCAGAAGATTTCTGCCAATCGTGAAAATTTCAGGAGAAGTTTTCTGTTTATGTTATTCGGTGCTGAGGAAAAAGGATTGATAGGTTCCGATTTCTTCACAAAATCACCTCTGTTCGAAAAATATAATATAGTATCAATGATAAACCTTGATATGATAGGACGACTGAAAGATAACATGCTTATAATTAACGGAACAGGTACATCAGACGAATGGAACAGTTTGCTTGATAATATTAACACGAAGTATAATTTTAAAACATCATACATACCCGATGGTCTCGGGGGTTCAGACCATACTTCGTTTACATTAAAAAAAATTCCGGTCCTTTTCTTCTTCACCGGTATTCACGGCGACTATCACAGACCAAGCGACGATTACTGGCTGATAAATACAGAAGGACAGAAAATGATACTTGAATTTGTCTATGATGTGCTCGAAAATATATCAAACTCCGAAAAAGCAGTCCAATTTTCGGAAGGCAAAAAAACCGAGAATAAACCTGAGAAAGAAAGAGGAGGTTTGAAAGTGTATTTCGGGTCAGTTCCAGATTTTTCTTATTCGGGTGAAGGATTTAAACTATTAGCAGTGAAAGAAGGCGGTCCCGCACAAAAAGCAGGTTTACTCGGTGGTGATATTGTAATTAAATTCGGAGATAAAGATATCAAGGATATTTATGATTATACGAATGCTCTCGGAAATCACAAACCCGGTGATGAAGTTGAAATTATAGTGTTAAGGGACGGCAAAGAAATGAATTTCAAGGCAAAGTTGGAATCTAAATAAATAAAATTATTATATTTAAGAGGCAGGCCCGTGTGTCTTCCTTTACGCATTTATTTCTGCTTTTCATCTGCTGAAGGAAAAGAACAGAAGTTGGATTTTTTTTAAGAGCCCCTTTTAATAAAATGTCAAAGAATACAATTTTTTGTTATAGTTTTCCAAGGTTCGAAATATCTTCCATTCAGGTATCAGTAAAATGATTCTATACTGACTGTATAAAAATATTTTTAATTTCTAAAATTTCAATAACAAACTTATTGCACATACAATAAAGGCGAAAATAACATTTACGACCTCGTATATTTGAAAATCGATTTTTTAAAAAAGTATTGCTTATATTAAATCCTGTTTCCTTTTATATTTCATAAATTTCCTCTCCTGCGAAAAACGCGCATTTTTGTAAAATACGCTTTCACCTTATGTTTTAAATAATCTTTTCCGACCGGACTTTCTTTGTAAACAAATCCAAAAGTAATCAGTCCATCTCGTTTTAAAACTGGTTTTGCTTTTTGTATTAAATATCCTTTTATTTAAAATCATCCATAATTGTATTGAGTAAATTATCATTCTCATTTGAATTTCCTATAGTAATTCTGTAAAAATCGTTTGAATATATACTTGACAAATCATAAATTAGAATTTTCTTATTTTTGAGTTTCAATGCCAATTCATGTATTTTACTTTTAATAAGCAAAAAATTTGTTTCACTTGGAAATACTTCAAAGCCCAATTCCGTTAATTTTTTGGAGACACGCTCTCTTTCATCAATTATTTTAGCAACAATTTGTTTCATCAATCCAATATTTTTCAGCGACTCGATTGCCGCAAATACCGCAGGCTTAGATAAAAGTTGAGGATAATCGGAAAAATAATCTTTAAAATAATCGCCAGCCATCAAATATCCCAGTCGAAGACCTGCTAAAGAAAAAGCTTTATCCATCGTACGTGTTATTACCAGATTTGAGTACTTATTCAACAGTCCTGCAAATGTTTGACCCGAGAATTCAAAATAGGCTTCATCCACCAACATAAGCGTGTTTTTATTTTGAAGTATTTCTTCAACTAAATTATAATTCAGCACTGCTTTACCTGTCGGGTTATTGGGATTCTCGATAAGTAAAAGTGCGGGTTCATTCAGCTTATTTAATAAAAATTCAGCATCGAGTGTAAAATGCGGAGGTGAGATCTGAAATTTTGTGAGTTTGCCGGCTCGCTCGAGTGCGTACTTTGAAACAGAAAAAAAAGAAGGATTAACCATCATTATTTTTCTGTCTTTTGAAAAGATGTTAATGATTTCGCGTATCAACAAATCAGAACCATGACTCAAAATAATTTGTTCACAAGGGAAATCTGCATTATATTTGCTTAGTAGTTTTTTTAATTCGTTTATATCACTTAATTCCGGATATTTGTTAATATCGTCCAATCCTTTCATCGCCGCCTGTAAAATTTTTTCATCAGGCAAATAAGGATTTTCGTTAGTATTTAGATAAACGGTCATTTTACTTCGATAATTGTTTCTGTTTTGTAAGATGTAATTACTTTAATGTATCCTTTCAACTTATTATCTATTTCGTCATCCCCCGTATCGACTCTAAGACACTCCAAACGACTAATTTTATCTTCTGTTGCAACAACAATCAAATCATTTTTATCGATTAATTTTAGCACTTTGGGTGTAAATTGCTTACTTGCCCGACCAAAAATAAATCCATTTCCGCCAATGGGAGTTAAAATTATTTTTACTTTAAAGTGTTTTTTAATAAGTTCCAATAAACCTTTTTCATTTAAATCTGAACCAGCCAATTGTTCGTTAAAAATGGCATCAATTCCCAACAATGTTTTCGGGATATGTAATTTTCCGGCAATAGCAGATAATGTGGTTCCGGGGCCTAAAATGTAGAGTGTATCCCTTTCAATATTTTCCAAAATATATTCTGCAATTTCTTCTTTGCTTTGTTCTTCCGGTTTACTTAAGTTGGAAGGTTCTTTTTTCCCTTGAAGCAGTTCAATATTTTTAGGCACTTTCAGGAATCCATATAATTTAGCACTTAATTTTCCTGATCTAAAAGCATCTTCGTCAATATCAAGAACTTCTTTTTCAATAAGTTGACTTGAATTATTATCAACAATTTGTGCAGCAGCTTTTGGCGAAAGAGCAAAAACAGGACTGAACATTTTAACCCCGGAAGGGATTGCTACAACCGGTATGGTTAACCCGACAGCATCGTAAATATCTCTTGCCGTGCCGTCGCCTCCTACGAACATTAAAAGTTTTATGCTTTTTTCGAGCATCTCACCAACAATTCTTTTTGTGTCATCTGAATTCGTGTTTTTTCCGATTTTAGATACCACTTCGAATTTGAAATCAAATTTCTTTAAGTAATCTTCGCCCATTTTTCCCGGTGCGACAAGAAAATAAATATCTTTACGTTTAATTAACGAAAGAGTATCTTCAATTCTTTTAGGAGTAGTTGGTTTGGCTCCAAGGGCTATTGCCTTTTTAACAGTATCGCCATCAGTACCTTTCAAACCAACACTGCCACCCATCCCGGCAATTGGATTTACTATTAAACCTATTTTTTTCATTTTAGTCATTACAAAATTGAAATTATTTGTTTTTCAATTCATAAAAAACGCCTCGCTCAAGATTAACCGTCTCAATTTCATTATTTGCTTCCAATATCCCTAAATATTTATTTATTTCATTTACATGAATACCTGAAAAACGATGCAAATCATCGAGTGTGCAGGGACGACGGGCTATTGTTTCTAAAATGGCGGCTTCAATATCGCCGCTATATGATTCAACAGATGTTCGTTCCAGAGCTGATGCAATGATTTCGACATTTGGTAAGTTCCAGTAATCAATAATTTCCTGCAATTCATTTTTTGATAAAGGGACAAGGCTTGCTACAGTTCCGGGTCTGTCCAGGGTGTTTAATTGAATAATATCGGGATTTATTTTCAGAATGGCTTTTTTAAGCAAATTTAATTCTTTTTTTGAATCGTTATAATCTTTTAATAAGAATATTTCTAACCAAATTTTTCCTTTGTATTCTTTTCTTAAATCAATCAAACCCTGAATGTAAGTTTCAATTTTGAGTTTTGTGCTTGGCCGGTCAATTTTCTCAAATACCGACTGACTTGCAGCATCTAAAGAAGGTAAAATCACATCTGCTTGTAACAGTTCAGTTCTTAATTTCTTATCAAATAATAAGGTCCCGTTTGTTAAAACAGCTGTTTTTGTTTCAGGATAATATTTCTTGATGAAATTCATTACATCTCCTATTCTACAATTAAGGGTTGGTTCTCCCGAGCCTGAAAATGTAATGTAGTCGATTTTGGGATTATCACTCATAAATTGCTTCAATTCAGAAATAACCTGATCGTACTTTACATATTCCATCCGATCAATAGTAAGTTTAGTAGTTTTGCCTACTTCGCAGTATACACAGTTTAATGAACATACTTTTTTAGGAATCAAATCGATTCCCAATGACATCCCTAATCTGCGCGAAGGTACGGGACCAAAAAGATGTTTATACATATTTTTAATTTTTTAATTCAAAAATATTTCCGGCCTTATCCCTTATAAAAAGAATATCCGGTTTGTCATTACGTGGAATTCTTGTTACAGGATATCCTGCATTTTCACATTTTTTCACAATTTTTTCACGGTCTTTTACTTCAATACAAATGTGGGTAAAGCCCGGTGTCGTATTTTCAGAATTAATAAACAATTCAAACTGCAAACTCTCTTTTTTATAAAGGAACACTTCATCTCGTTTTCCCATACAAAAAATTTTTTCCGCAAGGAAGGGGGATAGTTTAAATTGATGTTCAAGATTAAATCCGAGGATGTTTTGGTAAAAATCAACTCCTTCCTCTTTTCTTTGAATATTTAATCCTATGTGATTTAATTTCATTTTATTTTCACATTTAATTTATAAAAAGCAATATCATAATCTTCACATTAAAAAAGTGAAAAAAATAATTAATAGAAAAGGAGCAGGTAAAATTCCTTTACTTTTTAGAATGCTTTTCGCTCAATAATTCTTCCCGAATCATAGTATTTCCGCACTCCGGGCATTTTACCGTAGTACATTTAACACCCCGTTGATGTGGAACTTTTGTCCCACATTTGGCACAAATACAGTTTCCTCCACTACCGTATGCCCCACCTTTATTTCTTCCTCTACCACCTCCTAAACCAAGACCTTTGCCACGACCAGTTTCGCTGTTTCTGTCAAATTTTCCCATAGTTTTTTAAATTTGTTTATGTTTTTAAAATAGCAGACAAAATCTTTTTCCTGCTATTCTCTGCCATTTCTTTAATACGCATTAACATTTCCGGGGAAATAATAACCTGAACTTCATCCGAGATAAAGGGAACATCTTTCATTTTAAGGACCTTCATAAATAATCGAAAAGGTTTTTTCTCACTTCGTGAGATCAATAAATTATCGGCAATTTTTTCTAACTGAGCAATTTCAATTTCTTTCGCTGAGGTGCTAACTGAAAATAGATATGTTTTATCTTTATTTAAGTTCATAGTGCTTTTTATCTTTTCGAAAATAGCATCGCCATAGCTTGGTGAGAACAACAATAAATTTAATGCTGAACCGAAGATTAAAATTCCCGGGCCTTCATCAGACAACTTTTTTGAAGCAAGATTTAATACTTCTTCCCATACTTCCGGTTTTACAAGATTAGCGTTGATATGATTTTTATCTATTTCCTTATATTCCGCTATTTCGGTATTAAGCTGCAGAAATATTATTTTTTCTTTATAATTCCAAATATCCAGTCCTGTTACACTTTTTATGCTTTCACTTATAAATTCAGAATTAGGATATTGCAAAGGCATAAATATAACACTGCCCCCTTTTTTCAACCATGCTGCTACAAATATTTCACCAATAAGCGGTTTTCCCGAACCACCGGTACCGGTAATCACCGTTGTTGATTTTAATGAAATCCCTTCCGGTATTACCCTGTCTATCCAATCAATTCCAATTTTTAAAGTTTCCATTCAAATTAATTTTAAAACTCATAAATAATTACTAACTCAAGTTGACCGCCTAATCAGGCAGCAACAAGATATTTTTTAAATTCTTTCTTTATTTTCTTCTTTGAAATAATACCAGATTGTT
>JAFGII010000061.1 GCA_016929695.1 Ignavibacteria bacterium
AACAATCTGGTATTATTTCAAAGAAGAAAATAAAGAAAGAATTTAAAAAATATCTTGTTGCTGCCTGATTAGGCGGTCAACTTGAGTAAATTTAATAAATTTGCAGGTCAGAGTAAAGTCCCTGACCTGCACATAAATACAACACTTGCTGACAGTTAGACTAATCGTTTCGCTCCACAGACCTGTTTCGTCTCGGGAATTTACCCGACGGGGCATTTGTCAAACGGAAAATTATTAATTTACCCTTAAAGTGAGAATAACATCTGCCATAGGGGAAAATCATTTTCTCATTTGTTTTTTCCTGTAATTTCTGTTGAAATTCTTACTTGCAGACCTTTTCTTCATTCCCGCCTTCTTCTTTACCTTTACTGCCGCTGCCAAATCAATTTCCCGCCGAAAGAATTTTCGAAAGAACTTTTAATTCAATGGAAAAGTATTATTTTATAATAACAATGCAAATTATTTCAGTTTAACTGACAAAAAAAATAATTTTTATTTTTTTATGAAAAAAAATCAGAAATTAATTTTCGGAACGATACGCATATTCTTTACTGCCTTGAATGGAATGAGGAATTCTCTTTTTTGTAAAAGATAATTTTTGGAAATTGATGTGTGGATAAAAGAAAAGTAATTGTTCTGATGGGTCCGACGGCGTCTGGAAAAACTGAAATTTCAATTTCGGTTGCTTTGCATTTTTATATGGAAATTATCTCGGCAGATTCACGCCAGATTTACAAGGGCTTTCCGATTGCTTCCGCAATTCCCTCCGAAAAAGAAAGGAAAGGCGTTGTCCATCATTTTATGGAGGAACTTTCTCTCAATGAAGAATTTAATGCGGGCGAATTCGGAAATCAGTCACGGGAAAGAATTAGGCAGATTTTTTCTAAAGGCAAAAAGCCTCTTGTCGTCGGGGGAAGCGGATTGTATCTGCAGTCTTTAATCGAAGGTCTGTTCGAAGAGGAATCAAAAAATAAAATCATCAGGGCAAATCTCAACGCACTGCTGAAAGAAAAAGGAAAAGAATATTTGTATGATGAATTAAAAAAAGTTGACCCCGATACCGCAAGCAAAATGAGCCACCATTATCACAGACGGGTTATCCGTGCACTGGAAGTTTTTTATACAACGGGAAAGAAAATTTCCGAACTGCAGAAAGAAAAAATTCATAATGAATTTGATTTCCATATTTTCGGATTAATGCCTGACAGGGATTATTTATACGAAAGAATCAATTCAAGGGTAGATTATATGATTGCCAACGGTCTTATTGATGAAGTGAAAAAATTGCAGAGCAGGGGATATCATTATCAGAAATACAACTCACTTAATACGGTTGGCGTCAGGGAAATTTTCGATTACCTCGAAGGGAAAATTAATCTTGAAGATGCAGTCGAATTAATTAAAAGAAATACAAGGCGCTATGCAAAAAGGCAAATCACCTGGTTCAGACGCGATGAAAATATCGAATGGCTCGACGTGCATCCTGACATAATTATAAACGGGATATTAATTAGCAAAATTGAAAAAGCATTATCGTAATAGGCAGGAACTGAAAAAATATTTAGACCGGCTCTATTTAAAATACAGCAGAAAATATTCATCCGGTGACCCTGTCTGGATTCTCCATCACCTCAAAAGTAAAAAAGATATTGAAGTTCTTGCATTTATTATTTCCTGCTTCAGTTACGGTCGGGTGGAATTGATAGTTGATTTTATTTCTAAATTAATTGAATCAATCAGCAAAGATATTTATGAATTCATAATCAATTACAATCCCTCAAAGGATAAAAAATACATCAGGGGATTTTATTACAGATTTAATAACGAAAATGATTTATCTGAACTTTTCAGATGTTTGTCCTGCATTTTGAAAAAATATAACAGTCTTGAAAATCTTTTTTTGGAAAAATATTCAATCAACGATGAGAATATTCTCACCCCGCTGAATCATTTTACAAAGACATTAAATTCGTTCAGCAGAAAACGGCAGGGAAGTTCTTTCAGATACCTGGTGCCTGTTCCTGAAAATAATTCTACCTGCAAGCGTTTGAATTTATTCTTAAGATGGCTCGTGAGGAAGGATAATATAGATTTTGGGATTTGGAAGAAAGTATCGAAATCAAAATTAATCATACCGGTCGATGCTCACGTTTACCGCGTTTCAAGGGCTCTCGGTTTGATTAAAAGAAAATCGTGTGATTTGAAATTTGCACTCGAACTTACAAACATATTAAAGAGATTCAATCCTGAAGACCCCGTGAAATATGATTTTGCTCTTTGCCATCTCGGAATCGAAGGGCTCTTGTAATTCCGAATTATACTAATTTGCGGAGCAATTTATTTTCAAATAAATAAAAAAGCCGCCGGAATTTCTTCCTGCGGCTCATATTATTATATTATTTTATAATTTCAATTTATCATTGAACATTGAACATTGTACATTGAAGACTGATTAGTACATTCCGCCCATATCACCCATTCCGCCCGGAGGCATCATCGGTGGTTTTTCCTTTTCGGGCTTCTCGCTAATCGTTGCCTCAGTCATTAATAGTAATGACGCAACTGATGCTGCGTTCTCTAATGCAACACGGGTTACTTTAGTCGGGTCAATTACACCGGCTTTTACTAAATCTTCGTATTTGTTTGTGTCTGCGTTGTATCCGTAACTGTCTTTTCCTTCTTTTACATTGTTTACTATTACTGAACCTTCTTCTCCGGCATTGTTTACTATTTGTCTTATCGGCTCTTCTATCGCTTTTTTCACTATGGCAATTCCTAATTTTATATCTTCTTTATCGGCTTTGACTTTATCAAGTTTGCCGGCTACTCTCAGAAATGCAACTCCGCCGCCCGGAACTATACCTTCCTCAACTGCGGCTCTTGTAGCGTGTAATGCATCTTCTACTCTTGCTTTCTTTTCTTTCATTTCGATTTCGGTTGCCGCTCCGATTTTCAGAACCGCAACTCCGCCTGATAATTTTGCGAGTCTTTCCTGAAGTTTCTCTTTGTCATAATCGGATGTCGTCTTATCAATCTGTGCTTTGATTTCGTTAATTCTTTTCTTGATATTGCTTGTTTCTCCTGCACCTTCAACAATAGTTGTATTGTCCTTGTCAATTACGACTCTCTTCGCAGTTCCGAGATATGACAGGGTTGCGTTTTCAAGTTTATAGCCCTGCTCTTCTGAAATTACCGTGCCGTTCGTAAGTATGGCAATGTCTTCAAGCATTGCTTTTCTTCTGTCGCCGAATCCGGGAGCTTTTACAGCACATACTTTTAATGTGCCTCTTAATTTGTTTACTACTAATGTAGCAAGCGCCTCGCCTTCAAGGTCTTCGGAAATTATTAAAAGACTCTTTCCTGCCTGTGCAATCTTTTCAAGAATCGGAAGAAGGTCTTTCATTGCGGATATTTTCTTGTCGTGTATTAATATGAATGGGTCTTCGAGTTCTGCTTCCATCGAATCTGCGTTGGTAACGAAATACGGTGAAAGATACCCTCTGTCAAACTGCATACCTTCTACTACGTCTACCGTTGTATCGGTACCTTTTGCTTCTTCAACTGTAATTACTCCGTCTTTCCCGACTTTGTCCATTGCCTCGGCAATGAGTTCGCCTATTTTCAAGTCGTTGTTCGCCGAAATTGCGCCAACCTGTGCTATTTCCTTGTTGTCCTTAATCGGCTGTGAAAGTTCTTTTAATCCTTTTACTAATTCTTCTACTGCCGTGTCAATTCCTCTCTTTAAATCCATCGGATTCGCTCCGCTTGTTACATATTTTAATCCTTCTCTGAAAATTGCCTGTGCCAGTATTGTGGCTGTTGTTGTACCGTCTCCGGCTACATCTGAAGTCTTTGAAGCAACTTCCTTTACCATCTGTGCACCCATGTTTTCAACTGCATCTTCAAGTTCAATCTCTTTTGCAACCGTTACTCCGTCTTTTGTTACAGTCGGTGCACCGAATTTCTTGTCAATTACTACATTGCGTCCCTTTGGACCTAATGTTACTTTTACTGCGTTCGCAAGTTTATCTACACCTTTTAACAAGGCGGCTCTCGCTTCGGTATTAAAGTTAATTATTTTTGATGACATTTTGTGTTCTCCTTTTTAAATTTTCAATTAAATTAAATAATTGCATAGACATCTGATTCTCTCATAATCAGGTATTCTGTTCCGTCAATCGTAACTTCCGTACCTGAATACTTGCCGTAGAGAATTTTATCCCCTACTTTAAGTTCTAATGCGATTACTTTTCCGTCGTCAGTTACTCTTCCTTTACCTACTGCAACAACTTCACCTTGCATTGGTTTCTCTTTTGCCGTGTCAGGAATGATAATTCCCGATGCAGTTTTCTCTTCTGCCGGTGATGGCTTAACGAGAATTCTGTCCGCTAATGGTTTTAACTTCATAATTTACCTCTTTTTAATTTTTGAAATAATAGTTATTTAAATAAAATTATTAGCACTCTTTCTTAAGTAGTGCTAAAATAATAAATTTAATTTTTTTTGTCAAGACATCTTCCCGGTGACAATTCTTTGCATCCTTTACGCCTTAGCGGTTAATATCTCCAATCACCCACTAACCACTACCCACTAACCACTAATCACTAATCACTAACCACAAACCACTAATCACTAACCACTAATCACTAACCACAAACCACTAATCACTAACCACTAACCACTAATAACTAACTACTAATTCTTCTGTGTATTCCGTGTCATCCGTGGGCATCTTTTCTTTGCGTTTATACTTTTTTTTGTTATTTGCTCTTTGTTACTTGTTATTTCCTTTGCGTCTTACCGGTAAATATTTTTCCGTGTTTCATCCGCGTCCATCCGCCTTTCTGATGCGTTATGATGGTTTTTAATTCCTTATCTTATCA
>JAFGII010000062.1 GCA_016929695.1 Ignavibacteria bacterium
CCTCGGGGGAAAATCCTACTCTTTCATCTCTTCCTCAACATAATAATTTCTTTATTAATCATTTACACAATTTTTTTTACACCCCCGTATAAATTCATCATAAGCTTTCCAATAATCACTCATAAAGTAGGCTTTCGGATTATTGACTGATATTTTATCATAAAATTTCATTCCCGTTTCCGTTCCAACAAGCACGAAATCGATATATCGGTGACCAATCCTATCAACAGAAATCTAGACCCAACAATAGTTTTTTTTTGACTGTATATAGGTATGAAGTTCATCCATCTCTATAATTTCTATTTCTTTCTCAGTTTTTCTTTATTCTTGAACTTGTTTTCCCAATGCTCTTATCAAATTCAATACAGATACATTACTAATCTTCAATATTCTTTCTATACTTCTAAATCCTAATTCCTCAATATACATTTGTATTGCTAAGGTTTTTATTGATTTTTATACACCTCTGTGCTGTACCGTATATCTATATTTACAATCTTTACATAAATATCGTTGTTTATTTTTTACTATTTCGTCTTTAACGTAATTAAGCGATTTGTACTTTGGGCAATTCATGATTCTCCTTTTTAGAAAAAAACACTAAATCTATTTTTAATTAGCAATCCCGAAAAATTGATATCACGGTTTCCGCTGTGATTTATTTCTCAGGATGAACTGTCCGAATGATTTACACAAATCACTGTTCAGTGTTATATTTTTTCCGCAGAAATTATTTAAACTTCGGAAATTTTTTTTGCGGAATTAATTTTTAAGAAATATTGTCCCCCGTTTTATCTTAATACCCTCTTGCAGATTTATTTTAAAAATTATTTTTTTGAAGTACTTTTTTATTGAAAATTTATTTAATATAATTATATGAAAAGATGATTTACATAACATTAAATGTGAGACAATCTTCTTGAATTGTATATATAAATATATTGACTTTAAATTGTATATTTTTTAACTTGAAGTTTTGTAAAATTTGCTCTTTATCTATTAATTAATTAATTAATAATGGCTTTACGAAAGTTAAAGCCGGTAACACCGGCAACAAGATATTATAGTATATCATCGTTTGAAGAAATCACGAAAGACAAACCTGAAAAGAAGTTAACGGCACCGCTGAAAAAATCCGGCGGAAGAAATAACAAAGGCAGGATAACCTCGAGACATAGAGGCGGCGGTCATAAAAGAAAATACAGAATTATTGATTTTAAAAGAACAAGAAGTGATGAAGCAACAGTTTTAAGCATTGAATATGACCCGAATAGGAATGCCCGGATAGCATTAATTCAGTATGCCGACGGTGAAAAGACTTATGTAATTGCTCCTGACGGAATTAAAACAGGAGAAACGATACAGTCATCAAACGAAGCGGAAATAAAAACCGGTAATACGATGCAGATATCGGCAATTCCGGTAGGAACATTCATTCATAATATTGAACTGAAGCCGGGTAAGGGTGCACAGCTCGTGAGAAGTGCAGGTACTTCAGCACAGATAATAGCGAAAGATGATAATTACTGCCAGATTAAGTTACCGTCGGGTGAAGTGAGAATGATACGCAGCGTATGTAAAGCCACAGTCGGTGTTGTCGGAAACATTGACCACGAGAATATTAGTATAGGTAAAGCAGGACGTTCAAGATGGCTTGGCATAAGACCTCATGTAAGAGGAGTTGCTATGAATCCGGTTGACCACCCGATGGGTGGTGGCGAGGGAAAAACTTCGGGCGGCGGTCATCCCGTTAGTCCGTGGGGATTGCCCGCTAAAGGTTATAAAACTAGAAAGAAGAAAAATATTAACGATAAATTTGTTGTTAAAAAGAGGAAGAAATAATGTCTCGTTCACTTAAAAAAGGTCCATATATCGATTTTACTTTACTGGAAAAAGTTTCAGCATTAAATTCCAAGAACCAGAAGAAAGTAATCAGAACTTGGTCGAGGTCTTGTACCATACCGCCGGAATTTATAGGTCATACATTCGCTATACACAACGGCAACAAGTTCATACCCGTATTCATTACAGAAAATATGGTAGGTCATAAATTAGGAGAATTTGCCCACACGAGGACTTTCAGGGCTCATTCCGGACAAAGAAAAGAAGAAAAAGCCGGAGGGACAAAGAAATAATGGAAGCAAGAGCAGTAAAAAAATATATCGGTTCATCACCGAGAAAAATGAGATTGTTAGTTGAACTCATTAGAAATATAAGTGTTAAAGAAAGTCTGAATATATTAAAATATTCAAAAAAACATGCTTCGAAGGAAATTGAAAAAACATTGAAGTCAGCATACAATAATCTTTTAAATGCACTTGATACAGGTAAGATTGACACGGAAGATGTATTTATTAAAGAAATTTATGTAAATCCGGGACCAACATTAAAGAGATTATTGCCGGCACCTCAGGGCAGGGCATTCCGGATAAGGAAAAGGTCGGCGCATCTGACAATAGTAGTTGAAAATGTAGAAACTCCCGAAGGAACGAAAACAAAGAAAGTCAAACCGGCAAAACCGGAACCGAAACCTAAATCTAAAACAGTAAAAAAATCCGCAGAAATTGAAACCGATACAGTAAAGGATGAAAAGCCGCCAAAAAAGACTAAAGTGAAAAAAGAAGATGAAATAAAAAAACCTTCGGCAGCAAAGAGAAAAACAACAAAACCAAAAGTAAAAAAAGAAAAAACTGAAAATGCGGATACTGAGACGGAAAAGTCAGATGATAAAAAGGAAAAGCAGAAAAAAAGCAAATCAAAAAAAACAAATAAAAAAGAATAAAATAATTTAAGGAGAATTTTTGGGACAAAAGACACATCCAATAGGTTTTCGATTAGGAGTAATATCCACCTGGGATTCAAACTGGTATGATGATAAAAGTTTTTCAGGAAAATTAAAGGAAGATGCACTGATAAGGGATTATCTCAGGAAAAGACTTGAGAAGGCAGGTGTTGCAAAAGTAGTTATAGAAAGGACGTTGAAGAAGATTACTCTTACAATATTTACCAGCAGACCCGGATTTGTTATAGGAAAAAGCGGGAATGAAATATCAAAGCTTGAAAAGGAAATCAAAGAAGTAACCAATAAAGAAGTTAAGATTAATGTAAATGAAATCAAGAAACCTGAGTTAAATGCAACTTTAGTGGCAGAAAATATTGCGGCACAATTAGCCAATCGTGTGTCTTTCAGGAGGGCAATGAAAGGAGCAATAACGGGAACGATGAGAGCAGGAGCAGAAGGAATTAAAGTAATGTGCAGCGGCAGGTTAGGAGGAGCGGAAATTGCCCGTTCGGAACAATATAAAGAAGGCAGAATTCCATTGCAAACTTTAAGAGCGGATATTGATTATGCGTCTGTAACAGCACATACAATATACGGTACAATAGGAGTAAAGGTATGGATTTGTCGTGGCGAAAAAATTTAAATTTTATCAACAGGAGAGCGAACAAATATGTTAATGCCAAAAAGAGTAAAATTCAGAAAATCCCAGAGAGGGAACAGAAAAGGTAAAGCCGGCAGAGGATATCTCGTTTCATTCGGCAGTTATGGAATGAAAACAATGGAACCTGCATGGATAACCGACAGACAAATAGAGGCAGCAAGAATAGCATTGACAAGATATATGAAAAGAGACGGAAAAGTCTGGATAAGACTGTTCCCGGATAAGCCTGTTTCTAAAAAACCTGCTGAAACAAGAATGGGTAAGGGAAAAGGAGCACCGGAATTCTGGGTAGCAGTAGTACAGCCCGGGAAAATTCTTTTTGAAATTGACGGTGTTTCTGAAACTGTCGCAAGAGAGGCGTTCAGGCTTGCCTCTCATAAACTGCCGATTAAAACTGAATTTGTTAAAAGAGTTTCATAATATAATTAATTAAATGAAATTATACGAAATAAAATCATTATCAACAAAGGATTTATTGAATACCCTGAAAGAGAATTACGATGCGCTGGATAATCTCAGATTCAGTCATACATCAGGGCAGCTGGAAAACAATAAGTCTTTGATGAACACAAAGAAGACAATTGCAAGAATACTTACAATTTTGAAAGAACGAGAGAAAACAGAAGAAAAGAAATAATAACTCAATAAAACAAGTGATGAACGAAGAAACAGTAAAGAACGAAAATCAAACCCCTGAAGAGGAAATGAAAAATTCCGTTAAAAGGAATATGCGTAAAGTAAGAATAGGAAAAGTAGTCAGTAATAAGATGGATAAGTCAATTGTGGTAGCGGTTGAGAAAAGAGTTATTCATCCTCTATACAAAAAGTTTTATAAACGCACAACGAAGTTTATGGCTCACGACGAAAAAAATGAATGCAATATAGGCGATACGGTAAAAATAATGGAAACCCGACCGCTGAGTTTAAAGAAGAGATGGCGGCTGGTGGAAATACTTGAAAAAGCCAAATAATTTTTAGAATTTGAAACTATAAGCAATATTTAAAATGATACAGGAAGAAACCAATTTAACAGTAGCAGATAATTCGGGAGCAAAATCCATAAGATGCATCAGAGTTTTAGGCGGTTCTGACAGGAGGTATGCCGGAGTAGGTGATATAATCGTTGTAACGGTTAAATCGGCTATACCCGGAGGAGCGGTAAAGAAAGGTGAAGTTTCAAGAGCGGTTATCGTAAGAACAGTAAAAGAGACAAGGAGAAAAGACGGCAGTTATATAAAGTTCGACGAAAATGCAGCAGTCTTATTAAACAATCAGAACGAGCCGAGAGGAACAAGAATATTCGGTCCGGTTGCTAGGGAACTCAGAGAAAAACAATTTATGAAAATAGTTTCATTAGCACCGGAAGTAATATAAAAGAATAAAATTATGACAAAATCAAGATTAAAAAAGAATGATTTAGTAAAAGTAATATCGGGTAATTACAAAGGAGCAACGGGAAAAATTCTCTATATAGACAGAGCGAAAGGGAAAGTTATTGTTGAAGGCGTGAATATTATTCACAGACACACGAGACCGTCGCAGAAAAATCAGCAGGGCGGCATAATCAGGAGGGAAGCCCCGATAAATATTTGTAAAGTAATGTTAATTTGTCCCAAAACAAGCGAACCGACAAGAATCGGAATGGAAGTAATTAAAGATGAAACGACCGGAAAAACAAAGAGAATGAGAAAAAGTCAAAAATCAGGAGAAATCATTTTAAGTTAATTAAATTATGGCGAAATCCAAAGAAGACAGAAAAAAAGAATCCAGTACTGCAAAGGTTAGTAAATCAAAAAAGAGCGATAAAAAAGCTTCTAAAGAAGATTATACCGAAGAGAAAGTCCCGGTCAGACTCCTTGAAGTTTACAGAAAAAATATCGTTCCCGAGTTGATGAAAAAATTCAGTTATAAAAATGTAATGCAGGTACCGAAAATTAATAAAATATGTATAAATGTCGGAGTAGGCGCCGCAACTGCAGACCCTAAATTAATTGAAAATACGGTTAAAGAGATTGAAATGATTACAGGTCAGCATCCGGTAATCGTGAAGGCAAAGAAATCAGTTTCGAACTTTAAACTCAGGG
Source organism: Ignavibacteria bacterium (assembly GCA_016929695.1). GTDB lineage: Bacteria > Bacteroidota > Ignavibacteria > Tepidaquicellales > Tepidaquicellaceae > Tepidaquicella. The sequence continues at coordinate 5,528 of JAFGII010000062.1, forward strand.
AAGGAATGAATATTGCGGTTAGAGTAACTTTAAGGAATGACAGGATGTATGAATTCTTCGATAAGTTTGTGAATGTATCTATCCCGAGAATCAGAGATTTCAGAGGTCTATCGGATAAAAGTTTTGACGGGAGAGGCAATTATACAGTAGGAATAAAGGAACAAATTATATTTCCCGAAATAAATGTAGATAATATAAGCAGAATAAGCGGGATGGATGTTACAATAACGACAACCGCGAAAACGGATGAAGAAGCATTTGAATTATTAAAGTTATTCGGATTTCCATTTTTAACTAAACAACAAAACAATTAAGAAATAAATGGCAAGAAGATCATTAATTGCGAGACAAAAAAGACGAGAGTATTTAGTCAATAAATACGCACAAAAAAGAAAAGAATTAAAAGAAAAAGGCGACTGGAAAGCATTACAGAAGTTACCCAGAGACAGCAGTGCCACAAGATTACATAACAGATGCAATTCAACCGGAAGAGCAAGAGGATATTACAGAAAATTCGGTGTATCAAGACTGGTTTTCAGAGAACTTGCACTGCAAGGCAAGATACCCGGAATTATGAAATCAAGCTGGTAAATTTAAAAAATTAAAGTATTATAAATTATGTCAATGACCGATCCCATTGCAGATTATTTAACGAGAATAAGAAATGCCGTGAAAACTGAGAAAAAATCAGTTGATATTCCTTATTCGAAATTTAAGAATAATTTGACGGAAATATTATTAAATGCAAGGCTTATAACGGATTTCAAGGAAATTGATGTTAACAATAAAAAGTATATTTCAATAAGACTTAAATATTCGAACGAGACATCCGTAATAAACGGGTTGAAGAGAATAAGCAAACCGGGCATCAGAAGATACATCAGCGCGGAAAAATTACCGAGAGTGAGGAACGGGCTTGGTGTTGCCGTTATATCAACATCAAAAGGACTGATGACGGATAAGCAGGCACGTGCACTCGGTATAGGCGGCGAAGTTATATGTTATATATGGTAATTTATAATCAGTAATTAACAATTATATAGAAATAGTATTATGAGCAGAATAGGAAAAAAACCGGTTACTTTCAGCAAAGACGTTAAAATAACCAAAACCGGAAATTCGATTGAAGTAAGCGGACCAAAAGGAAAATTGTCAATTGAGGTTGATGATTTGATTGATGTTGAAATTAAAGAAAATGAAGTTGTTTTTTCGAGAAAGAATGAAATGAAAAAGACACGGGCATTACACGGGTTATACAGGTCATTATTACAGAATATGGTAACAGGTTGTACTGACGGATATACGAAAAAACTGGAACTGGTAGGAATCGGTTACAAGGCGGAACTCAAAAATGAAAACAAACTGATTCTTCAACTCGGCTACTCGCATTCGATATTATTTATACCTCCGTCGGAAATAAAACTTGAAGTTCCTGTGCCGACGCAGATAATAATTTCCGGAATAGACAAACAACTTGTGGGTGCAATAGCGGCAAAGATAAGGTCATTCAGAAAACCGGAACCTTATAAAGGTAAAGGAATAAAATACGATACAGAATTCATAAGAAGAAAAGCTGGAAAGACAGCGGCAAAATAATTTAATATATAATATAGTTAGAAGTGAAAAAGAAAAAAATAAAAACAAGAAGAGATAAAATTAAACTAAAAATCAGGAAGCGAATTAAAGGCACTCCTGACAAACCGAGATTAGTTGTATTCAGAAGTTTAAATCACATATATGCTCAACTTATTGATGACGTAAACCACAGGACACTGTTGTCCGTAAATTCAATAAATAAAGACGTTCAGGCGACATTAAGCAAGGAAAAGACAAAAATTTCCAAGAGTAAATTACTGGGTAAATTAGTAGCCGAGAAAGCGAAATCCGAGAAAATTGAGAAAATTGTTTTTGACAGAAACGGGTACTTATATCACGGCAGAGTTAAAGCCGTTGCAGACGGTGCAAGAGAAGGTGGTTTAAAGTTTTAAATAAATTTTGTATATTTACAAAGTTATTTGAAATTATTCTCGGGTCGTCTAATGGCAGGACAGCGGCCTTTGGAGCCGTTAGTGGAGGTTCGAATCCTCCCCTGAGAACAATAAAAAAATGAGTTGATTTTATTAATTTAAGTAGTTAATTTTAGAAAATTTAAATGGCAAAAAAATACATAAAAGCCGGAGAGTTAGAGTTAAAGGAAAAGCTTGTATACATAGGAAGAGTTGCAAAAGTTGTTAAAGGCGGCAGAAGATTCAGTTTTAATGCAATAAGTGTGGTTGGAGACGGACACGGACACGTAGGATACGGGCTTGGAAAAGCGAACGAAGTCACTGATTCTATTAGAAAAAGTGTGGAAGATGCAAGAAAAAATATAATAGAAGTACCTGTTATGAAAGGAACAATACCGTTTGAAATAATCGGAAAATACGGCGCTGCAAAAGTATTATTGAAGCCTGCTTCACCGGGAACAGGAATAATTGCGGGCGGCGGAGTAAGGGCGGTTATGGAAGCGGCAGGAGTTACGGATGTGTTAACAAAATTATTAGGCTCTTCAAATCCCCATAATGTTGTTAAAGCAACAGTTAATGCATTAAAAAGTCTTTATGACGCCAGAGCCGCAAGTGACAGACGGGGAATGACATTACAGGAATTATTTACTATTTAATTCAGTTTATTTATTATAAATGGAAAAAGTTTTAAAAATAACACAATTAAAGAGCACGATAGACAGACCCGAAAAGCAGAAAAGAACAATTGAAGCATTAGGGTTGAGAAGACTTCACCATTCTGTTGAGAAAAAAGATACACCGCAGATAAGAGGTATGATTGAAGTAGTGAGACATTTAATAAAAGTTGAAGTTAAATAAAATATATAAAAATGGTTTCTTTGGTTTTGGAGTTCGCCTCCAAAACCTAAAAAAATCAAAATTACGGAAATGTACTTAAAAAACAATTTAAAAAATTAAAGGAAAGGAAGAGACATGAAAGCAGTAAAAATTCTACTCTCTATTTTTTTCGTAGTCTTAATGTTCACTAATGTTTCATTCTCACAGTCTATCCCGAGCGGGACAGCCAGATTTGAAGCCTTAGGTTACAATCCATTTTTATGGGATGCTTCAATTGATATTAACAGAAATCCGGCATGGGCTGGTTATTACCATAATTATACTTTCGGTGATATCGGTCGTGACGTGATTAATGATTTTCAGTTATCAAGCCAATTTGGAGCAGTCAATTTCGGCGTTTCCAAAGACGTCAGTCTTGGTATGGTCTTGAACAAAAGAGAAGACAGATGGAATGAATTTGTCGGGACAGGAGGATTCGCTCCCAGTGTTGCAGAACCGATAGTTCCGTTCAAACTTTTATTTGCTTATGCAACAAAAGATTTTTCTCTTGGTCTTGCCCCCTACATCGCGTCCTGGAAAATGGACTCCACAATTAACAGTGTTGATCAGGAATGGAGTTCTATGGTTCTCGGAGGTACAATCGGAACAGTCATTAAATTCGACAAGAATTTATTCGAAGGCGCAGTTGATGTAAAAATCAATTCGTATGAATACACCAATACTGATACGAATATTGCCGACAGTAAAACTGATGGCGGACTGCAACTTGGTGCTTTCCTGAGAGGTAAATTCTACCTTGCAAAAGGTTCAAGTATTGCATTTGTACCGTATGCAAGTTTCGGAATGTTCAACTGGACACCGAATACTGGCGGTGTTGCAGGAAATGAAATAAAGAATATGGACTTCGCAATCGGTGCAGGTATAAATATGCCGGTTCTCGATGACGGTTTGATGATGGGCGGTTTGTCATTCGGATATAGCACATATCAAGTAACAGACGCGTTTGAATATTCATCAATGAGATTACCTCAATTCAATCTTGGTCTCGAGTGGGGCTTTACAGATTGGTTAACAGGTAGACTGGGATATTCAAGAGCAGTTTTTAGTGACAAGGTAACCGTTGTAGCGGTAACTCCGAACAATGTATGGAATTATCAGTATGCGTCTGATGCAACTCAGACTATTACAATGGGTCTTGGCTTGAATTTCGGAAGATTCAGCATTGACGGAACAATTGGTGAAAGATTACTGAAACAGGGTCCGTATGTATTTACAGGACAATCAAACGATTTATTTGGTATGATTTCAGCATCATACAATTTCAAGAAATAAACACATCAGATTAGTTCAAACAGACCCCTTGTGAAAACGAGGGGTCTTTTTAATGTTTAATTTAAATATGCACATACTAAGTAACTTAAAATACGCCGAAGGCGCAAGAAAAAAAAGAAAAAGAGTTGGTAGAGGTCAGGGTTCCGGATATGGCGGAACTTCGACAAGGGGTCATAAGGGAGCGAAGTCAAGGTCAGGATATAAACACAGAGCCTGGTTTGAGGGAGGACAAATGCCTTTACAAAGGCGCGTGCCAAAATTCGGTTTCAGAAATATAAACAGGGTTGATTTTACAATCCTGAATGTAGGGGATATCCAGAAATTAATTGATTCAGGAAAAATAAATGGAACAACAATCAACAAAGAGTTTTTATTAAAATCCAAAATCATTAAGGATAAAAACAGTCCGCTTAAAATTCTCGGGAACGGGGAGTTAAAAGTTAAAATTGAAATCACAGCAGACGCATTCACGAAGAGTGCCGTATCAAAAATTGAAAATCTCGGAGGAAAAGCGGTTAAAATATGAGTGGATTTATAGAGAGTTTCAGAAATATATTCAAAATTGAAGAGTTAAGACAAAGAATTTTATTTACTCTTGCTCTTCTTTTTGTAGTTCGTGTAGGAGCGCATATAACGCTTCCAGGTATTGATGTCGGGAAAATCCTTGACCAGTCAACACAATCGTCAGCGACGGATTTACTTGGTCTTTATGACTTGTTTGTAGGAGGTGCATTCAGTAAAGCGGCTGTTTTTTCTCTCGGTATTATGCCTTATATCAGTGCATCAATTATCATTCAGCTTCTCGGTGCAGTATTCCCGTATTTTCAGAAACTGCAGAAAGAAGGTGAAGAAGGAAGGAAAAAAATAAATCAGTTAACGAGAATCGGAACTGTTCCAGTAGCTTTACTTCAAGCCTGGGGTGTGAGTGTACAGATTTATTCAAGAAATGTCGGAGGTGAAGGCATCGTTATCCCTGATATATCGCCGATGGTTTTTACTATGTCAACGGTTATACTGTTAACTTCAGGAACCATATTTATGATGTGGCTGGGCGAGCAGATTACCGAAAGAGGAATCGGAAACGGTATTTCTTTAATCATTTTCATAGGTATAATTGACAGGTTCCCCTATGCATTGTACTCGGAATATTTATTACTTGCAGACCCTAATACCGACAGGAATATTCTAATTGAAATTATTTATTTCATCGCCTTTTTACTTGTCATTGCAGGAGTAGTTGCTTTAACGGTTGCAACCAGAAAGATTCCCGTTCAATATGCAAAAAGAGTAGTCGGCAGAAAAGTATACGGCGGAGTAACCCAGTACATACCTTTGAAAGTTAACGCTGCCGGTGTTATGCCTATTATCTTTGCACAGTCAATAATGTTTATTCCCAATACTGTTTTATCTTTCTTTCCCGAAAGTGAATTTATGAGAGGTGTTGCTGAATACTTCAATTATACAAGTTGGTTTTATTCGATTATATACGCACTGATGATAATTTTCTTCACGTATTTTTATACTGCGATAGCATTCAATCCAAAGGACGTTGCGGATAATATGAAAAAGCAGGGAGGTTTTATTCCCGGTGTAAGACCCGGTAAACCCACATCGGATTTCATTGATAATATATTGACAAAAATAACCTTACCGGGTGCAATTGCTCTGGCTTTTGTAGCGATTATTCCAACAATACTGGGGAAATTGGGCGTTACGCAGGGACTTGCACAGTTTTTCGGCGGAACAAGTTTATTAATTGTGGTAGGAGTTGCATTAGATACACTTCAGCAGGTAGAATCACATTTACTGATGAGACATTACGATGGATTTATGAAAGGTTCAAAATTAAAATCCAGAAGATATTTTTAATGGGTTTAATCAAGACAAAAAAAGAAATTGATTTAATAAGGGAGAGTTGTAAAATTGTATCAGAAGTTCTTAAACATATAAAGCAGTACATAAAACCCGGAGTTAAGACCAAAGAACTTAACTCTGAAATAGAAGATTTCATCGTTTCAAGAAATGCTGTTCCCGCATTTAAAGGATATGGCGGGAATAAGAAAGTTAAACCCTTTCCTGCGGCTGCATGTATTTCAATTAACGATGAAGTAGTGCACGGAATACCGGGAGACAAGGAACTTGCAGAAGGCGATATAGTTTCTGTTGATGTCGGAGTTCTAAAAAACGGATATTTCGGTGATTCCGCATATACATTCTCAGTAGGCAAGATATCCGACAAGAAGAATAAATTACTCCGCATTACGGAAGAAGCATTATACTTAGGCATAGCAGAAGCAAGAGCCGGTAATGTGATGAACGACCTTTCCTATGCAATACAGGAACTCTGTGAAAGCAACGGTTTTGGTGTCGTCAGAGTTCTTGTTGGACATGGCATAGGGAAAAAACTTCATGAAGAACCTGCAGTACCTAATTTTTATTCACGAGGTAATAATTTTGAATTCAGAGAAGGAATGACAATTGCAATTGAGCCTATGATAAATTACGGAACGCATGAGGTCATGACATTGAACGACGGATGGACTATAGTAACAAGAGATGGCGAGCCGTCTGCTCATTTTGAGCACACAATATTAATAACAAACGGAGAAGCAGAAATATTAACTTAAATTTTATTTGGCAAAACAGGATACAATAAAGGTTGACGGAATAATAACGGAAATACTTCCGAATACCACTTTCAAGGTAAAACTTGAAAACGGACATATAATTACGGCTCATATTTCAGGCAAAATGAGAATGAATTATATTAAAATACTTCAGGGTGATAAAGTTACGGTAGAACTGTCACCATACGATTTAACAAAAGGCAGAATAACATACAGGTATAAATAAAAAAATAATGAAAGTAAGAAGTTCAGTAAAAAAGATGTGTGATAAATGCAAAATAATAAAACGAAAAGGTGTAATAAGAGTAATTTGCACGAACCCCAAGCATAAACAAAGGCAGGGCTAAAATCACACTTGAAAAAATTAAAAAACAGGAGATAAAAAATTGGCAAGAATAGGCGGTATAGACCTTCCGAAAAATAAAAGGATAGTAATAGGTTTAACCTCAATTTTTGGCATTGGAAAGTCAACCTCTGAAAAAATTTTAAAGAAATTAGCAATAGATGAAAACATAAAAGTGCAAAATCTGACAGATGAGCAGGTAAATGCAATCAGAGGTGAGATAGCTTCAATGAAAATCGAAGGTTCACTGAGGTCAGAAGTTCAGATGAACATAAAGAGACTGATAGACATCGGTACATACAGGGGCAAGCGTCACAGAAGAGGCTTACCTGTCAGAGGTCAGAGGACAAGAACCAATGCCAGAACAAGGAAAGGCAAGAGGAAAACTGTTGCCGGAAAGAAAAAGGCATCAGCGAAGAAATAATCAATAAAATTTAATTAAATAAAATTCAGCAATTGGCAAAGACATATAAAAAAGCAAAGAAAAAAATTCAGGTAGATGCGAACGGTGTTGCCCATATTAAAGCTACGTTCAACAATGTAATAGTAACGCTCACGGATTTATACGGAAATACAATCTCCTGGGCTTCATCGGGAAAGATGGGATTTAAAGGTTCGAAGAAGAATACTCCCTTTGCGGCACAGTTGACCGCCGAATCTGCAGCCAAAGAGGCATTCGGACTGGGCTTAAGAAAAGTGGAAGTACTGATAAAAGGAGTAGGTTCAGGCAGGGATGCTGCGGTCAGGGCATTAAATACTGCCGGACTAGAGATATCGGTAATTAAGGATATTACTCCTTTGCCGCATAACGGATGCAGACCTCCTAAGAAACGAAGAGTATAAAAAAATATTTTAAAAAATAATTTAAATTCAAAATAATTTGGCAAGATATACAGACGCAAATTGCAAACTTTGCAGAAGAGAGAGGCAGAAATTATTTTTAAAGGGCTTGAAATGTTACACCGATAAATGTCCGATAGAGAATAACAGAAATTTTCCGCCCGGACAGCATGGTAAAAGCAGAAAACCGAGAATAACTGATTACGCTATACAGTTAAGAGAAAAGCAGAAAATCAGAAAGACTTATGGTTTGCTTGAAAAACAATTCCGCAATTACTTTGAAATTGCAGCGAAGAAAAAAGGAGTACCGGGTGAGAATCTGGTAAAACTTCTTGAAAGAAGATTTGATAATACATTATACAGACTCGGACTTGCACCTTCAAGAAAAGCGGCGAGACAGTTGATATTGCACAGGCATTTAACGCTGAACGGCAGAGTAGTTAATATACCGTCGGTAAGTTTAAAAGCTGGAGATGTAATTAAAGTAAGGGACAGGAGCAAGAAGCTTCCTGTATTTCATGATGCAATGAAAAGAATGAAAGATAATATGCTGGTTCCGTGGTTATCGCTCGATAAAGCAAATATGACCGGTACTTTCCTGTCAGTTCCTGAGAGAGACCAGGTTCCGTTTGTAGGAAACGAACAACTCGTTGTTGAGTTATATTCAAAATAGAATTTATTAATTAAATTTTTAAATCAAATAATAAATGAAGATCAATCATTTACAAATGCCGGAAAAACTGGTGCAGGATGAATCATCTTACAGCAGTACATACGGGAAATTTATTCTTCAGCCCCTTGAAAGAGGATACGGAGTTACAATTGGTAATTCAATAAGAAGAATTCTTATCTCATCTTTATCCGGTACAGCAATTACATCAATAAAGGTAAATGATATACCTCACGAATTTACTGCTATCAAAGGCGTAGTTGAGGATTTATCCGAAATAGTTTTAAATCTGAAAGAAGTCAGATTTAAAGATATTACAAAGAAATCAAGTAAAATTGAATTCAAACTTACCGGTCCGAAAGAATTTACGGCAAAAGATATTCAGGATGCGACGGCTGATTATGAAATTTTAAATCCCGAAATACACATTGCCACGTTAAACAAAGATGCAAAACTTAACGTTGAGTTCAGACTCGGTACCGGAATCGGATATGTACCGGCTGAAGAGAATAAAAAGAACGAATTACCCCTCGGTTTCATATCGGTCGATTCACTTTTCTCGTCCGTTACGAAGGTAAATTACACAATAGAAAATACACGCGTGGGACAGAGGACAGATTATGAAAAACTCATACTGGAAATCTGGACTGACGGTTCGATTACTCCCGATGAAGCATTACTGCAGGCGGCAAGAATTATGAGAGACCACGTTCAGTATTTCCTTGACCTTGGTCCCGATACTGAAGATAAAGCCGTCGAGCAGGACCAGGAAGACGAGCAGTTCGAAAAAATCAAGAAAATATTACTCACTCCTGTTGACGAACTTGATTTGTCCGTCAGGTCGCAGAACTGTTTAAGGTCGGCAGAAATAAAAACCATCGCAGATTTAGTCAGCAAGAATGAATCCGAAATGCTCCATTTCAGAAATTTCGGCAGGAAGTCCTTAGCAGAGTTAGGAGAACTCATTGACAGTTTCGGATTGAATTTCGGAATGGATGTCTCGAAATATCTCGATGAAGAGAAGAACAAATAATATTGCGTGTAATAATCTAAAGCGAAAAAAATGGAACACAGAAAAAAAGGCAGAAAATTAAAAAGAACGGCAAGTCATAAAAAGGCTATGTTATCAAACCTTGCAGTCTCTTTAATCTTACACAAGCGAGTCGGAACTACCGTAGCAAAAGCAAAAGAGTTAAGAACATACATAGAACCTGTTGTAACAAAAGCAAAAACCGCTTTCAAGCATATAAAATCACAACCGGAAAAAAGTGTTCATCTGAGAAGAGAAGCAAGGAAATTTATAAAAGACAAGGAAGCTTTAAATGTTTTATTCAATGATATTGCAAAAAAAGTTTCAAAAAGACAGGGCGGCTATACAAGAATTCTGAAGACGGGATTCAGGCAGGGTGACGGTGCTGATACGGCAATTATCGAATTTGTTGATTATGACGTCGCTGCTGATTTAAAGGCAAAGGAAAAAGCTGCTAAGAAAAAGGGTAAAGAGAAAGAAAAAGAAGAAGACAAGAAAAAGAAAGAGACTGCAAAGAAATAATTATTGCATTTATTAAGATTTATTTTATCACTATTTTTACAATTATTTTACGGAAATTAAAATAAATCAGAAAAAATTGATACCTTAACTTTTCAATATTGTATTTTAAAACGGAGTTAAGGTTTTTTTGACAGAAAGCTTATTATGAAAATCATTTCAGCAGAGTTTATAAACAGTATCTACGATTTGAGGACATTGCCTTCATCTGTGCTGTCGGAATTTGTTTTTGTAGGAAGGTCGAATGTGGGGAAATCCTCGATGATTAATAAAATTTGTAATAAAAAGAATCTTGCTAAAATAGGTTCGGTTCCGGGAAAAACTAAACAACTCAATTATTTTTTAATCAACGAGAAATTCTATCTGGTTGATTTACCCGGTTACGGTTATGCTAAAGTTCCCGAGCAAATCAGAGCAGGGTGGCGGAAACTCGTGGAAGACTACATAAGCGAGAGGCAGAATGTAAAAGTTGTATTCGTTCTAATAGATTCGAGAAACGAACCGACTTACCTTGATGAATTAATGATAAGCTGGCTTGAGTACTATGAAATTCCTTATGCGGTTGTTCTTACGAAAGCGGATAAAATCTCACGCAACAAAATGGAAAAACAGATTTACAGAATAGCAAAAATCGTCAAGAATGAAGACCTGTGCATTGATTATATTCCGTTTTCCATAATAACCGGGGAAGGTAAAAATGAACTGATTAAGATTATTGAAGAATATCTTAATAAAGAATAAAAATCATTTCCCGTAAAATCAAAATATTAGTTGCCGATAAAGTCGGTACAGACCTGAATATTTTTTTTAATCCAAAGAAGTTTGAACTTATTTATTCCTATGGTATCAGCAATAACGGGATAATCCGTGAACAGGAAGGTGTTGACTGTTTAATAATCAGAAGCACGAGAAAAATTAACAGAAAATTTCTTTCTGATTGCAGAATTAAATTAATTGCAACTTTATCCAAAGGGACTGATCACATCGACACTGCTTATGCGGTGAAGAAGGGAATCAAAATTATTAATTCCGAATCAGGAAATACAAGGGCGGCTGCAGAATTAACGCTCGGTATTATTTTAAATATTCTGAAAAATATTAATTATTCCGATAAACTTGTAAGAAATGGTCGTTTTGGATTCTATGATTTTCCGAGGAGCGAACTGAAAGACAAAACCGTTGGTATTATCGGCTTTGGCAGAGTCGGTTCGCTTACAGGAAAATTAATCAGGTCTTTCGGTTCAAAAATTATTTCGAACGATATAAAGAGGAGCGTCAGGGAAAAATACAGGCATTATAACTTCAGGAGTATAGAATACTTATTAAAAAATTCCGATATCATAACCGTTCACATTCCGCTTAACAAAAAAAATGAAAATTTTATAGATGCGGGAAAAATCAATAAAATGAGGAACGGAGTAATTTTCATAAACACTTCACGCGGCGGAGTAATAGATGAAGATTCGCTGATAACGAATTTAAAATCGGGTAAAATCGGATATGCAGGACTTGATGTTTTCAGAAATGAACCTGATATAGATAAACGTTTTCTGAAACTCGACAATGTAATTTTAACAAATCACATCGGGGGAAAAACTCCGGAAAGCGAGTTAAAAATGATTACCGAAATAAAAATGAAAATCAATAATATTTTTAGTTGATTTTTTACGGTTAAGTGTCAGATAAAACTTAATCCGTTCTATTATATATCAAAAATCAGAATCAACCGCAAGAAAGTCAGGGTGTAACACAAAAATCTATATTGACATATATGTTATTTAATCTTAATTTATTAACAATCCATATATAAGTATAACAAACAATTAACGGAAAACTAAATTAACAGGGAGTATAAAATGGTTAAAAGAATTTTATTTTTATTATTACTGTTAGTATCAGCGGCGGGTTTAACTTATTCTCAGACTTTAACAAAATCGCAGAATGAATTACTCTCACGAAATATATTTTCGGTTATATTTACCGGAGATGCAATCGGCGGAGAAAAAATAATTGATATGAAAGTTGATAAATCAGTAATGACAAACATTCCAAATCTGCCCTCTGTAAAATTTTCTAATGGAAAACTTTCGCGGGAAGTGATAATGCAGGACTTAATCTGGACTATAACATATCAACCGACAGGCGGACAAACCATATATGATTTACAGTCCAACGGGACTCCCCAGCAAATCTGGCAGGACCCGATAATACAGGACTTTATACATTCCGTTTTTATGTCGGCAGAATACGGCGACCTTTCATTTACTAACCGAAGAAGTAAATATTATTTCAGCCACAACAAAGGAACGAACTGGATGTTTATTACGGAGGCAGGTATGGTTAAAACAGGTTTCTGTGTTATAACCGGAACTTCGGAAGGTAATGCACTTATCGGAAATCACGGTGCAAACGGAGGAGGTAATACAAGAACGCAATTTTATTATGATGCTGCTCCGGGTTTAGGTTCATTTACTCTTTTAAACCCGCCTGCTAATAACTTAAATCCCTGCGTATGGCCAAGAGTAGTTGCGACCAATTCCATATTAAATACAAGAAAATTTGTTTATTTAAGTGCTATGAACGGTATTGATTCAACTTTCAGGGGTTATTCAAACTCATTATCCTTAAATAATTTTGGTCCGTGGCAATTTTTTAATTCAGACCAGGCGGAAACTTATGCAATTGCAAGAAGTACAAGCGGAGCCAAAATCGGTATTGTTTACAAAGCAAATGAAGTATTAGTACCTGCTGATTACGGGGATGTATATTATGTTGAATCAATAGATGACGGATTAAACTGGTCAGTTCCCTTAAAAATTTTTAAAGCAAATTTTATAACTGACAGTCTTGCCGCATTAAGAGGTTTATCTTTAGTCTATCAGGGAGAATATCCGAAAGCAGTTTTTGAAACTATTAAGCAGACTACTGCGGGAAATTATTTTCCGGGTGCGCCTGCAAAAATCAGATTCTGGTCAACAACTCTTCCGGGGTCGGACCCGAACAGAAGTATCGTGCTTGCAGATACAAGTGATGTCGGCTGGCATCCTAATTTTGGGGTAAACGATGTTCTGGGAACATTATGCCGTCCTGCTATTGGTCGTTCTTCTGATGGAATTGCATTATTCTGTGTGTTTATGGTGCCGTCGGATTTTGCCGGTGGTTCTGCTGATACAACACCTTATAAGGATATATGGGCAAAAGTATCAGGTGACGGCGGTTTTATATGGAGTTCCGCCGTAAAAATAAATTTTGATTCGCCAAGACTGGATTGGGCTTATCCGTCTGTTTCTCAGGTTAATGACCGGGATTCTAATTTCTATTATTTCAATATTGTAGTTCAGGCAGATACAATCCCGGGTTCTTTTATTAACAGTCCGGGAAACGGACAATCACTTGCTCAACAATATCATATAAGAGTAAGTATCCCGAAAATTGCCACAGGCTTTGAGAAAATTTCAAACGAAATTACCGAAATATATTCATTATCGCAGAATTATCCGAACCCGTTTAATTCAACGACAAATATCAAATTCCGGAACTCAAATCCGGTGAAAATTAAATTAAAAATTTTCGATGTAACAGGGAAAGAAGTTACGGTTCTTGTAAATGATAATTTTCAGGCAGGAAATCACGAAGTGAAATTCGATGCGAAGAATTTACCGGGCGGTATTTACTTTTATCGGATGGAGGCGGGTAAATTTACGAGTACAAAAAAAATAATTATACTGAAATGAATTTTATTATGGTCAGAAGACTGCAAAAGCACTGTAAATATTGGGATTTACGTGAGAAATATTTTTTTGATTTAATATTATAATTTATGATAAAACCGATATTTTTGTATTTCTGCAATTTCATTACTCAAATATGTCAAGATACACTAAACAGGGACGAAATTACCGGCAGAAATAAAAATGCGAGTTGATGATTTTTTTAGTTGATTTTTAATAGTTTAGTCATATTAAAAATGCATTTTAAATACAAAAATCTATATTGACAACTTTTTAAATTAGTATTATATTGAAATAATCTAAGTTCTTTTAAATTATTTTAGAATTTTACAAAAATTATTAAAAATTTTTTACTAAAATTAAAAGGAGATAAAAATGCTGAAAAAAATTCTTCTTTCTGCTTTTGTTTTTGTTTTGGCTGTGAATATCGCGAGTTCACAAACATTAACACAAGCTCAGAAAAACTTACTAGGACGCTCAGTATATTCGGTGAAAATCATCGGAGATGCTATAGGCGGCGAAAAAGTTATTGATATGAAAGTAGATAAATCGAGAATGACAAACATTCCGAATTTACCTTCGGTTTCAATAATTAACGGCGTGATAACAAAAGTTGTCAATGCACCTGATTTAGCCTGGACTATTACCTATACCCCGACAGGCGGTCAGACGATTTATGATTTACAATCAAACGGGGTTCCTCAGCAAATCTGGCAGGACCCGAACACTACTAATAACATCCATTCAGTTTTAATGGTATGTGATTATGGTGATGAAGGATTTACTCAAAGGATTTCGAAATACTTCTTTAGTGCTGACGGAGGAACGACCTGGGCATTCATCGGCAACGCAGGTGTGGTTTCTAACGGCTACTGTGCAATAACAGGTACATCCGAAGGTAATGCATTAATTGCTAACCACGGTGCCAACGGCGGTGCTCCGACGAGAACGCAGTATTACTATGATGCAGCACCGGGATTAGGTTCATTTACTTTATTAGATCCACCGAGCCCGGGTTCAGTAGGTTACATCTGGCCCAGACTGGAAGCAACAAATTCGATTTCCAATACAGTAAAATTTGTTGGTGCTTCTTCTCCCAACGGTCCGGACTCTGCGTTTCACATTTATTCAAATTCACTGGAAACAAATAATTTCGGTCCCTGGACATTCTTCCTCGGAGACCAGGCAGAAACTTATTCTGTTGCAAAAAGTGCAAGTGGTGCGAAAATCGGATTATTATATAAAGCTAACGATGTACTTGACCCGAATTCATACGGCGATGCATTTTTCATTGAATCAACAAATGACGGTATGACATGGTCAACACCGCTCAAGATTTTCCACGCTAATTTCAACACAGACAGTCTCGGGTGTTTAAGAGGATTGAATTTGATTTACAAAGGCGAAGACCCGAAAGCAGTATTTGAAACAGTAAAAATAACACGGGAAGGAAGTTATTTCCCGGGTTTACCGGCAAAAATTAGATTCTGGTCAACAACCCTTCCGGGTTCAGACCCTGACAGAAGCATTGTGCTTGCAGATACAAGTGATGTCGGTTATCATCCGAATTTCGGTACAAATGACGTTTACAGTACACTTGCCCGTCCTACTATCGGAAGGTCGGCAGATGGTGTTGCACTGTTCTGTGCATTTCAGGTTCCTTCTGACTTGGCAGGCGGCTCTGCAGATACTACACCATACAGAGACTATTGGGCAAAAGTATCAGGCGACGGTGGAAGCACCTGGAGCACTGCAATAAAACTCAATTATGAAACTCCGAGATTTGACTGGACTTACGGTGCAGTTTCAAAAATCAATCACCAGGATGCACAATATTACTATTTCAACATGACTATTCTTGTTGATACGATTCCGGGTTCATTCGTGCAGGGTGCAGGAAACGGAAAATCTCTCGCCCAGCAGTTCTATATGAAAGTTCAAATTCCGAAGAATGAAATAATAAGCGTTAAGAATGTTTCAACTGAAATTCCGAATGCTTATTCATTATTACAGAATTATCCGAATCCGTTCAATCCGTCAACAACAATCAGATTTGAATTACCGAAAGCAACCAATGTAACATTAAAGATTTACAATATTAACGGTCAGGAAGTTGCCTCATTAATTAACAATACATTAATTAATGCAGGAACAAGCGAATATACATTTGACGCTTCAAACCTGTCAACCGGAATTTATTTCTATTCAATTCAGGCAGGCAATTTCAAAGACACGAAGAAGATGGTATTAATTAAATAATCAAAAACTATTTTATAAGGGTTTCCTGCACCGGAAGGTGCGGGAAACTCGAATAAAAAAATGTTTAATATTATCGAAAAAAAAATTACAACTTATCTAAAAACCCTCGAAGTGAGAATAAACATTCTCAGAATGCAGGGAAAACTTTTTTTAAACCAAAATATTTATTGGAGGAAAAAATGAGGGATCATTCGATTCTTAAAATTGTTTCCCTTCTATTTTTTGCAATCCTGTTAATACCTGCACTTACTTTCTCGCAGTCAACGGGAAGTTTAGGCGGTAGAGTTACGGATGCAAAAGACGGATTACCACTTATCGGGGCAACCATCAAAATCGAAGGCTCGAGGATGGGTGCCGTTACCGATGATAATGGTGAATATGTCATACTCAATGTTGATGTGGGGACTTATGTCCTTGAAGCTGCTTACATCGGGTATGATAACTTAAAAGTTACAAACGTAAAAGTCTCCGTTGACCAGCGGACGAAAGTTGATTTTACACTTTCTGTCACTGCCGGGATAACTACGGAGGAAATTATTATTGAAGCAAAACGAAAAGGTATTGACGTTGAACAGTCCGGCCGTATCGTCGAGTCTCAGAACATTCAGAATACCGGTATCCGCGGTGTTACTAACATAGCATCAAAGACAGCCGGCGTTGTTCAGGATGAGAGAGGCGGAAGCATTAATATCAGAGGCGGACGGTCAAACGAAAATATTATCATAGTTGACGGTGTTGAGACGACTAACCCGCTGGATGGCTCTTCAAGAGCATTTATCCCGAATAACCTGATGCAGGAAATTACGGTTCTTACAGGCGGATTCGGAGCGGAATATGGAAATGTGCTCAGCGGTGTTATTAACGTTTCAACACGAAGCGGAACCGACAGATATACCGGTTCAATGGAATTAATTACCGATGAATTTACAGGCAGATGGATTGATACAAAATCTCAGGGTTATAACCTTTATAATCTTAATATCGGAGGTCCGATTATTCCGTCTGAAAAACTTGCTAAAGTATTTAACTTCTTCGGAAGTTTTGAAAGACAATTTTCGAGGATGACAATTGCCTCCTGGATTATTGATAAAGTTCCTACGATAATTCCGAACGGTGAATTAAAAGGTAATGAAGCAGGTTATTATTCATGGAACGGAAGGCTGAATGTTAATTTAACGGAATTGCAGAGTACAAATATCCCGTTGAATTTCAGGTTCGGAGGAACCGTTAATATGAATAAAGGCAGAGTTACTTACGGTTCAAATGTTTACCAGAACTTTTGGAAGAACCCTGTAACTGAAACTGATGACTATCAGTTTTTCGGCAGAATATCGGGAAATGTCAGAAGTAATTTCTTCTTTGAATTACAGGGCAATTATATGGACGTTCTTAGCGAGCGATTTGACCCTGACCACGGCGATAATTTTACCTGGTACGGTGATACTGCACGGAACCCGGGTTTACTCCAATACTATGGTGCCAGTAATGCGCAGGGGAAGGTTCTCCCGCTTGACGGAAACACTTCTTTCCTGTACGGTCTTCCGTATCGGGTAATTGATTATTATGAAAAACTCGATATCAGTTATATCGGCGGAAAAGTTGATGCTACGTGGGCAATACTGACTAAAAAAGCCGGCGACCACGAAATAAAATTCGGCGGTGAATATAAATATCATACATTAAGGAAAATTTCTATTTATCCTTCGGTTACGGCTGATTATTCAATTACAGACCCGTTACAGAGATGGTACGGGACCAACACCGCAAGACTGAAAACATACGGTTATGAAATAAAAACCTATGACCCGACTTTCGGTGACCCGAATAACAACAATCTGTTCTCTATTGCCGACGGAAGTGATGCTAAACATCCGATTGTCGGAGGTTTCTATGTGCGTGATAAAGTTAGTTTCTCCGACTTCAATTTTAACGGCGGTTTTCGTGTTGATTTCTTCGATGTGAACACTAAGGTATTAAAATCTATTTCTACAGATGTTATGGGTGATGATGGTATCGCCGGCTCGGACGATGATTTCGAAGACAGTAAAATGGACTTTTTCCTGAGTCCTAGACTCGGATTCTCATTCCCGGTTACTGATAAAATCATCTTCGCCGCACAATACGGAAAAATGGTTCAGATGCCGCAGTTGAATTATTTATATGTCAATCAGTTAACACTCCAAAATTTCTTGACAACTGCACTTCAGGATGTGATTGAAAATGCATCATTGAAACCGACAAAATTAACACAGTACGAAATTGGCATCAAGCAGCAGGTTGGCGATTATATTAACTTAGGTATTACTGCCTTTTATAAAGAATCACTCGACCTTATCGGTGCACAAAGAGTAGTATCGACTGACCCTGCAAAAATCCCAAAAGGATTTGTTACATACGGAAATACTGACTTTGCTATATCAAGAGGACTTGACTTTTACTTCAGTATGAGAAGGACAAACAGACTTGCTGTAGATGTTGCTTATACATTATCTTATGCAAGCGGTACGGGTTCAGACCCGACCACGAAATTCTACCTTGCAAATGACGCCACTCAGGAATTACCGCAATATGTGTATCCGCTTGATTACGACCAGAGACATACAGGAAACATAAATCTTGACTATAGGTTCGGTGAAAGCGACGTTCCGAGCGGATTCTTAGGTGATGTTCTTAAAAATACGGGCTTGAACTTACTGTTCAGTTTCAACAGCGGAAGACCATATACGAGAGCGGAAGTATCTTATACTGCTACCGGAACACAGGGAGATTACGTAACATCAGCAAAGAATGAATTATATATGGACTGGCATTTCCGTCTGGATATGAGGTTAGACAAGACGATAAGATTATACAAAGCGAATTTCAATTTCTACGTATATGTAATAAACCTGCTCAACACTGAAATTATTAATTCTGTATTCCCCGGAACAGGGACACCTTATGACAACGGATTCCTGCAGACACAAACAGGTGCGTCAAGATATGAAACCGACCCGGTGTTCAGACAACTCTGGCCTGAAAGAATAAAATTCTTCAGCAACTGGGGTCCGCCAAGGCAGATAAGATTCGGTGTTAATGTTAATTTCTAAAATATTGAATTTTTTTATTAATCAATTGTAGAAAAAGAAATGAAATTTAAAACAATAAAAATACTAACAATACTGCTTGCAGTTGTTGTATTGTGTACTGATGCATTTAGTTTACCGAGGAAAAATCCGGGCGGACGCGACCCATTTATCAATCGAATGACTCCCGATGCCCCGCTTCAGTATCAATTCCTTGACGGGAACAATATCAGTTCAATATTTTACAACTCAGGCATATTTAATCAGGACCCGAGGGCGCAAAATACGCCAAGTTTTATGTGGCCCAAAGGGACAAATCAGTTTGCCTGCTTCACTGCAGGTTTAAGTATAGGATGTTACATTGATACTTCAACAGAATCCGGTATCCAGAAATTTGCTATGGCACAGGTTATGGCATCCTATACCGGAGAATATACCCCGGGATATATAATTTCCGGAGGTGTTCCTGACCCGGTTGGTCCGTCTCAGGACAGCAGATTTAAACTCTATAAAATCAAATACGGAGATAATGCGGGAAATAATCCTGACTATGAGAACTGGGCTTATATGGTAGAATTCGGAGCACCTTATGTAGATTTAAATAACAATGGTGTCTATGATAACGGAATTGACCTTGCAGGTCAGGAAAATGCCAGCCAGACATTATTTATGACAATGACGGATGCTTTCACAGACCAGAAGAGTATTGGTGAAGGTTTCGGCGGAGGTGTTTATTCGCCTTTACTTTATGCCGAAGTTCATTTTACTGCCTGGTGTTATAACAGCCCGGGACTCGAGGACCTTCAGTTTTTAAACTGGGTAGTAATTAATAAAGGCAACCGTCCCTGGACAAGAACATATATGGGTGTCGTTGTTGACCCTGACTTAGGACAGGCTGAAGATGACTATATCGGTTGTGATACAACTCTTAATCTTGGATATTGTTACAATGGTGATAATGACGACCCGGTTTACGGTCAGGCACCGCCTGCTTTTGGTATGGACTATTTCAAAAGTCCGATTATCAAAGCGACAAACGATACACTTGGTCTGACATCGTTTGTGTTCTTTACAAATACCGGTTCTTCACCGCCTCCTTGTGAATCAGACCCGAACGGTGAACCGTACCCTGCTTATTTAATGCTTAGAGGTCTTAAAAAAGACAGTTCCAATTTTATGAATCCTTTAGCAAGTCCCCCGGTACCTACGTTTTTTGTATATCCCGGAGACCCTGAAACAGGAGCAGGATGGACGGAATATAAAGGTTCGATGCAGAATTGCGGCGGCAATACGGGTAATATTATTAATGTAAATCCTTTAGGCGACAGAAGATTTATATTTAATTCAGGAAGAGAAGATTATACTTATATGCCAAATGACACACAAAATATTGTACTTGCTCAGTTTGTTGCAAGAGGAGGAACTAATGTGAATTCCGTAACAAAGTTGAAAGCATTAAGTAAAACAGCACAGTTAATATATGACAATAACTTTAATGTAACACCACCACCACCACCTCCGGTTGTTAATATTACTTATACTCCTACTATTGCCGGAAATTGTAATATTACTTTCAACTGGAGTGCGATTTCGGAAAGTTACAGATACTGGGACTCTATATTCTTTGATGCGGAAGATTCAAACATATATTATTTCGAAGGGTATGAAATTTATGAAATTGATAAAACTCTGAACAGTTATCCTGACTTCACAAAACCCGAAACAATAACAGAAAATGTTACGCTAATTGATATATTTGATGTAAGAAATAATATAGGAGTGGTAATAGATACATTTGCCACGGGCGTTCAGGTTGGAGGTAACGACCATTACGCACCATATCCGATTGTACCGCCATACAAGATGACGGTCCCGGCGAATTTTCCGAATCACGGTATTTCGCGAAGTGTTACATTAACTTCTACGAAATACGCACAGAATTACGGCGGACAGACCGCTTTCATTTACGGTCAGGAATACAGATTTGCAATTCTTGCTTATGCAGTCAGCAGGGCAGACTCAGTCTCAATTCGAAGAGGATTCAGGGTTATCAGAAATTCTCTGTCAACTCAGGCAATTTCTGTCAGACCTGTTGCTCCGACTGCGGGAACCCAGTACACATACAATAATGGTGATACATTAGACGTAAATTACCCGATAAGGGATTTAGGTCTTATACCTATTGTAAGAAATCGTGAATTATTGAGAGACGCAACTTACAGAGTACAATTTAATTCTGATACGACATATAATATATTGAGAAAACTTAACACTGAAAGTTCATTTAATCCGCTTGCTCAGAATTTGAAATATGTTAATTTCAAATCCACGACTGATGATTCTTCAAGAACGATAGACGGTATATTCTTTAAGTTGGAAAAAATAAGATTCACTTCTGACGGCTCTGCAGGAGGATATTACGGTAATGTCGGTGTGATTAAAGACCTGACATTAAGTGCCGACAGTATTCAAACCCGGAAAAAAGGATGGGATTACCTGCCAAATAATAATCCCTGGTTCGAAGGAGCAAGACTGCTCATTAACAATCAGGACCCGAAATGGCAGTCGCAGTCAATGTCAATATCTTATCCTGCAAAACAGACATACAACTCCGTAGGTTCGAGACTCAAGCCGGATGAGTTACGTGTGGTTAAAATAGTATTCTCGAACAACCCTGCGAATCAGCAACTGGCATATCGTTATGTTGCCAAAACTAATTTGCCTGACGCTGACCCGTCATTTGCTCCGTTTATCATAAACAGAGCAACAGGACCGAACAACTACCCGTATCAGGACAAACGCACTGTTCCGTTTACGGTTTGGGAAATTGACCCGAATGACAGTTCCTCTGCTCCGAGACAATTAAATTGCGCATTCCTTGAAACTAATGATACAATCCCGAGAGGATTGGTTGACGGACAATGGAATCCTACAGCAGATTCAACCGGCAGTAATGAATATCTTTACATATTTAATTCGACTTATGGTGATGCGGGTTGGGATGCATTTTACACTAATCCATCAAGGAATTTATACTTAAGTGTTCTTATGGATGTGATGTATGTATGGGCTGCGAAAAGAATTAATTCAACTGCGACATTTACGAATAATGATGAATTCTACATTTATCCTTACACGGTAACAAGACCATACGTGGCTTCGAATGTACCGACAACTCCGTTATTCTATGAATTCACAACAATTGCCCCGAAATTTGGCAATACAAATTATGCCAGTGAAACCAATGCACTGACTAAGATTAAAGTTGTTCCGAATCCATATTACGGTTTCAGCACTCTTGACAGGTCACTAAGTGACAAGTTCATTACGTTCAGGCATATGCCGGTGAAATGTACAATAAAACTTTATACTATTAACGGCGACCTGATTAGAACTTTATACAAGGATAATTCATCAAGTACGATTGAATGGGATTTGCAGAATGAAGATAGAGTTCCGATTGCTTCAGGCATTTATGTTGCATTAATAGATGCTCCCGGTATCGGACAGAAAGTGATGAAGTTGGTCGTATTTACATCTCAGGAGAGAATTAATTTCTAAACATTTTTTTAAATTAAAACTTAATCTTCAAAAGGAGAAAGTTTAATTAAAAATTTAAAAATAAAAGGACAAATGAAATTACAACACATAAAAATATTTGCAATTCTTCTAATAATATTATTTGCGGCAAATATTACCTACAGCGGTCCGAGAAAGAAATTAGGAACATCTGCAGCACCTGAGTTGTTGATACCTGTTGGCTCAATCGGAACTTCACTTTCCGGTTCTAATCTTTCAACTGTATCAGGTGTGGATGCCTTATATTGGAATCCTGCAGGACTGGCTAAACTCGACGGAAATTTTGCCGAAGTAATGTTTTCGCATATGACATATTTTGCCGATATGAAACTCGAATATTTTGCCGGTGCCGCATCAATCGGCTCTCTGGGAAATCTCGGTGTTTCGATAAAATCACTTAATATCGGAAATATTGAAGAAACTACGGAACTTCAACCTGAAGGTACCGGACAGGTCTTCAATCCGACATATATCATCGCTAATCTTGGATTTGCGAGACAAATGACCGACAGAATCAGATTCGGAACGAATGTAAAACTCATCAGTGAAAATGTTGCAAATGTTACAGCAACTGGATTTGGCTTTGACTTCGGCATTCAGTATATCGCAGGTCAGACAGGTATTTCTTTCGGTATCGCTCTTAAAAACCTCGGACCTTCTATGACTTTTAACGGTCCGGGTCTCGACAGAGTAGTCGAAATTAACGGCAGAGATTATACTCAAAGAGTAATACTGCAGAGTTTCGACTTACCGACCAATCTTGAATTAGGAATCGGCTATAACCTGAGGTTAACAGATAAAATGAATGTTAACTTCAACGGTGCTTTTCAGAATTCAAGTTTTTCAAGCGATGAATACAGATTCGGCTTGGAGTACAACTACAATAATATGTTTTATCTCAGAGGTGCGGTTAATTACCTGCCTGATAAAAATACGGACGAATCACTGTTCGGACCGACTTTCGGAGCCGGATTAAGATATCCGTTCGGTAGTTTTACTCTCGGATTTGACTATGCATACAGAATTCTGAATGAAGAAGGATTTGATTCTACCAATCAGTTCTTCACGCTTCATGTCGGATTCTAAAATTTATTAGTTTTTTATATATTAAGGTAACCGTAATCTTATTGCGGTTACCTTTTTCATTTATATGTTTTTTAAGTAATGGTTACCTTTTTTATTATATAATTTTTTAAATATTTATCGTATCTTTAAATAAATAAATAATAATTATGAAGCAAATTAAATTATCTTTTGTTTGCTTTCTCCTGTTAATTTTAAATCCGTTCAACTCATCTGCTCAGGAGAAATTTTTCTTCGATGCCGACTATACTTTATTCAGATATGATAACAGCAAAGCCCTGCTCGAAGTATATCTTGCTTTTTATCACAACAGCATCATTTATAAGTATGAAAAAAACAGTTATTCCGGAAATGTTAAGATAGAATTATCAATTACTCGGAATCCGTCGGAAAACAAACTGATTGAAAACGTATATAAACTGCCTGTTACGGTAACGGATACTGCTTTCTCCGTACTTAAGCAGAAAGAGTTATCCCAGTTGCCTGCTTTTATAATAGATGAACCCGGTAATTACACCTTGTTTATAAGAGCATCAGATGAGATGAATCCGGCAAGAGGGGATAAATGGGAATTTACCTTTGATGTTCCCGAATACGATTTATCTTCGATTAAAATGAGCGGAATTCAGCTTGCTACCTCCATAAGCGATGCCGGGGAAAAGAAAAATAATTTTATTAAATACGGTCTGGAGGTGATGCCTAACCCCAATCAGTTTTTCGGAAATAATATCAATCCTCTTTACTATTATGTGGAAATTTACGGATTGAAAACAAATTTACCGGAAAACAAAATATTCTTAACCATAAGAATAGAAGACATTTCAGGAAAAACAATTTTCAATTCCTCGTCAGAACTGGAGCATCAATTTGATTTATTATATGAAACCGGGAAATTCAATATTGACAGTCTTGAAAGCGGTACGTACTTCCTGAAGTTTTCTATATTGGATACTGAAAATAATGTAATAGACGCAAGCGAAAAAAGGTTTTTTATATATAATACTCCTAAAGATATTTCCGGTGAACAAGTTACCGAAGAAAATACTTATTTAAGAAGTGAATATGTCGTTATGGGCGAACAGCAGATAAACGACGAATTTGAAAAAGCAGTTTACATAAGAACGGACGAAGAAACAAGAAATTTCGATAATTTGAAAACTCTGGAATCAAAGCGTAAATTTATATATGAATTTTGGAAAAAGCGTGATAAAATGCCGAATACGATACAGAACGAATTTAAAATAGACTATTTTAAAAGAATTAATATTGCCAACCAGAAATTCAGGCAGTCATTTAAAGACGGCTGGAAAACGGACAGAGGAAGGATTTATATGATTTACGGTGAGCCGAATGATATTGAACTCTACGAATATCAGTCTGATATCAGGAGTCATCAGATATGGCGGTATGAATTAATTGAAGGCGGTACAATATGTGTGTTTGCGGAAACGAATTTCGACGGTTCAGGAATTTATGAACTTGTTCATTCGACAATAAGAGGTGAGTTAAGAAATGATAACTGGAAGTCTTATATTAAAAAATAAATACCCAATAAATACCTGAGTCAATGAAAAGAAGAATAACAATTCTTATAACATCATTTATCTTTTCTGTTCTTATATGGTTATACATAAATCTGTTGCAGAGTTATGTTGTTGATATTAGTGTGCCTTTAAACGTGAAGTTATCGATGAAACAGGCACTGGGAAGCGAACTGCCGGCTTCGATTGATATTACGGTTAAGGGTAAAGGATGGGACTTAATATCGCTCAGATTATCGAAAAATCCGACTTATTATCTTGACCTTACAAATTATAAAAGAGATGCAAAGATAAGCACACTTCAGGAAATCAGGAATTTGCTGAATATACCGAATACTATTTCGGTTATTAATATTTATCCCGATACTCTTGAAATAACATTCGACAATCTAACCGAAAAGAAAATTAAAGTAAAAAATAATATTACGGTTATTCCTAAAGAAGGTTATGTGCTGGTAGGTAATCCTGAAATCACCCCCGATTCACTGAAGATTTCGGGTGCAACTTCCGTTCTGTCAAAGATAAAATTTTTACCCACTGAATATGCAATTCTCAACAACATTAATACGGATATTACAAAAACCGTAAAAATAAAAGATACTCTTTCTAACATTATTAAAGTAGAACCGAAACAGGTAAAAGTATCTTTTAAAATTGAACTTGCCGCCGAGAAGGAGTTAAATGATGTAAATGTTTTAGTCAAAGGAGTTCCTGATGATAAGGAAGTCGTAATTATACCCTCGAAAGTTAAATTAACTTTCCGGGGAGGTGTTGAGCAGTTATCAAATATTTCCGATGAAAAAATTGTTGTGCAGGTGGATTTCAAATCCATCGAAAAAGACAGCACAGGGTTTGTAACTCCGAATATTGAAATGCCTGAAAATCTGAATCTTATTAATTACGAACCGAATCAGTTCCAGTATATAATCAAGAAAAAAAAATAATACGTAAATAATTTGAATATTAAATCTGAGATAAAACGTATTAAAGATATATTTCAGGATATAGAATTAAGACCGACTGTGGTTTTCCTTGGTATCCCTGTAATAATTTTTTTGACAACTACATTCGCGACCCCGGGCTTCTACTATAAAGTGTTTGGCGGAGACCGTCTTCAGTCGAGGCTATACTGGTTCATTACTGACGGTACAATTATGTTTATTATATCGGTTTTATTAATAAAACTGGTATTAAAAGAGAAATTAAAAAATTTCGGTTTTGGGTTCGGAGATTACAAATTCGGACTTATTACCATGTTTTTGTTTTTCGTGATAATGATTCCTGTGCTCTGGATTGTATCCGCTTCACCGACTTTTGCCTCTGCATATCCTCAGGGAGGTCCGCTTTTAAAGCAGAATCTTTCACTGTTAATTTTATACGAATTTTGTATGTTGATTTATATGCTCGGGTGGGAATTTCTGTGGCGAGGTTTTACTTTATTCGGATTATACACCAAATTCGGAGTTTATGCAATATTTATACAGATGATTCCTTTCTTTATTCTTCACAGAGGTAAACCCGAACTGGAATTATTCGCTTCAATTTTTGCGGGTATAATACTCGGTGTTCAGGCAATAAGGGCAAGGTCATTCATTTACTCCTGGATATTGCACTGGCTTGTTATGGTTTCGATTGATACTATTTCTATTATAAGAAGTAATTTAAGTTTTTACAAAATATTTTAACTAAAATTTATGAGCATGAAATTAACGGTCAATATAGACCACGTGGCAACAATAAGGGAAGCAAGGGGAGAAATTGAACCTGACCCTGTTACAGCGGCGGGAATTTGCGAACTTGCGGGAGCAGAAGGAATTGTTTCTCACCTCAGGGAAGACAGAAGGCATGTCAATGACAGAGACGTAAAACTGCTGAGGGAAATTGTAAGGACGAAATTTGACCTTGAAATGGCGGCTACTGAAGAGATGATAAATATTGCTATGGATATTCTTCCTGATTTGGTTACACTTGTACCGGAGAAGAGGGAAGAGGTGACTACTGAAGGCGGTCTGAATTTAAGAGCAAATTTCGACAAACTGAAAGATGCAATTGAAAAATTTCATTCGAAAGATATTGACGTAAGTTTATTCATAGACCCGGAACCTTCAAATATAGATTTATCGGTTGAACTTAACGCCGATATAATAGAAATTCACACGGGAAAATATTCAAATACTATAAAAGAATCGGAACAAATCAAAGAACTGAGTAAAATCGGCAGCGTTGCAAAAATGGCAGCGGAAATGGGATTAATCGTGACAGCGGGACACGGATTAAATTATTATAATATTTTTCCGCTGCTGAATATACCGGAAATTAGAGAAGTAAGTATTGGTCATTCTATTATATCAAGGGCTGTCTTTACCGGTCTTCACAAAGCGGTTGAGGATATGGTGAAAATCTTAAGAGGTATATATTAATGAAAAGTAAATTAAAAGCATACAATTTAGTCAAGGAATACAAAAACCGCAAAGTAGTTAATAACGTTTCCTTGAATTTAGAGCAGAGTGAAATAGTCGGTTTACTGGGACCTAACGGTGCGGGTAAGACAACTACGTTTTATATGATATGCGGTATGATAAAACCGAATGAAGGTGAGATAGATTTTGACGGTGAAATAATAACAAAATTTCCGATGTATAAACGTGCGAGAATGGGTATAGGATACTTGCCTCAGGAAGCATCTGTTTTCAGAAAAATGACCGTCAGGGAGAATATAATGTCCGTGCTGCAGTTTATGCATCTTGATTCTGATGAAAGGGAAGAAAGATGCATTAAATTAATGAAAGATTTTAATATCAACAATATAGAAAATTCTAAAGGATATTTGCTTTCAGGGGGTGAGAGAAGAAGGACGGAGATTGCCAGATGCCTTGCTTCGGAACCTAAATTTATTTTACTCGATGAACCGTTTGCAGGAATAGACCCTATTGCTTCGGAAGATATTATGAGAATAGTTGCAGGGTTGAAGAACAGGGGAATCGGTGTGCTTATTACTGACCATAATGTCCACGAAACTTTATCAATAGTCGACAGGGCATATATATTAATCGAAGGGAAAATATTCTATCAGGGTACCGCGACTGAACTTGCAAATAACGAAAAAGTTAAAAAATTATATCTGGGCGAAAATTTTACGCTTGACAGGTATCTGATGACGAAGGGAAAAAATTCTTAATAAAAAAATCTCGACTGACCAAAACCTGTATAATATTTCCGTTAAATACTTTTCATTAATATTCTTAAATCAGCAAGCAGAAGTAAAATAAATAAATAAAAACAGTTATTAGCCGGACAAACCGGAAACCTGAAAATACTCCCTCCCAAGCCGCGGGAAAGTGCTTGCTTCTTGCTCCCAAAATCCTCTTTGGGTATGATATTTTAAATTTTTATATTGATTATAATAGTTTTGATACAGTATCTCCGGCAAAGGAATGTTTCTGTGGTTTTTATTTGTGTGTCTTCCGATTTCCGCTTATTCTCCGGAGTATTATACCTTGAGGGGAGATTTGGATAAATTGTATGGGATTTTTTTTGTAATTTTCAACAGGAAATATTAATAGAACTACAATTAATTTCAGAAGTTAATTTAACAGGGATAATATTTATTTATTAATATCGTTCTTTGATTCGGATTTCACGGGCGGTTTTGGTTTATCTTTCTTGTCGGTTTTAATTTCTTTTTTCTGACTTTGTGTTTTCTTTGAGTAGTCGGTCAGATAAAATCCGCTTCCCTTGAATATTAATCCGGTACCGCCGCTGATTATTTTTTTCAGAGATTCTTTCCCGCATCTCGGGCATGTTTTCAAAGGTAAGTCTTTTATTGACTGAAATTTATCGAACTGAAATCCGCATTCACTGCATTTATACTCGTATATTGGCATATAATATTAATTATCTATTATTTTTTTTCTTGCTTTGTTAAATTCTTCTTCGGAAATCAAACCTTCCTCATAAGCTTTTTTCAAGTCGCGTAATATTTTAAGCATTTTGCTTTCTTCAGGTGCACTTTGCATATCCGTTTTGGAAAAATCATACAGAATTTCCAGATTCAGTATACGTTTATCTCCGTCGCCGCACAGGTAAGAAAAATCGTCAAAATTATTTTTAAGTTTTAAAATGATTTTTGAATTCTGTTCAATGAATTCTTTCCCCAGTCTGTTCTCTATTTCTCTCGCAAGTTCACGGGTGACCTTATATTTAAATGATTCAATTTGTTTTACGCCTTTTCCGGAAGTTTCAATTTCTTCAATTCTGTAAATATTTTCATAGTAATATTCAAGAATGACCAGGAGATATAAATCAAGATTATTTCTTGTTATATTTGATTTTATTTTTTCAACATCTTTTAATAGTATATTTCTCAGTGAGTCTTTGCCTTTTTCCTTGAATAATCTTGAAATTAATTTTGATTCTATGCCTAACTGTTCGGTTCTTTTAACTGTAACACCTTCCTGTCTCGTAATTTTATATATCGCTCGTTTTTCGCCGGTGTATTTGTCAACTTCAATTTCAATTTTAAATAAACCAAAAAGCAGACCAAGAAGATATGCTCTGAATGAATCGTTTAATCTGGACTTATCTTCTTTACTCAAAGGTATTATATCATCAAAAATAAATGAGTTTTTAGTGTTGTGCAGATCCACATTCTGATTTTCGGACAGAATGTTATAATAATTTTTCATATCCTCACAAACTGCTTTTACGTAGAAAAGCGGAAAACCTGCCCATTCCGAATAAAAAATTATTGTTGTACTGTCGGCGCTGTCTTTAAATTCTATTTCGGCATTTGTTATTGAATGAATTAAATTCCTGAATCTGCCGAAATATTCTCCGGAAGTTTTCAACCCGATGTATAATTTTTTTGCTGATTCGTCAAGTTTAAAACTGCCCGGTACATCGTTAAATTTTAACCATACGAAAGCGAGATTGAGTAAACTTCTGATGTTCGTTTCGCTTCTGATGGCATCTTTCTCGAATAATAATCTTACAATATCGTAGTCTGCTCTGATATTTTCAAATTGTTTTCTGCAATATCCGGAAATTTTTTTGTCAATTGTTATGATATTTGAATCTTTAAGAATATTTACCATATCGGTAATATTTTCTGCATTGAGTTCCTTTAATAATCCCTCCGAAACAGATTTAATTCTTTCTTCGGCATTTTTCCCCGTTCCGATATATGCGGGATAATATTCGTTCTCTATATCTTCCGGTGTATAAAGATAGTAGTTGAAACTGTTTTCGGGTTTCCCCGCAAAATAAATATATTTTTTGTTGAAATAATCTTTAAGAACTCCGAGATTACCGGTCAGTTTATTCAAGTCCGTGATTAGTCCCGTAAATTTAATTTTCCCTGTATCTGTTTTCTCGCCTTTCTCGATTAATAATAATATCCGCATTATAATATCCCTTGCATAATGTCTTGCGGAAATTTTTATTAACGTAGTGTAATATTCTTCGAGTATATTTATTAATTTTGACAGAGTACCCTGCATTGCGGGTTTTTTTAGTATGTTGAACTTAGAGCGTGATTCATCTTCTCTGAGGTCCTGAAATCTGCGTTTTAATTCCGATTCAATCCTCATAACTGATATCTGTAAATCTTTAATATCTTTCTCCAGTTTAGGTAAATAGTCATAACTTTCGTTAGTGAACATAAACTGTAACCTTCTAAGTAAACCGATTGAATAAAAAACGCCTCTCGAAGGGTCATTTATGAGTGAATTGATTTTTTTCTCGATGAGTCCGGCTTTTCCGGTATTCCTTGTACCGATTAGTGTATCTGTTAATTTGGTTTTGTTCGAGTGAATCTGGGCATAATACTGACCTAATCTCTTTATGTCATTATCATCTTTGAAGTTCGAATCGAATTTTTCTTTTTCGCTTAATATGAAAGATGTCCAGTTATCGCCCTTTCTTCCGGAGGTTAGTGTATTTTCCAGACCTGATAAAAATTCTTTGATTTTCCCCTGAATAGATGACTTCTCGTCTATCCTGTACAAACTGTCAAGGAGCTGATGTTTATTACCATGTTCAAGAAGACCTGTGGAAGGAAGGAATTCGGTCAGGAGGTAATTATCAAGATTGCTCTGAGTTCCCTCTGCATAAGATAGATAATAATCAATAATTTCCGAACTCAGTTTATAAGTGCAGGCAAGTATTATTCTGTCAGCGGGAATTGAAATAGTTGACTGACCGATTGAGGAATATTTTCTGCAGTACAGGGAATTATCAACCGAATTATCCTCTGGCCAGAACCTCTGTTTATATTGAGTGAGATTTACTCTTACACCTCTTTTATAATTGGCGAAATCCGAATTTGAGAAATCGTGAAAAATAGAATCAGAAATCATTTTATAAATATCCCTGCTGCTTAAGTCCGACAGTGACAGGTTTTTTATGTTTTCGCCGTCAATTAGATATACATCATCATAAATTCCGGGTTGAAATTTATATTCTTCATTTTTCTTCCAGGATACATAAAACGGATTTTTAAAGTTATAGAATTCAAGTTCTTTCATTGCCGCATATCCGTTAGCGTAAATTCTCTCTTTCCCGTATCCCTGAAATATTTTCGGCAGAAGAAGAAAACATGCGGTTATTGCCTGATTTTTAAACAGATGTCTCAGCAGGAATCCGAAATCTATAAACATTCCGGAACCTGTGCCTCCGCTTACTGATGAAATTACATAAATATTGATTTTTTCGGTAACGACATTTTTAATATTGTATCTGTTCTTAACTAAATTTATTGATTTGGGGTCCGTTATTCTTGATTTTGCCAGATTTAATTTCTGAACAATCTCGTCGTAATTGTGATAAAATGCAAGTCTTGCTGCCGGCCTGATTTGTCCTGCACCCGTATTCATCGTTCCGAGTTTCCCGATTTCTCCGCTTGTACTGAGCCAGGACTTTATATGCGGAACACTGTTCAGGGATTGAATGTAATCTGAAGGATTTACCGGATTGAATATTTTTTCCGAAGGTTGAAAATCTATTTCATTAATTAAATAATCTCTGTCCCTTGCCAGACCCGATTCTTCGGGTGGTGCATTGTCTGTGTCAATATAAAGATAGGATGTAATGGGAAAATCATTCAGCGAGCCGTATCTTTCGACGAACTGCCTGCGTATTCTCAGAAGCACTTCTTTCCCTGTGCCTCCCAGTCCAATCATAATTGAAGGCATAAACTCCTGTATTCGGATGTCTGAGGAAATTAATGAATTGTTCGTTTTATCCGAATTATCATACAGACTGTCTTGGGCATCACTATTTTTCTCATTCATATTATAAATAGTTAATATTCAAAATTTTAAATTTTTATGAACGGTTATAATTCCGTAATACTTTCACCGCCGTCAACATGAATAACGCATCCTGTCATCCAGTGAGAATCACGTTTATAGTTATCGAGTATTAAATTAGCTATATCTTCGGGCGTGGTTAATCGACCGTGCGGATTTCTTCTCAGTGCGTTCTGAATTATTATTTCACTTCCGGGAATTTTTTTCAGTGCGGGTGTATCTGTAACGCCTGCAAGTATTGCGTTTGCGGCTATGCCTTTTTTTCCGAGTTCGAATGCGAGCTGTCTTATATGTGATTCGAGGCAGGATTTGGCTGCTGAAACGGCACCGTAATAATTTATTACCTTGGAACTTCCGGAGGAGGTCATTGCAAAAATTTTCCCTCCCGATATCATTAATTTGCGGGAGATTATATCCTGAGACCAGTACACAAGCGAATTAGCCATTACATCAATTGTCATTTCAAGTTGTTTCTGATTGATTGCTTTAGAAGTATCTTCTTCAATGAAATTTTTTAATGTACCGAAAGCGAGTGAATGGACAAGAACTTTTACAGTCGAATTTTTCTTATCCTTAAAAATATTTTCAATACTGTCAAGAATTTCCTTTCTTTTATGGGGGTCAGCGGCATTTGCGTTAAAAAAATGTACATCGGAACCGGTATCTTTCAGTATTCTTATATGTGCTTCTACATCAGGCATCGTTGTCGCTCTGTCAAGGTGAATCCCGATTATGTTTACTCCGTCTTTTGCTAAAGCAAGCGATATTGCTTTCCCGAATCCGCTTGATGCACCGAGTATTAATGCATATAAATTGTTTGACATTTTAATTATTTACTTTTTAATGCTATTAAAGTCGTTATTAAACTCAGAACGAAAAGAAAAACAATTATGAGAATGAAAGAAGATGATGTCCAGAATGAAGCCAGCAGGCCCCATATAATAAAAATCCAGATTACCGATACTACAAAAAACGAACTCCAGCTTAACATCATTGCCTGCCTTGAACTTCTTGTCTTATGAAATGTTCTGAACAGGGACAGTACAAATATATAAAAGAATAATGCCATTCCGCCTGCGGTTAACACAATATATATAAACAGTTTTGTATTCGTCAGGATTTTACCTGTTTCCGGAATCGTTAAGGAAGTGTCAATTTCGGTTTGTTGTAAATCACCGGGAAGCGTATCAGTCTGAACATCTTTTACGGTATCAATCATCACCGGGTTTTGAATAACCTGATTATTAACTTCAGTTGTATCGGCATACAGAAGGTTAACGCCGGTTAATGCCGAAAAAATAATTGCAGTAATTAAAATTTTTATTTTCATATAATTGTTAGACTTCTATTTCCTTTCTGTTTTCAATAAAATTAGTATCATAATTGTTTTTAACAAAGCTCTTGTTACTCATAATTTCCTGAAATAACGGAATTGTAGTGGAAATTCCTTCTATTATAAATTCTTCTAAAGCTCTTGACATTCTTTTTATTGCTTCATTCCTTGAATCGGCTTTTACAATCAATTTGCCGAGCAAAGAATCGTAATCAGAAGGGACTTTGTATCCCGCATAGCAGTGTGTATCAAGTCTGACGCCGTATCCGCCGGGTGAGTGAAATGCGGTTATCATGCCGCCTGAAGGCTTGAAATTGTTGTATGTATCTTCAGCATTAATCCTGCATTCGATTGAATATCCTTCAAATTTAATTTTCTTTCTGCTTATTTTTTGTCCCTGCGCTATTCTGATTTGTTCTTTAATGAAATCAATGTTTGTAACTTCTTCCGTTATGGGATGTTCAACCTGAAGTCTTGTATTCATCTCCATAAAATAATAATTTTGTTTATCGTCAACAATAAACTCTACTGTACCTGCATTAATATAGCCGAATGAACCTGCAACTTTCAATGCCTCTTCCTGAATTTTCAATCTGGTATCTCCGGTTATGAACGGAGACGGTGTTTCTTCAATTAATTTTTGATGCCGCCTTTGAATTGTACAATCCCTCTCACCGATATGAATCAGGTTTCCGTGAGTATCACCTAAAACCTGTATTTCTATATGCCTTGGCTTTTCTACTAATTTTTCTATATAAATTTCATCGTTTCCGAAAGAACTTTTTGCTTCGTACTTTGTCATATTTAAAGCACTTTCTAAGTGAGATGGTTCTGTTACAGTTCTCATTCCTTTTCCGCCTCCGCCTGCTGATGCTTTTAATATAACCGGATAACCGATTTTTTCCGCGATTTCTTTTGCTTCATAATGATTTTCCACCGGATTTTCGCTTCCTTCTATTACGGGAACGCCGATTTTTTTCATATTATTTTTTGCGGATAGTTTATCACCCATATATCTTATCATTTCGGGAGTCGGACCGATAAAAATTAATTTCGAATCAATACATATTTCTGCAAATTCAGCATTTTCTGCAAGAAAACCGTATCCCGGATGTATTGCATCTGAATTCGTTATCTCTGCTGCAGCTATAATTCTCGGTACGTTTAAATAGCTTTGCGTTGCGGATGCAGGTCCGATACATACCGCTTCATCTGCAAATCTGACATGAAGGGAATTTTTGTCCGCTTCGGAATATATAGCTACTGTCTTTATTTCCAGTTCCTTGCATGTCCTGATAATCCGAAGTGCAATTTCACCTCTGTTTGCTATCAGTATTTTTTTTATCATAATATTTATGACTTAATAAAACAAATCCGCAGGATTCGGCTTTCATTCTGCGGATTACAAACCTGTATATTTAAATTTTTTCGACTAAAAACAGCGGCTGGTCATATTCAACTGCCTGTCCGTTTTCCACGAGAATCTTTACGATTTTGCCGGAAACTTCGGATTCAATTTCATTCATAAGTTTCATTGCTTCAATAATACAAATAACCATTCCTTCTTTTATTGATGAACCTATATTTACATACGGGTCTGACTCCGGTGAAGGTGCCTTGTAAAATGTACCTACCATCGGGGATTTTATTTCAATTAAATTTTCAGATTTCAATTCTTCTTCTTTCGGTTTTTCTTCTTGAACGTGTCCTTTATTATCTGCAGGAGCATTTACCTGCGGCATCATCTGAAACGGAAGTTGTTTAATTGGTGAAGTCATTTTAGGTCTCGGTTTCGATAACCTTATTTTTATTCCTTCTTCTTCAAGTTCCAGGTCTGCCAGACTGCTTTCATCAAGCATCTTTATTAATTTCTTAATGTAACTTAAGTCTGTTTTCATTTTTATTTGGTTTGTTATTAAATTCTTATTTTATTTTTTTACTCTTTCAAGATATTCGGATGTGCGCGTATCGACTTTAATTATATCCCCTTCATTTATAAATAATGGGGCATTAATTAGCGCTCCTGTTTCCACTGTAACCTGTTTTGTAACGTTTGTGGCTGTATTGCCTTTCACTCCGGGTGGAGCCGATATAACTTTCAGTTCAACGTGTGGCGGCATATCCATTGATAAAGGATTTCCGTCGTGAAAATTAATCTGTATATTCTGACCTCCTTTTATAAAATGTCCCTGCTCGCCTACAATTTCTTCGCTAATATGAATCTGGTCATATGTATCATTATCCATAAAATAATAATTATCTCCGTCTTTATATAAGAATTGAAAATTTTTCTGCTCGAGTCTTTCAATCTCAACCGTTTCACCTGAACGGAAGCGGTTTTCTATCATTTTGCCGTTGATTAAATTTCTCATTTTTACCTGATAAAAAGCCCTTAAATTACCCGGAGTTCTGTGTTCTACGGAAACAACGGTGTGTAATTCGCCGTTGAACTTTATTATCGTTCCTACCCTTAAGTCTGATGTTGTAGCCATTATTTATATCCTGTTAATATATCTGAATATTTGTAAAAACATAAAAATAATTAAATAACAAATGAAAATCAATTAATGATTTAAATTTGATGAAAATAAATTGATTTTAGCTTCAAATTTGATTAATTTTTAACAATTTTAACAAAAATTTCATAAATTTTAATAAAATCGGAGGTAA
This sequence comes from Ignavibacteria bacterium, assembly GCA_016929695.1. Classification (GTDB taxonomy): domain Bacteria; phylum Bacteroidota; class Ignavibacteria; order Tepidaquicellales; family Tepidaquicellaceae; genus Tepidaquicella. The sequence continues at coordinate 42,300 of JAFGII010000062.1, forward strand.
AAATGGCTTACAAGATAGGAATTAACGGATTCGGAAGAATTGGAAGACTTGTGTTCAGAAGAATGATACAGGAAGGTGGTTTTGATGTAATCTCTATTAATGATTTGGCAGATTCAAAAACTCTATCGCATCTTTTAAAATACGATTCAATACACGGAAAAATTCCTGGTGAGGTGGAAGCTATAGAAAACGGTGTAAAAGTTAACGGTAAAGAGATTAAAATGACAAAGGAGAAAGACCCGACACAATTAGGCTGGGACAAAATCGGTGTGGATATTGTAATTGAGTCAACGGGAGTTTTTTCTACGAGAGAAAAACTTGAAATGCATTTAAAAGCCGGCGCCAAGAAAGTAATTCTGACGGCACCTCCAAAGGATGATATTGATGCTATCGTAGTTATCGGTGTAAATGACGAAGTCCTGAAACCTGAACATAAATTAATTTCCAATGCTTCCTGTACTACAAACTGTCTCGCGCCTTTAGTGAAAGTTCTCGATGACGCTTTCGGGATTGAGAAAGGATTTATGACAACAGTTCATTCATATACAAATGACCAGGTAATGCTTGACCAACCGCATAAGGATTTAAGAAGAGCGAGAGCCGGAGCCGTTAACATAATACCTACAACTACAGGCGCTGCAAAAGCCGTTGGGAAAGTCCTGCCGCATTTGAAAGGGAAACTTGACGGTTTTTCGTTAAGAGTTCCGACACCTGACGCTTCGATAACAGATTTCGTCTGTGTCCTGAAAAATGAAGTTACGAAAGATGATGTTAATGCAGCAATGAAAAAAGCATCGGAAACAAATTTAAAAGGTATTCTCCAGTATTCAGATGAACCGCTTGTATCAACAGATATTATCGGAAATTCTTATTCATCAATTTTTGATGCACCATCAACTATGGCAATGGGAAATTTAATCAAAGTTATAGGATGGTATGATAATGAATGGGGTTACAGCTGCAGAGTAGTTGACCTTATTAAGAAAGTTTAAATAAAAAGCCGGGTTTTCTAACCCGGCATTTTTCATTAATCATTTCTCATATTAAAATTTAATAATAAATTTATGCAAAAATTATTATTATTAGGTGATGAAGCAATTGCACAGGGTGCACTTGATGCCGGAATATCGGGAATTTATGCATATCCCGGAACACCTTCGACTGAAATCACGGAATTTGTGCAGAAGTCAAAACAGGCAAGGGAAACCGGTGTAAGAAGTAACTGGTCTGCGAACGAAAAGACAGCAATGGAAGCGGCACTTGGTATGTCTTATGCAGGTAAAAGAGCAATGGTATGTATGAAACACGTCGGATTAAATGTTGCAGCAGACCCATTTGTAAATTCTGCTATCACGGGGGCAAACGGCGGATTAATTGTTGTTGCTGCAGATGACCCGTCAATGCATTCATCACAAAATGAACAGGATTCGAGATTTTTTGGGAAATTTGCTTTAATACCTATACTCGAACCTTCTAATCAGCAGGAAGCATACGATATGGTTCACTACGGTTTTGATTTTTCCGAAAAGTATAAAATTCCGGTATTATTAAGAATTACAACAAGGCTGGCGCATTCAAGGGCAGGTGTTACTAGAAAAGAAGTGAAAAAGCAGAATAAAAATAAACTTCCCGAGAATTTAAGGCAATTTGTACTTCTTCCTGCTATAGCAAGAAAGCAATATAAAGTTTTACTTAAAAATCAGGATAATTTTGAAAATGAATCTGAAATATCAGGATATAATCGGTATTTTGAAGGAATTAATAAAAATCTGGGCATCATTGCGAGCGGTATAGCATTTAATTATCTTTATGAAAATTATCCCGATAGAAAAATTCCTTTTCCCGTTTTGAAGATTTCACAATATCCGCTGCCGAAAGTAATGATTGAAAAAATTTATAACGAGTGCGATGAAATATTGGTTCTCGAAGACGGTTATCCTGTTATCGAAGAAGCAATGAAAGGTGTATTATCGAAAGGTAAGAAAATTCAAGGAAGGCTCGACGGAACAGTGCCGCGGGATGGTGAATTAAATCCGGTAATCGTAGGTAATGCACTCGGAATTAAGTCGGAAGATGGGAAAGCCCTTCCCTCTATAGTTGTTCCGAGACCGCCTTCGTTGTGTGCAGGATGTCCGCATATTGATTCGGTTATTGCTCTGAATGAATCGCTCGAAAAATATGCTAAAGGCGGTGTATTCTCAGATATAGGGTGCTATACTCTTTCTGCTTTACCGCCTTACGAGACTATTAATAGCTGTGTGGATATGGGTGCTTCTATTACGATGGCAAAAGGTGCGGCTGACGCAGGTATTTTCCCTGCTGTCGCTGTAATAGGTGACTCAACTTTTACACATTCCGGTATTACGGGTTTGCTTGATGCGGTTAATGATAAATCTCCCGTTACAGTTATTATTCTTGATAACGGAACAACTGCAATGACAGGCGGGCAAAATTCATCCGCCTCGGGACATCTGGAAGCAATTTGCAAAGGTATCGGTGTAGAAGAAAGTCATATTAAAGTTATTAACCCGGTTAAATCTCAGAGAGAAGAGAATATTAAAATTATAAAAGATGAACTTGAATACAGAGGAGTATCTGTAATAATACCGAGAAGAGAATGTATTGTTACTTTAGGCAAAAAATCAAAAGAGAAAAAAGCAAAATAATAAAACAAATGAAAAAAGATATTATATTAGCCGGAGTAGGAGGTCAGGGGATATTATCAATAGCAGCATCAATAGGACTTGCCGCTGTCGAAGAAGGTCTATTTTTAAAACAGGCTGAAGTCCACGGTATGAGCCAGAGAGGTGGCGATGTGCAGTCTCATCTCAGATTATCAGATAAGGAAATTGCCTCGGACCTGATTCCTTCAGGTAAAGCGGATATGATACTTTCAGTTGAACCGATGGAATCTCTGCGCTATCTGCCTTTTCTTTCTGCGAACGGCTGGCTTGTAACAAATACAAAACCTTTTATTAATATTAAGAATTATCCTGATATTAAAGATATTATGAAAGAAATAGAAAATTTACCTTATAAAATATATCTCGATGCTGATGAACTTGCAATGCAGATAAAATCTCCTAAATCAGCAAATATGGTTATTCTCGGAGCAGCGTCATCATTGCTCGGTTTGAAATATGAAAGTTTAAAAAATGCAATCAGGAAATTATTTTCTTCAAAAGGAGAGAAAGTGGTGGAAGCAAATTTTAAAGCTCTCGATACAGGAAGGGAAGCAGCAAAGTTATTTTTGAACTGAAAGTTGATACCTAATCCGATGATTAAGTTTGTCGGATGAGATAAAATTTTATGATATTCCTTCTTAGGCAACTGCTTGAGAAGGTTTTTAAACAGTCTTAAAATTAATCTGATTAGTTCAAATAATTTTAATAGTCTTTCATTTCCTTATAACCCCTGTATAAATATATGCAACTCCCAGAAAAAGTTTATGATATTTACAATCCGATATTGATTTTGTATTCTTCATTAATTCAATAAATTTATTGCCGTAAGGAAATGAAGAGGCTGTATTAACGAGATAATTATAAGCCATCCTGTCATCGGATATGATTTTCCCTAATGGTTTGATGAAAAGAGCCGAATAAATCTTGTAAAAAAATCTTATAATTTTGTCTGGCTGTCCCGTTTCAAGTATAATGATTTTACCGTTATTTTTCAGAGTACGTGAAATTTCAGTAAGTGATTTTACGGGACCATCAAAGTTTCTTACCCCGAATCCTATACTCGCAATATCGAAATAATTATCGGGAAAACTTAATGATGAAACATCCTGCTCGTAATATTCGACCGGTAGATTTAAGTTTTTCGATTTTGCAGATAAAATTTTCAGCATTTCGGGACTGAAGTCAACTGCTATGACTTTCCCTTCATCTCCCACAATTTTTTTATATTCAAAAGCGAAATCACCTGTCCCTGCGGCACAATCAAGAATGAAATTGCCCTTTTCCGGATTGGAAAGGGCAACTGCTTTTTTTCGCCATTTTTTATGCAAACCAATAGTAATAAGAGAATTCATCAAATCGTATTTCTGCGAGATTGCAGAAAACATATTCCTGACGGATTCACTCATTTTAGTTAATTAAGCGAAATGATGTCATTGTAAATAACAAAAAGCATAAATGCCAGTAAAATAATAAAACCTGCGTATTGCAGAGAAATCTGAACTTTATAAGGTATCGGTTTTCTGAAAATTGCTTCAAGCAGAAGCATGACAAAATGTCCTCCGTCGAGAGCAGGGAAAGGTAATATATTGATAATAGCCAGTGACATTGAAAGTAAAGCAACAAAATTTATGAAAGATAAAAATCCGCCTTCCGCAGACTGGGCTGATGCTTTTGCTATTTTTACGGGACCGCCGATTGCTTTTTTAAAGGGAATATCGCCTTTTATTATTTTTATGATTGATTTCAGGAAAATTTCTCCGCCGAAATAATACATGTCCTTAAAGGTCTTTGGTACGGCAGTGAGGACATTGTAGGTTAAAATCTTTTCCGGTCCGGTGTATTTCTCGGAAAGCAAAACTCCTATAGCCGAATCAGAGCCCGGAGTAACTGAACTTTCCATTATATTTCCGTCTCTGCTCCATACCAGTTTTGATTCAGTATTTGAATTAGTCCTTATTAAATCATTTAGCTGTTGTACGGATTTAATTTCTTCATTATTGAAAGAAATAATTATATCTCCGGATTGTATACCGGTTCCGGATGCAGGTCTGTCGGGCAGCACATCGGCAATTACTGTCTGTATATTGCCGGGTGAAAGACCGAAAGATTTTTCGGTTAAAGATATTGCTTTGTCTTTAGGGATGAAAATTACAGTGTCTTTACCGTTTCTGTTAATAAGGATTTGCAAAGGTTCGCCGAGATGGTCAATATGAACGCCTGATATTATTTCATCCCAGGTATTTATCGGTGAATTATTAATACTTTTGATTATATCGTTGCTTTTTATACCGTATTCAAAAGCGAGGGAATTTTTTGCTACGAATCCTACAGTTGTAGTGTCGTAAGTGGTTTTACCTTTAAATAAAGTAATAAAATAAAAAATAAAAAACGCAAGCAGAATATTCATAATAACACCCGCTGTAATAACAATCATCCTTTGCCAAATAGGTTTTGCTCTGTATTCCCACGGTTGAGGAGGTTTTTTAATGAATTCTTTATCCATACTTTCGTCAATCATACCGGATACTTTTACATATCCTCCTATGGGAAATGCACAGATTCTGTAGTCCGTGTGGTTTCCTAATTCTATTTTATCGTCAAATTTTCCGAAAGTGAATCCGTTAACTTTATTATAGCCAAGTAGTCTCGGACCGATACCGAAAGCAAAAACCTCAGCCCTCATTTTGCTCGCGCGTGCCGCAATAAAATGTCCGAACTCGTGAATGAATACAAGCACGCCGATTACTATTAAGAAATAAAATATTGTTGTGAGTAATTCCATTTTGTTAATAAATAATTTAATTCATAAAATCCTTAAGTATATCTTCTCTTGTTGTACGGTCAATTTCATAAATATGTTCCGTTTCAAAATTATCAATACTCTTGTGATTGTTTAAAGTTTTTTTTACTATTTCAGGTATCTGTGTAAATTTGATTTTTCCGTTTAAAAATAAATTTACCGCAATTTCATTCGAAGCATTAAGTACAATGGGATAAGTCCCTTCTTCTTTTGCCGCAAAATAGGCAAGTCTAAGGCATTCAAATTTTTCCGTGTCGGGCTCTTCAAAAGTAAGTGAATTAATTATGCTGAAATTCACTTTCGGAAAATCGGAATGAATTCTTGCGGGATGAGTTATTGCATACTGAATGGGAATTTTCATATCGGGTATTCCCAGTTGTGCCTTGATTGAGCCGTCTGTAAATTCAACCAGAGAATGTATAATAGACTGAGGATGAATCAATACCTGAATTTTGGAAATATCCTGCTTGAATATCCATTTGGCTTCGATTATCTCAAGTCCTTTGTTCATCATTGTCGCCGAATCAATTGTTATTTTATTGCCCATAGACCAGTTAGGGTGATTGAGAGCCTGTTGTATTGTTACGTTTTCAAGTTCCTTCAGTGATTTGTTTCTGAAAGGACCGCCTGATGCAGTCAGAATAATTTTCGATATGTCATTTCCGTTTTCTCCTGTTAAACATTGCAATATAGCGGAATGCTCGCTGTCAATCGGCAGCAATTCGGTATTATATTCATCCAGCAATTCATTTATGATTCTTCCGGCAACAACAAGCGTTTCTTTATTTGCCAGTGCGATTCTTTTTTTGGACTTTATTGCCTCGATTGTCGGCTTTAAGCCGGAAAATCCGACAACCGATACTATGAGTAAATCATAATTATCTCTCTTTATAAGATTAAGAAGATTCTCTTCCCCGTTAAAAATTTCCGGTTCAGGATGTAAATTTCTTTTACGGAAATTATTATAACTTTCTTCGTCTTTAATAAAAACACTGACGGGATTGAAACTTTTTACCTGACTGCTTAAAATATCAATATTTTTGTCAACCGAGAGAAATGTCACTTTAATCTTGAAATCGTTTTTGTTGAGATTCTCAATTACCTCAAGTGCATTTCTGCCGATTGAACCTGTAGAACCTAATATTCCAATATTTATATTGCGCAAATTGTTACAGATTTTTCTTAATTAAAGACATAAAATCGTCTTTGCTTCTTGAACCTACTATTGTTTCGACGATTTTAAGGTTTTTATCTACAATAAATGTTGTGGGAATTCCTTCCATCTTTATGCCTGATGCATTTTCAAAAGCACTGACAAGTTCAGGTGTACCATATAAAATTTTATATGAAATCGGGTTGGCTTTTAAATAATTTTTTAAATTATCTTCTTTATCGCTTACGCAAATACCGTACATAACAAAATCTTTATCTGTTAATTCCTGATTAATTTCCATTAAATCCGGCATTTCTTTCTTGCAGGGTCCGCACCAGGTAGCCCAGAAATTAATTAACATAACCTTGCCTTTATTCTCATGAAGTTCAAATTTTTTGTCGTTATTTGCCCAGCTGAAATTAGGTACAAAGCCTTTTGAATTATTATTGTCAACTGAAGTTACCGCATCATAAAGTTTAATTTCGGGTGGCTGTTCAACTTTCTGTGTAGTGTTGTTCTGTGTTTCGGTATTGGGCGTTCCCTCTTTTTTATCTCCGCAGCTTGTCAGAGATATTGCAAAAATTAAAACTAAAAGAATTTTGAGATATTTCATTTTTTTTAAATTAGTTTATAAATTTATTATTTTTTTTCTTTTATTTGTACTTTTTAAAAATTAAATTTGTTCTTCAACTGTATATCCTCTTATCTTTGCATATTTGCTCAGTTTTTGTTCAAGTAATTTTCTACCTCTGTGTAGTCGGCTTCTGACAGTACCGACAGGACACTGAACAAACTCGGCAATTTCTTCGTAACTTAATCCTTCTATATCACATAAAATTATTACGGTTTTAAAATCGTCCTGAAGGGAATTTAATGCATGTGTAACCTCGTCATCAAGTAAATTATTATATACTTTTTCCTGCAAATCGCTTGAATCGGTTATGTCTGACTTGATAGACTCGTAAAAGTTTTCGATTTCGTCATAATCAACTTTGTTGGGAGTCTTCTGATTTTTCCTGTAGTTATTTATGAAGAGATTTTTCATTATTCTGAAAAGCCAGGCTTTACAGTTGGTGCCTTTTTCAAATTTGTTGAAAAAACGGAATGCCCGCATATATGTTTCCTGAAGTAAATCATCCGCATCGAGTTCATTCATAGTTATTTTATTTGCATAATTTCTTAACAGAGGCATGTGTGGCATAGCTTCTTTTTCAAATTCCTCTTTTAATTTTGCAAGTTCTTCGCCGCTTAATTCATCCGGATAACCAAATAATATCTCCTCGTCGGAATTGTCCGGAGTATGTTCCTTCAGAGGATTTTTATCTTCTTCCTGCGTTTTCTTAACTATCTTCTCTCTTTTTTTCTTTTTTGATTCGCTATTTTTCTTCATAGATTCTTGAAATAAAACTACTTATTAATATTATTTATTTCAAGTGATATCGGGAACTTTTTTAATTACACTTTTTAAATATTTTTTTGATATTTGCTTAAAATATTGATTATTCATATATATAATCATAATCTCAGATGCCATATTAATAACTGAAACTCTTATAAAATTTCGTTTGTTTAAATAATTATAATTGCTATTAGCAAGTAATAATTTTAAAATTATAAAAAGACAATATAAAAATGGAAATTTATTTTGAAGGAAAAAAGAAAGTAAATGCGAATTACAGGGGTATGGTAATTCGGACAGACCAGACGGTTGAGGCAGGCGGAGATGGTTCTGCTCCTGCGCCTTTTGATTTGTTTCTTGCATCTATTGGCACTTGTGCCGGTATATATGTAAAATCTTTTTGCGACCAAAGGGGAATACCGACTGAGAATATTCGAATATATCAAAACATTAAATATGATATGAAAAATCGGCTGATAGGCGAAATTAATCTTGATATAGATTTGCCTCCGGATTTTCCGGAGAAATACAAAGATGCTGTTATTAACGCTGCGAATTTATGTGCCGTCAAGAAACATTTATTGGTACCGCCGCAAATAAATGTAAAAATTGCACAACTTGATAAACAAATAGCAACACCGGAAATAATTTAATAAAACTTTTTTTGGTAAAAAATTGAAATTGTTTGAAAAACCTTTTCAGTCTTTGGTTTGAAAAGGTTTTTTTATTGCTTTTGCTTTCTTTCGAAAATAATTTCCAGGCGCACTTCAAAATCCTTTAGCATGAAAACAAGTATTTAATCTTATTAGATTATTTTGGAGAATTTTTCAATTGAAATTAAAAAAATACAGTTACTTATAAATTGCAAAGATAATATAAAACTATTATTTTTAATAAAACATAAAATTATTCGATTATGAACAACATCAAGAGACATTATTTATTTATTATTATTTTATCTGTTTTTATTCCTGTTATAGGAGTTTTTTCTCAGGTTAATCAGGGAATTAATTTAGACACTGTAAAAAGCGGGAAATATGATAACGGAAAAATGTGGACATTCCATAATCTTCCTGCAGAATATTTCCGGTCGGAATACAATTTTGTCCCTACTAAGGAATGGCTAAATCACGCAAAAATGTCCGCACTGAGATTTGCGAATTACTGTTCTGCTTCTTTCATCTCGGAAGACGGTTTGGTAATGACTAATCATCACTGCGGCAGGGAAAATGTAACAAAAGTAACGGAAAAAGATGAAAATTTGAGTGAGAGCGGTTTTTTTGCCGGGAGCCTTGCTGAGGAAAGGAGAGTTCCTGATTTATACGTATCTCAGTTAAGAGAAGTAATAGACGTTACTGAAATAATAAAAAATGAAATGGATAAAGGGAAAACCGACGAAGATAAAATTGATTTACTTGAGGAAAAATCAAAGGAACTTGTAAAAAAATATAATGATGAACTAAAACTTAAATGTGAACTTGTGTCACTTTACAATGGGGGAGAATATTACATATACGCATACAAGGATTATAATGATGTAAGGTTAGTGTGTGCACCGGAAACTCAAATCGGATATTTCGGCGGAGACTATGATAATTTCACATATCCGAGATACAACCTCGATTTTACATTTTTCAGAGTTTATGAAGATGACAAACCATTAAAGGCCGAGCATTATTTCAAATGGAGTAAAAGCGGAATTGATTCAGGCGGAGTAATATTTGTTGTGGGAAATCCCGCTTCAACATCAAGATTAAAGACAGTTGCCGAACTGGAAATTATGAGAGATGTACTTTATCCTTATTACGTTAATTTAATTAATTTTAATTTAGTATTTCTTAAAAGTCAGCTGGAAAAGGCGGGTGAAAATAAAGAAGAAATAGAAAACGAATATTTTTCATATATGAACTCGCTGAAAGTCTTTAAAAATACACTTGATAATCTGAATGACCCGTATTTAATGGCGCGGAAAAAAGATTTTGAGAATAAATTCATAACAGCAATAAATTCAAAACCCGATTTAAAAAATAAGTACGGAAAAATCCACGATGAAATCAATGAATTAATTGAAGATCAGAAGATTTTAGGAATTGATGGTTATCAAGAGTTTCAAAAAATTCTCGATGCAAAAAATTCAATACTTGGAAGGGCTTTGTTTGAAGTTTACGGGCATACGATTCCGCCCGATGCTACGTTTACTTTAAGACTTTCTGACGGAGTTGTTGCTTCTTATGACTATAACGGAACTATTGCACCTGTTTTTACAACCTTCTATGGTGTTTATGACAGATATTATTCGTTCGATAAGCAATATCCGTGGAATTTACCTGACAGATGGAAATCCATACCTGAGGGATTACCCCTTGAAACTCCAATGAATTTCATCGGGACATGCGATATAGTAGGCGGTAATTCCGGTAGTCCAATAATAAACAAAGATGCGGAAATTGTCGGTCTGGCATTTGACGGGAACATAGAAAGTTTATCAAGTGATTTCATTTTTACAACCGAAACTAACAGAATGATAGCGGTTGACTCGAGAGGAATAATTGAAAGCCTGAGGTATGTATATAAATTTAACCGTTTATATAATGAAATTATAAACGGGAAAATTGAATAGTTATTTTATTCAGATATTAATAAAATAATATTTTTATGCTGAATGAGTAATTAAATATTAAGAGTGTCCTGAATCCGGGAACTCAAAAAAATGCTAAATGGAAAAAGATGCGGCTTCACTAAAAAGATAATTATTTTAGTAAAACGGAATCTTAAATTATTGAAACTGGAATAAAAAATGGTACCAATACTGATTGTTGACGATGATAAAATAACAACAAAACTTATAGCGGGTTTATTAAGCCAGTCCGGATATAACGATATTGATATAGTTGAATCAGCCGAAGAATGCCTGAGTTATCTTGGGAAAAAACAACCGGGACTGATATTAATGGATATACATCTCAGGAAGGAATATGACGGTATTTACACTGCGGGTCAGATAAAAAAGGAATTCGATATACCTGTAATATATATAACTTCAGCCAGCGAAGTTAAAACTTTTCAGATAGCAAAACTTACTGAACCATTCGGATATTTAATAAAACCTATACAGAAACAGTCGCTGTTTTCAACTATAGAAATTGCACTGTACAAACATCAGGCAGATAAGAAAATAAAAGAGAATGAAAGGTTCCTTTCACTGTTAACAGATAACATCCAGGGTCTTGTTTACAGAATAAATCTTGACGATTTAACATTCAATTATATTACAAAAGGATGTGAAGAACTAACGGGATACACAGCCGATGATTTTTCCGGCGGCGAAATATCTCTGCAGAAACTTGTCCACAAAGAAGATTTTAACGGAGTTAAGAAAAATATTTTTTCGCATCTGAAAAATAGCGAATCTTATGCCCAGACCTTCAGGATAATAACAAAACAGAATGAAATCAAGTGGGTTTGGGACAAAGGAGCAGCTATAAACGGCAATTTACTGATAGAAGGCATTATGTCTGATATAACAAGATTAAAATATGCAGAAGAGCAGTTAAAACTCGAGAAGGACAAATTATCTCTGGTAACGAACAGTGCGGGATTAGGATTAGTAATAATATCAAGGGATTATAAGGTTATATGGGTTAATGATGTCATAAAGAAAGAATACGGTCTGGTTACGAAAAAACCGTGTTACAGCGGTTTTACTGACGGCAATCAGTTTTGTAAAGGGTGCGGATTAAAAGCAATTTTCGATAAGACTACAGAATGGCATTCGCATCGTCAGAAATTCGTAAACAAAAAAGGGAAGAAAACATGGCTGGAATTCATTACTACACCTTTAAGAATAGAAGGGGGAACTGTTCGTGAAGCTCTGGAAGTAATTATTCCGATAACGGAAAAAATGAGGATGCAGAAAAGTATAAGAGAAAACAAACAGATAAAAGCACTTGCGGCTCATATCGAGACAATACGGGAAGAAGAAAAGAAAATAATTGCAAGGGAAATTCACGACCAACTCGGACAGGCATTGACTGCTTTGAAATTTGACATAGCATGGATGAAAAGAGCATTATCGGGTGAAAAACTTAACAGGGAAAATGACATAGAAAACAAATTTACTTCTATGTCGGAGATACTCGGTTTTACAATGAAGACAGTCAGAAAAATAACATCCGACCTGAGACCGGGAATGATTGATAATCTTGGATTCATCGCTTCTGTTGAATGGAACACGGAGCAGTTTCAGGAGCGCACGGGGATAAATTGCACTAGTCAGATATTGGTAAAACAGGTGAAACTGGATAATATGCGTTTAATTGCATTATACAGAATATTTCAGGAACTGATGACAAACATTGCAAGACATTCAAAAGCAACCCAAATTAAAGTAATTGTAAAAGAGACAAAAAGAAATTATATTATTATAGTTATTGATAACGGTATTGGGATACCTAAGGAAAAACTAAATAGTTCAAAATCATTCGGAATAATAGGCATGAAAGAGAGAACCATGCTTATAGGCGGAGAAATATTTATAGAAAGTAAAAAAGGGACAGGCACAAGTATAAAAGTTAAAATACCGAAAGTGGAAAATGAGCACAGACAAAAAAATTAAAATACTTATTGCCGATGACCATCCTATAATAAGGAAAGGATTAAGACAGATAATTAATGATGAATCGGATATGCAGGTTACTGCGGAAGTCTCCGACGGTTTTGAAGCACTTGATAGACTGAGGAAACAAAAATTTGATATAGCAATCCTCGATATTTCGATGCCGAAAAAAACTGGTCTTGAAATACTTGATGAGTTAAAACTTGAAAAAATAAAGACACGGATTTTAATTTTAAGCGTATATTCCGAAGAGCAGTATGCATTAAGAGTAATAAAAACGGGGGCTAAGGGATATTTAACCAAAGAAAGTGCTCCGGATGAACTTGTTAAAGCAATTAGAAAAATTATCGAAGGCGAAACATATATAAGTACAATAATCGCAGATAAAGTTTTATCTGATTTAATCGTTGATAATAAAAAAATTCATGAATGTCTTTCAAACAGGGAATATTCCGTTATGTTAATGATAGCAAAGGGTATGACACTTAAAGAAATGTCGTATCAGTTAAATATCAACGTAAAAACTATAAGTACTTACAGAAAAAGAGTAATGGATAAAATGAAAATGAATTCCAATGCTCAATTAATTTTGTATTGTCAGGAAAACAAACTATTATAATAATTTTCCGGAACAGTTCCCCGAATTTCAATTCAAAATATCATACATAATTGACCGTCTGACCTGCATCAGAACCGGTTTAGAATCACTAGATTTTCAATATTGCCGTAAAAATGGGATAATTCAGGTCTCATAATGAGACTAAACAATCTCAAAAAAAAATAAGTCAATAAAAAATCATTATAATTTTATTATATGTGATTAATATTATGGCATTATAATTGCTGTATATATGAAGGCAATATATCAAAAATAAATGAAAAAATTTGAATTCTGTGTTGCAGGAATAAATAAATATATATTTATAATATTTATTTTTCTTGCAAACATGGTGGAATCGCAGACATGGCAGCAGTATCACGTTCCGACAGGTGTGACTACACATATTAATTTCACATATACAAGCACGGGAAATAGTAACAACACCGCCGGGAATACAGGAATATTGCCTTTAAATATATCGTCTGATACATCACGAGCATTTTTACCTATGGATTTAATAAATGACCCGTCTGCATATCCTTGGCGTACAACTGTGAAAATCGGCGGAGCAACGGGAATTTTAATTGACCCATATCATGTATTGACTGCTGGGCATATCATCAGTTTTTCATTATCGTTCGGCAGTATAAAAGTTATTCCTGTATATGCTCAGGGTGATTCTCCTTATGGATTCGCATATCCGGTTTGCGTTTATTTATTAACTGATTATACTTCGACGGGACCGAAAGATTTCGGAATTATCAAGTTAGACCGTCCGCTCGGCTCGATTACAGGTTGGAACGGGTACGGATATAATAATTCGAATGCATTTTTTAATACATCAAACGTATTCTACAATCCGAGTTATCCCTGTACGGGATTATATAACGGTGAATATTTATATAACTGGAAAGGCATATTTAATACTGTAAATACAGACTATATGATATCAACAAGGACAGGTGTATCAGGTATGAGCGGCAGTTGTGCTTTTACAAAAGTAAATAATGAAAATGTAGTCTATGGTCTCGTTATCGCAAGCGGTATCAAGTTCAACAGAATAACGGCACAAAAATTTGATGCTGTTAATGCGGTTTTAAACAATAACCTTTCGGCTGATTTTGACATAATTCCTTTTTATGTAAAATCATATCCCGAAATAATCAAAACCGGTGAGATGCTTGATTCGGTAAGTTTTGGTGTATTAAACTATTCAAATCAGACTCCTGTTTATATAAGCGTTACTGCAAAATTATATATATCTGCGGATTCGATAATAACTGCAAATGATGACCTGATTGGGACATATAATTATAATTTAAATTTTGAAGCCAGGGAATCTCAGATAATAATAGGAAAAAATATTTCGGCTCTTAATAAACCTGCAGGAAAATACTGGCTTGGAGTTATATTATCGGGAGATAACAATACGGCTAACAATGTAACAGGATACCGTGATTGTCAGAAATTAATCATTAACAATTCTGAAAATGTATATATAAAAGGAAGAATTACTTCGACGCAAAGCAATAACGGAATTAATGGTGTTGAAATAAACGGATTTCCGTACCCGGTGATTACTGATTACAACGGAAATTTCGAGACTGCAGTACCTGCCGGCTGGAGCGGAACGATAACATTCAGCAAAGCAGGATATGAAATATCACCCTCTTTTTACGCATTTCAAAATGTTATATCAAACGAGGCTGTAAATTTTTCTATAGCAAAAAAAATTTATACAGTTTCCGGCAACGTTAAATCTTTTATATCTCAGAACGGAGTTTACGGTGTTAAAATGAGCGGTCTGACATGTGAACCGATATCTGATACAAATGGTTTTTTCTCGGCAAATATTTTTCACGGCTGGTCCGGAAGAGTAGTATGCTCTAAATCATACTATATAATTAATCCCTATTATTATGACATTTCATATCTGTCATCTAATACGGTATATGAAATTTCTGCAGGATTAAAAATTAGCGGCTATATATTTAATGAAAACGGAAGTCCCATAACGAACGCAATAATTTCAGGTTTTCCCTCCGGTAATCTATTTTCGGGAACAGGCGGATATTATTCAGCATATCTGGATTCCGGCTGGTCGGGAACTGTTTCATGTAATTATAATTCATATATTTTCAATCCTTTATTTAGGGTATATAATAATATTTATTGTAATTATGAATATCAGGATTTCCAGAAGACAGCGAATCAATTTTTGACACTTAAGTTGAAATTATTTTTGGGCGGACCGTATATAGTGAATTCTGATTCTATGTCAACGGTTTTAAATGTAAAAAATTTAATTCCGCTTGTTCCTCCTGATTCATTCAGTTGTAAGTCGGATGTGTTTAAATACATAAAGCAACCATCAGATACGGTTTCGTCACAATTTTTAAATAGCCATCCTGAAATCGTTGACTGGATATTGGTTGAAATCAGAAATTCAGTTAATACTTCCATAGATACGTTGCCTGTATTTTTATGCAGAGACGGTAGGGTAATAAATACTAACGGAGATAGCATAATTAAGTTTAGAACCGGTATCCCTGCTGGAAATTATTATATTATAGTAAGACACAGGAATCATATTGCCGTAATGTCTGCCGGTACAGTAAACATTTCATCTTCGACACCTCTTTATGATTTTTCGACAGGGCTGGATAAATATTACGGGAATTCAGCTGATTATCTAGGAAACGGAACTTACGGACTTTTTGCAGGAGATGCAAATCAGGACGGAAGAGTATCTAATAAAGACTTCAAACTATATAAATCGGACAATATAAATGCAAGGAGGGGTTATATCAAAACAGACTTTTCTCTCGATGGATTCGTGACAGGTTCCGATTTTAATAAATACGCGCCAAATAATAAAAATAAAGTGGAAAGTAAAATTTTGTAGTTAATGAAAAAGTTATTACTAATATCGGTATTGTTTTTGTTTATGGAGTTATCTGCAGGGATTGATATTTTAAATGCCCAGGTTAACGGTACAACAATCCTGCAGAGACTGTCATTAGTTTTGAATTCAGGAACTAATGGAGGAGAATTCACATTTGATTATAAAATAAAAGGAGCATATATGTCGCCTGCGAACACACTCGCTTCTTTAAATGCAGACATATCTTATGATTCCAATGCTCTGAGATTTATTTCAGGAACGAACTGGAAAAGTGAAATTGATTCTTTGAACGGGTATAATACAGGAATTAAAAGTAATCCTTTGGATTCCGGGTCCTTCAGATGTGTAAGAATATCAATAGACGCTCCGGATTTAAACTCAGACGGGTCAGGTCAGATTAAGGGATTCAGTATCCCCACTGAATACTTAACAATCGTAAGGCTGAATTTCATAATAATTGATAATACAAAATCGGTTACGGTTTCCATTGAGGGTGAAACAAATCAGGTGGGATTCTTCCTAAATCCGTCCAATTCACCCAATACATTTGAAATATCAGACCAGATACTGTTACCACCCGAAAATATTTACAACCAGCCGCTGCCTGTTAATCTTGCGTCATTTTCGGCGGGAATTTTCGGGCGTAATGTGAAATTAGAATGGAAAACAACTTACGAGGAAAATAATTCGGGTTTTGATATCGAACGGAGAAAAACAGGAAAAGAGGGTTGGAATAAAATTGGGTTCGTTAAAGGATATATAAATAAGAATTCAGTTTCAGAATATCATTATACCGACAGAAAGTTAGTAACAGGTGAATACAATTACAGACTGAAGCAGATTGACCTGAACGGGAATTATCAATACTACGAACTTAATAACATTATAAAAATAGGCATTCCCGATAAATTTGCAGTTTCACAAAATTATCCTAATCCATTCAATTCAAGCTCAAAAATTGATTTTGAATTACCGCAAAACTGTGTTGTGAATTTAATATTATATGATATTACCGGCAAAGAAATAAAAAAGATTATCAATAACACATTTTACAATGGAGGCTATTATACTGTCGATTTTAATACCGGAGATTTATCCAGCGGAACATATTTCTACAGATTTACTACTGACAATTTTCCGGGTGTAATAAGGAAGATGATAATTATAAAATAGAAGATAGGACTCTCCGGATTCCTGAGTTCGGAAATGCCATTCTAAAACACAGTGAATTCTCTCATACTCCGTAATGTCCAGTATTAAATAAATGATATTAAAAGGAACTTATTAGATTCACTGATGAAAATTCAGCATAACCGGTATGTTATGTTTATTTAAGAAAACCCGTCCTAACCAAATATTTTCATATAAATTTATATTGTTTCTTTTTATATTAAACATTCATAATATATGGAGAGAGAAAAAGTATTAATCGTAGAAGATGACAGAGTAACTTCTGAGATTCTGAAACAAATGTTAAGTAACAAAAACTTTATTGTTACTGATATTTTGTCGGATTCCGAGTCTGTACTTGAATCAATCGAGAAGAAACTCCCCGATTTAATATTAATGGATATCATAATTAAAGGCGAGCGGGACGGCATCGAGATTGCGAATTTAATCAAAGAGAAATACGAAATACCGGTAATATATCTGACGTCAGATACAAGTGACAATACAATAGAGCGTGCAAAAATATCGGAACCGTTCGGTTATCTTATAAAACCGATAAACGAAAAGATATTATTAGCGAGTATAGAATTTACCTTACAGAAGCAGTATATTCACAACAAAAAAATTCTCGATACATTAAGGAAAGCCAACGATGAGCTGGAAAACCGTGTTGAGGAGAGAACAAAAGAATTAATTACTAAGAACAAGCAGCTTGAAATAGAGATGAAGCAGAGAAAACAGGCGGAAGAGCAGCTTAAGAAATCGGAGCAGTTAGCAACAATCGGGAAAATGTCCGCAGTACTTGCCCACGAAATACGGAATCCGTTGAATTCAATAAAAATCAATACCGATATTTTATCGGGAATACAGAATATAAAAGACACGAACCGCAGGCGAATACAAATAATTCAGAAGGAAGTTAATAGGCTAGACACGCTTGTAAAAGAGGTTCTTCAGTTCTCACGCCAGGGAAATGTTTTAAAAAGTGAATTTGACATTAAGAATTTAATCGAGCAAATCAAATCTCAATTGAAACCCGAAGCGGAACACAGAAATGCAAATCTCATCAATGACGTTGATAATTATGTAATTTATGCTGACAAAGAGAAATTGAAGCAGGTATTACTTAATCTGATTCTGAATTCACTGGAGGCATTACCTGAAACAAACGGAGTAATACAAATATATTCTGAAACAAAGAAAGGTAAATTCAGACTGTACATCCGGGACAACGGTTTCGGAATTGAGAATTCCGAAAAAATATTTGACCCTTTTTTTACAACAAAGAGCAACGGGACTGGTTTAGGATTGCCGGTATCTATGAATATCATTGAGCAGCACAACGGAATAATTGAATTAAAGTCAACAAAACAAGGAGAAACAATATTTTGTATCTCTTTACCTTTGAAAAAAAAATAATTATGAAGAATGGACAGGATTTTAATTATTGACGACGATGATTCCACGAGAGAATCTCTGTCAACTTATCTGACCGAAGTAGGTTACGAGACTTTTTCCGCAAACTGCGGGATTAAAGGGGTTGAAGAGACTAAAAGCAAAAATCCCGATTTAATAATCTGCGATATAAATATGCCGGATATAAACGGGCTCGAAGTATTGAAAAAAGTAAAAGAATTTGATGAATTAATTCAGGTAATAATAATAACTGCTTATGATGATATGAATTCCACAATAAGTGCAATGCAGTTAGGTGCATATGATTACATAGAAAAACCTGTCGACATTGTTAAATTAGGAATAATAATGAAAAGGGCTCTTGAAAACCGTACATTAAGCAGAAAACTTGAATCTTATCTTCCGGAAAAGAATGCAGAAGCGGAACTCTTCAATACGCTTGTCGGGAAATCGCAGTTGATGAGGGAAATATACAAAAAAATCGGTCAGGCGTCTTCAACAAGAATAACGGTATTGATTCAGGGTGAAAGCGGGACGGGAAAAGAATTGATTGCAAGAATAATACACAATTCAGGGATAACAAAAGAACAACCTTTTATAGCGATTAACTGCACGGCATTACCAGAAAATCTTCTAGAGAGTGAACTTTTCGGTCACGTAAAAGGTGCATTTACTGACGCAATAAAAGATAAAAAAGGGAAATTCGAACTCGCAAACGAGGGTACAATTTTTCTTGATGAAATTTCCGAAATGTCTTTTAATTTGCAGGCAAAATTGCTAAGAGTCTTACAGGAATTAGTCTTCGAAAGAGTTGGAGGCGAAAGTTTGCTGCAGATGAAAGCAAGAGTAATTGCCGCTACCAACAGTAATCTTGCCGAACTTGTTCACAGCGGAAAATTCAGAGAGGATTTATATTACAGACTCAATGTATTTACAATTTATCCTCCGCCGTTAAGAGAAAGAAAGGATGATATAGAATTGCTTGTAAAACATTTTATACAGAAAATAAATTATACACTCCATAAGAACGTTAACAAGGTTCCCAGGGATGTAATGGATATATTAAAAAATCATCCGTGGAAAGGTAATGTACGCGAACTTGAGAATGTACTGATGCAGGCAGTTGTGCTTTCAAAAGGAGATGTTCTTGAAAAAGAAAATCTTTTATTGAAGGGCCTGGATAGTTCGGATTTAAACAGTCCTAAAATAGGCGGAAATATTACTCTGGAGGAAATTGAAAAGAAACACATCACAAGTATATTAATTAATAATAATTGGGATTTAAAAAAATCCTGCCAGATGCTCGGCATCAGCAAAGCTACTCTATATAGAAAAATTGATGAATATAAACTCTCTAAAAAATAAATTAGATTTATCATTTTTGTACTGTTATTTCTCAATTTGAGAATAATTATCAGTGGAATTGTTCTATAAAAATAATTTATATGAATATTATGGCATTATTTTTGCAATGTTTATAAAAAAAACAGCTTATTTTTATATGCAAAAAATATTAATTGTGGATGATGATAAATCAACAACAGAATCTATAGGTTCTTATCTCGAAGAATTAGGTTATTCGATACTAATAGCAAATAATGTAGTGGATGCTGTCGAAATAATCAGGAAATATAATCCTGATTTGGTAATATGCGATATCAGTATGCCAAAAATTGGAGGTGTTGAATTATCATATATATTAAAAGGAATGAACTTTAAAAACCCTCTGATTTTTATATCAGGCAAAGACTCAGGTGAGAAAATAGTAAATGAACTTGATTTCTTTGCTTTTGTGAAGAAACCGATTGATATCTTTGAATTATCCGATTATGTAGAGAAAGCTCTGGCTTCATAATAGTAAGTAAACGGAGGGATAAAATCTGATGCGCCCGGAATTTAAATTCCGGATGGTTTATACAATCTTAATCCTGAAATTCTTCACACAATATAAAAATTAATTTTATAGTCTCATATAATTTTTATTTGTATAAATAATATTATACAGTGATTATAAATTTTGTAATCTTGGATAATATTTCAACGAGTTGGGGCGAGTAGCGGGGCTCGAACCCGCGACATTCAGAGCCACAATCTGACGCTCTGCCAACTGAGCTATACCCGCCATGATAAATAAATATATTATTTTTATAGTATTTAAGCAAGTAACAACAAAATACCTCAAAGGTCTTAATTAGCATTTTAATTGGTTTTTCATTAGTAATCACTAATGAATTTACTAATGAATTTTTTCCCGGTCTCGCTAACGATTTTAAAGCACAAAAGCCCACCGAAGAAAACTTTGCGAAGTGAAACTCCGGCAGGTCTTGTGCAAAATTATAATTATTATTTGTTTTGATTGTTCGCAAAGTTTTTGTTTATTCTTACTACAAAAATAACATCTCAAAATAGCCGATGTCAAGAACTATTTTTTAACGAAAAAAAATCTTCAATAAAATAAATCACTTATGAAAAATTTTTTTACACAGTGAACTTAAATTTTTTTTCTTTTTCCATTGCAGTAATCAAACTTTCACAAAGTCGAATGTAATACTTCCCCTGTCTTATATCTAACATTCCATTTATTGAAAACTGAATTATTCCTTTCATAAATAAAATAATATCTTGAATAGTATCTAACTTAATTTTTTTAAAACTTTTTACCTGTTCATTAGATACATTTATAGGTAATTGAGTAGAAATTTTTTTCCTCCCACCTCTCGCAGCATCTTTTTTTCTTTTTTCTAATGTTAGCGGGTTATGAAAGTAACAAACATCATATCCTTTTTGTGCAGGACTTCCGCAAATCTTACAACGAATTTTTATTGACTTATCTCGAATTTTTTCTTTTTTCATTAAATAGTCTTAATATATGCTTAACTAAAAATAATGTCCCAGAACGCACCAGAACGCAAAATAAAGGCATTTAAAAGACATTTTCAATTTCCCTAA
>JAFGII010000063.1 GCA_016929695.1 Ignavibacteria bacterium
AATTTGGATTTTAGGGATTTTTATTGTCCAAAATGAGGGATTTTATGCATTTTATTCGAGTTCCATTTTTATTTTGGACAATGTTGACCTGAAATAAAATTTTATCAAAATAATATTCCGTGAATTATTTTCTGAGTAAAAATATTCGGGAAATAACCTTGAAGAAAATTACTCACCGGGCAAAACGGGCTTGCCCGATGAGTAAAAGAAGTAAAAGAGAAAAAATTCAGTTAATTTTAAATCTGAATCCTAAATAAAATTCCCTTCCTCTTGTAGGACCCCATACAAATGAAGTATCGAAGTAAGGTCCGAAAGGATTTTCGGGAGAAATAATAGGATTCACCTGCATTGTATTGAATAAATTTTCAATGCCGGCATATAATTCGATATATTTAAAGTTTTTGGTTAACTGTGTGTTAACAAGAATGTATGTATCAGAATAGTCCGGTCTTTTATATTCATCCGGATATAATTCCGTAGAAGGTAATTGCTGTTTTCCGAACCACTGAAGCGTAGTATTAAAAATCCATTCATTATTATCCGAGTTAAGTGACAGGCCACCTACAATTCTGTGTTTCGCGTTAAAGGGCTGTTCTTTCCTCTGACCGTTTTCAAAATAATACAAATCAATATATTTGTACGCTAATTTGAAATCAACATTTTTCAGATAATTGATATTGAACTCAATCTGAAACACGTTTGAGGCGGAATTATTTTTTACATTATTCAGATAGATTTTAAACGCATCGGAATCATAATCCGGAATGAGTTTACTGTTGAATACAGTCCTGTAGAAGTCAAGATTGATATTGCCTGCAAATGAGCCGTAAGAGAAATACTGAAGTAAATCGAATCCGAAATTAAACATTCTTTCCGCATCAAGTTCTTTGGGGAGAATAATGTCTTTTGAACTAGCAAGATGATTAGAGTATTCATTGAAAATGTTAACTGTACGAAATCCTGTTCCGAATGAAGCCCTCAGAACAGTTAAATCGGTTATCTGATATCTTAATAATCCTCTCGGCGTAAATACTGCTCCGTATTCGTTATGATTATCAAGACGCAGACCTGCAATTATTGAAAGTTTTTCGTGAACAAGGTCAACAGAAGATTCTGCATATATACCGGGAATTGATTCCTTTTTTAAATAATTACCGTCATAAGTTTTTTCAGATACGGATAAAAATCCTATATCTTCTTCAATTTTATCGAATTTATAACTCAATCCTAATCTCAGATAATTCTTGTCAAACACAGGAAATTCATACAGGAGATTAGCATAGAAATTCTGCTGTTTTCCGTTATAGACAGTTGTTCCGTAATAGGAATTCTGGTCGAAATACATTCCCGAAATGAAGAATTTAATCTGCCTTTCGGAATCCATCTGATGACTGATTCGCGAATAAATTTCCGCATTATCCAGATTTACCGTCTGACCGTATATATCGGAACTGCCGAGATTAACATCTTCATAAAAGTTTTTCTGACCGCCTATTCTTTCTTCATTCAGATATTTTGCACCTATTGTTACATTTGTCTTATCATCTTCATCCTCTCCGAAATTCCATTTGTTATAAAACATATAACGGGTAATAAGCGGAAAATCAAGAAATCCGTCACTGTTTTCGTCAATACGATTTGATTTCTGAACAGTCTGGAATGATAGAAGCGAATGCCACTCACCGAATTTATGACCGGTATTGAGATTAACCTGTTTTTCCATCATGCTGTTCATAAAACCATTAATCATAAGGCGTTCGGAAGAATGGTAATCTTTTAGAAGGACATTCATTATTCCGCTGACAGATTCGTATCCCTGAATTACAGAATTTGAACCTTTTGAGATTGTAATTTTATCTATCAGTGTACCCGGAATACTCGTTACAGAATATTTAGTATTCAATCCCGTAACAAGGGGAAGATTATCAACGAGAATCTGTGTGTATTCCCCGTCAAGACCCAGGACTTTAAGTTCTTTCGTATTAGTTAATATATCCGTTACTGCAACATCAACGGAAGCATTTTTACCAAAGCAGCCCGATAAATCGCAGCATGCGTCTTTCTTCAATTCCATCTGAGTTATTACTTCCGTTTTCGTGTCTATATTCTGAATATATGATGATTTCCTTTGTTCTTCCACGTTAATAACATCAGTAGAGACGGGTTTTGTTAATTTAATCTCAACAAATGACTTATTACTTATGTTTAAAGTATCATTTTCATAACCGAGATAGAATACGACAATTCTTTTATCATTTATATTCAGGGAGGATAATTCAAAATTCCCGTTATTATCTGTCAAAGTTCCTTCCGGAACATAAATCCATTTTATCGTTACTCCCGGCAGTTTCTGATTGTTGTTGTCATAAACCGTACCTTTTATTGTCTGCGAATATGCATAAACTGTTAAGAATAATAATATGATATTAATAAAAATTATTTTTTTCATACCTTTAATTTTTTAAATTTAATAAAAAAAGAGAAAGGTATGTTTTTAAATTCTCAGTATAGTAATTAAAGAGAGCAGAGGATAATTTAATTCAGGATACTTTTTAAAAAATGAAGTATTAAGAGGTTTGATTAAGTCATCAGGTGAAACCTGAACAGGTTCAGCGTTTAAATGATGTTGGAATTCGTTTAGTTTCAGAATTACTAATTTATCTTTCAGGATGAAAGAAATATCTGATTCGCAGAAATAGCAGGAATGTTCTGCCTGATTTTCCGGTGTAGTGCAGCGGTTGTATTGAGTTTCTTCCTCCGAATTGCAGCAGCATTTGCATTTTTCGGGTGAATTGGCATCAGTGCATTTCAGACAAGTACCCGCGGTATATGAATGTACAGATACCATAATCAGGAATGAAACAGTTATGTACAGAATTTTTTTAATATTTATTATTTTAAACTGCATCATGAACAAAAAAATACAAATCATTACCGATAAAAATCAAGATAAATAGAAAATTAAATATCATATCCGAATAGTATACCAAAATAAAACCGCCATTCTTTTCCGTAAGTTATATTCTCTCCGTAGATATTTTTTGAAAATGTATCGAATCCGTAAGCCGCATTAAAGAATATACTTGTCGGAAAAGCATACGCTGAGAAAGCCTGCAGTCTCAGTTCAATTCCCGCATCTTTTTTAAGGTATTTGGGTTTAAATCTTTTTTCCTCCCAGGCATCACCGATATCTCCGAAAAATCCAAGGTACAGTTTATCGAAGTATAAAGGTGATAATCTCAAATCAATATTTTCCCAGATTGGAAATCTGTATGTCAGATTAAGCGATGCCATTCTGCCTCCTCCGAGAGAGAAAAACGGATATCCTTTCATTCCTACGAGACCGGCTATATATAGATTATAAAAATTGTCAACTTCAGGACCGAAAATAACTCCTCCCCGTAATTTCATCGAAAGCGTGTGTTTGTTATTAAATAAACCTATTGATTCAAGCCAGGATGCCTCGATTTTATGGAGTTTATTCTTTGCGTACATTGTCCTCAGTGAACCGTCATTTTCGACTGTATATTCAGGATTGATATCGCTCGCTTCATAATCATAGCGGAAAAATACTTTTCTGCCGATGGGATTTATATCGGAATTTCTCGTACGGAAGTGTGATTCATAATTATAGATAAAAGCAAGGTCGTGAGCCTTGAAATAGTCTTCCGAAGAACCTCTGACCGAAATTCCGCTGCTGGGAATGAAGAAGGGGTCGATTTCAGAGGCATATTTACTGTAACTGTATTCCAGTCTTATATTATGTCTGTTGTTTATTATCGGGAAAGTCATTCCGAGATAAAATGCGAGCAGGTTATAATTGACTCCTACAGTTATTGAATCGAGAGCGGCAATTAATTTGGCATTTGCTTTTCTAGTTACATTGTATCCTTCAAAAAACAGTTTCGGGTGAAAACCTGC
Source organism: Ignavibacteria bacterium (assembly GCA_016929695.1). GTDB lineage: Bacteria > Bacteroidota > Ignavibacteria > Tepidaquicellales > Tepidaquicellaceae > Tepidaquicella. The sequence continues at coordinate 3,922 of JAFGII010000063.1, forward strand.
CTTTTTTGCGAGTAATTCTCCAAATACGGGAAATCCGTCGTTATATTCGAACTGCAGAAATAAATCCCTTTCTCCTTTCCTGTTAAGAAAACCTCCTCCGAATAATGTAAATCTTGTCATCAGTTCATCCGAATGGAAATATAAACCGGGTTTGAAATTATCGAGTATATCATTGTTATTTTTATCCGATGTGTAATTATCGAACCGGATAACGGGAAATATCATTAACTGATTGAAAATAGTTTTATATTCCGATGACGGATATTTTTCAATATCTTTATCGTTGAAATTTCTGAGTTTATTCCAGTTGAAACTGCTTTCCGGATTATTTGACAGAGAATCCGCATAAGCATATTGCTCAATTAATTTCGGGGGAGGGTCATAATTCACGATATTTTTTCCCTCATTCGAGCCGAAATTTTTCAGTAAAGAAATTTTATAACCTGAAGAATGATATGTCGCATAAACAAGATTGCCTTTATTGTCGAGCGAAGGCATAAATGCTCCTCCGAGAACATTGGTTATTTGTACTGATTCCCTTGTAACAAAATCATATTTGTATATATTGAAAATTCCCGTTTTATCGGATGAATAAAACATATCTTTTCCGTCTCCTGAAATAACAGGATTTCTGAAATCCGTTTCCGGCTCATTTAAGATGAACTCGAATAAATCAGTGTGAAGGTCATAGTATCCGATTTTTCTTGCTTCCTCGAGAGAATATTCGAATATAACATAATTACCATCCGGGGAGAATTTCGGGTTATAAATCTGTTCGCCGTTTCTGAACTCGGTTAGTCTTTTGATTATTTTTCCTCCCTTATCGGAGATTTCGAGATTCAACGTTCCGTCGCGATTAACCAGATATACTATTTTTTCCCCATCCGGAGAAAATGAGGGAGAAAATGCTCTTTTGTTATTTGTAATTTTTTTGGATTCTTTTTTTGAAAAGTCGTAGAGAAATAAATCATACTTGGTAATTCCGTCGAGTGATGCGGGGATATTTCTCGCTGAATATATAATTTTTTTACCGTCAGGCGACCAGTCGAAATTTGACGCGGTAATTTCAAGTTCCTGTGATTTCTTCGTATTTATATCGTACACTACTATTCTTGTTAAAGCGAAATCAAGACCTCTGTTCGTCAGATATGCTATTTTAGTGCCGTCCGGAGAAAACTTTGGAAAGTAATTTGCAAAACCCTTCGATTCGATTATTTCTCCTTCGATTTTTGTATCTTTAACGCCTCTGAGCCTTCTTGAATAATCAGCTTTTAAAAATTGTTTCCATTCGTTATATAAATCGGGACCGTCTTTACCGATTGTTTCTCTCAGGGCTTTGTCCATACTGAAGTTAAACAGATTCCCGAGATTCTTGGAAATATCTCTTAACTTATCCTCTCCATATTTGCTTGCAATGTATCTTACAAGCGCGAAACCTGAATTGTAGATTGATTCTGCTTTAAGTGAAGTTACAGAAGAAAACTGTCCCATTTCATTGTATGTCAGCATTTTGTTTTCTTCAACGTATGTTCGCAGTATCATATCTCTGTGTGCATCCCATTTCTCATAGCCAAGTCCCTGCCGCTGATACTGGGCAGTCCCTTCTGCAAACCACATAGGAACTCCGATACCTGAGAGAGGATACGAAACAATTGCATTAGGATACCCGTAAAGAACATCGGGACGTTTTTCCTTTTCGTAATTCAGCCATTGGAGATATACCGCCGGAACATTTCTTGACAACTTCATTGAAGCCTGCAGTTGAACCATATGAGTATATTCGTGCGTAATTACGTTTCTCAGCCAGTTATGAGTGCCTCTTAATTCAAAATCCAGAGCCGAAGCAAAAATTTCTATTCTGTTGTTGAAAAAGTCAGTTGCTCCGTTTGCTTCATCGGAAAGGTCATTAATGACAAAATTTGTTTTATCCTTGGGCTTAAAATTATAAAGCGAGGTTATTGGACCTATTATTTCTTCTGCAATTTTTGCCGTTGTTTTCGCTGTTCTTTCCGCCTCAGGATGATATACAACATTAAAATTTTCTGTCTCGATGGTAAACCATTGGACTTGGGGATGAGGCTCAAACTGAGGATATGATATTTTTGTTATGAGGGATACTGTGAAAAGTACAGTAAAGAAGATTTTATATTTCAAATTATAGTTATTTATTAATTCATAAAATCGTAAAAATTTCTCTGTCTCTATTTTCTCCTTATGTTAATATAACCTGCTGATTTATTAAAAAGTTTAATTTTATGCAAAATTATTAAATTATTGCAATTATAAAAGTCAATTTTCAAAATTTTCTATGATATTTTTTTTCTTTGATTTTGAATATTATATTCAATATGTTAGAATTATTTTAAAAAGGAGACAAATATATAGAGAGAAGAAATATACAAACTGTATTAATGATTGAAAAAAAATAAAACTGTTTAAGCAATATTGAGCACACGTTCTGTAAAGAACATATTGGTTCTTCTCTTTTTATTGATATTTGCTTCTGTTTCTTATTCCCAGGGGCGCAGGGATATGGAAAAAAGGCAGGGTATATTCAGATTAGATACTACAAAAGTAGGTCTTGATTCCCTTGGCGGTGTTATAGACTCATCGAAAATATTTGTCGGGGATTCCACCTCCAGATTGAAATATTTTGCGTATCAGCCCGCTTACAGTCCTAAAACTGAGCTTATTCAAAGAACTTCTCCTTTACTTTTAAAAGACGCTTCAATGATTAAGTCGGAAATAAAGTTTGATTCAACAGGTTTAGTAATAGTGACCCGGACATTTGCCGGTACGGATATATCCGAGCCGAAGTTATTATCACTGGAAGATTATCTGGCGGAAATTTCTCGGAGAAATCAGGATATAGAATTTGATAAACTGGTTTCCGAGAAATTCAAAGGACAAACCGCTGATGACCTCGAAAAATTATTTGAAAAAATAACAGATATAACAATACCTTTACCTTTTAAAACAGAAACTATTTTCGGACCTCCCACGATAAATCTGAGAATAAACGGGACAGTAGACATAACTGCATCTTATGAAAGCATAAAAAGCGACCAGTTACAGTTATCCAATCTGACGGGTGACCAGAACAATATTAATTTTAAACAGGATTTACAGATAACAGCAAAAGGGACAGTGGGTGATAAACTTACAATAGATGCCGACTGGAATACTCAAAGAACATTTGATTTTGAAAATCAGTTAAAACTAAAATATACTGGTTATCCGGATGAAGTAATTAGTCTGATAGAAGCAGGAAATGTTTCGATGGATACAAAATCGAGTCTCATACAGTCAAGTCAGGCTTTATTCGGGGTAAAGGGTGAATTCAAACTCGGTCCGCTGACTCTGACTTCCATATTTTCACAGAAAAAAAGTAAAAAAGAAGAAAAAACTTTTTCCGGCGGCACATCTCAACAGGATTTTCAGCTGAGTGTATATGATTATTCCGATAACCATTACTTTTTAGATACACTATATAAATCGAGTTTTCTGGATTATTATAATAATACAACAGGACAATTAACGCAGAAAACAATTAACAATCAAATCTTACATACAGATCCGAGTTTTGAAGTATGGGTTCAGACTCTGCCGACAGACGGTACAAAACGTCCCGGTGTCGCAATAACACAGTTACCTGAGGTTACTACTGTCCTTTATGATACACTGATAAATACTGAAGAGATAACAGGTATAAGATTTTTCGGACAGTTCAGAAAACTGAATGCAAATGAATATTATATAAATCCTCAAGCCGGATTTTTAAGTTTAAATATAAGTTTACCCGAGAACTACGTAGTAGGTGTTACGTACGTAAACAAATTAGGCGAAAAGTTCGGAAGAAACAGTATAGATGTATCTCAGAATAATGATACACTTATTTTAAAGATGATTAAATGTGCCAATCAGAATCCTGAATCAACTCCGCTGGCGTGGGAATTGAAAATGAAGAATATTTACAGGCTCCCGGTATCAAAAGTTGTAGAAGACGGATTCAAACTTGAAGTATTATATAATAATGATAATGTGTTTGAACCTACAATTAATGTCGGGGGAAGTTCAATAAATTTACTTCAAGTTTTAGGTCTGGACAGATATACAGGTACAACAAGAGTACCGCCTCCCGACAATATTTTTGACTTTCTGCTTGGTTATACAATAAATACCGAAACCGGAGATATAATATTTCCGACTCTTCGTCCGTTTTATGATGAACTGCGCGATGCGGGTTTGGATACAACTTATCTCTTTGATGAACTTTACACGAAAAGGAAAAATGAAGCAGTTACACTTCCGATTGCAACGAAATATTACATAAAAGGAAGTGCAAAAGGGGAATCCGGAATCAGCAATACAATAAATCTCGGATTCAATGTCGTACAGGGGAGCGTGAAGGTTTATGACGGCGCTACGCAATTGACGGAAAATGTTGACTATACTGTAGATTATTCTTCGGGTGTTGTAGTTATCAGAAATCCGCAGGCACTTATTTCTTCCGGACTGAAAATAACGTATGATATGAATGATTTATTTTCACTCGCATCAAAAACATTTATAGGGGCGAGAGCAGATTATATGATGGGTGAAAATACCAATTTCGGACTAACATTTGTAAATTTGAAACAGGAAACTCTAAACGATAAAGTAAGAATTGGTGAAGAGCCGACCAATAATTCTATGTTTGGGGTTGATTTCAATACTGAATTAAAACCAAAATTCCTTACAAATCTTGTTAATTTACTTCCGGGGTACAACACGAAAGAAGAATCCGTATTCAATTTCAGGTCTGAATTTGCTCTTATTACACCGGATCCAAACACGAAAAAAAGCCGTATACCTCAGGATAACGGTGAAGCAATAGCATATATCGATGATATGGAAGGTGCAAAAAAAATACTTTCGATAGGTACAACTTACGCATCCTGGACGATTAGTTCTCATCCGGTTGACAGTTCAATTGGGACAAATACTGAACTGAGGCAGGGAAAGAGAGGAAAAATGAAGTGGTATAATTTACAGAATGCGATTCGTATAAAGGATGTATATCCTGCTCGTGATGTTCAGCCGGGGCAGGACTATCTGACACCGTTTTTTATGGATTTCAATCCCAATCAGAGAGCAACATATAACTATTATCAAAGAGGATTTGATACGACTGTGAAAACCACAAACTGGAATGGCATTATGAAATTTCTTAATACGACGTCCACTGATTTATTAAACGAGAACATCAACTATATCGAGTTCAATATGAAGATTGAAAACATCAATAATATTGATTTAAGTCAGGCGAAACTTCTTATTGACCTCGGACAGATATCGGAAGATGCTATTCCGAACGGATTACTCGATACAGAAGACAGTTTAGCAAACGGACAACTTGACCCGATTGAGGATATTGGTCTGGATTTTATGACTGACCTTCAGGAACTTGCAAAATTTAATGAAATTAACGATACAAATTTAACACTGGCAGATTTTCCTCCTTATCAAGATCCCGCCGGCGATAATAACAGTAAAGTACAGGTTATTAATATTGATGTAATAAACGGTACACAAAACAATTCTTTATTCGAGGGAGGTAACAGACCGGATACTGAAGACTTGAATTTCAATGGTGCATTAAACGTGGCAAACGCATATTTTGAATACGAAGTGTCACTTGATACGACGAACAACGAAAAAATATCCGGTCAGGGTGCCCCGGGAAGCGGTTGGTTTCAATACAGAGTCCCTTTAACTGAATTTGTTAAAATTGTTAATAATCCTTCATTGAATTATGTTGATTATATAAGGATATGGATTAAAGGTGTATCACAGGAGGTACGTCTGGTTATGGTTGATTTGAACCTTGTCGGGAGCCAATGGATAAAATCAAATAAAACTGATTCATCTTACAATGTTTCCGTTGTCAGTATAGAAGAAAATGCTCAGATTTATATGAGTCCTGTAGGAGGGGATTTATTAAGACAAACAGTCAGAAACACAAGCGGCGCAGATACAAAATCAAATGAGCAGTCATTGTCAATTGATTATACAAATCTTGTAAGCGGTGAACGCAAAACTGCAATCAGGGATTACAGAACCCAGACTCTCGATATTTTCAATTATAAGGAGATGAAACTGTTTGTGAACGGCGACCCGACATTAAATTATACAAATGAGGTAACTTATGATGCTACAATGATTATACGGTTTGGCACTGATACAAATAATTATTATGAATACCGTGCTCCAGTCCATCCGGATATACGTCCCGGACAGCCGTGGGACGGCTATAATGAAGTCAAAATCATATTTGCGGATTTAACAAGTTTAAAAGTATCACGGGATTCTGTCAACGAAGTAGTTGAAAAACCGGTTCCTAACGGTCCGCCGGGTTCTTATTACAGAATAAAAGGTAATCCCTCGCTTAGTACTATACGGCAGTTCGAACTCGGTATAGAAAAGAATAAAACAGGACCGAATTCGGTAATTTCCGGGAGTATCTGGTTTAACGAAATACGCGTTTTGAAAGCAAACGATAATAATGGTTATGCATATAATATAAATGCTTCTGTTAAAATGGCTGACTTTGCAAATATAAGTTTTAACTATAGTCAGATAGATCCGAATTTCCATTCAATAGAAACTAGAGCGGGGACGAGAAATACCGGTATACAATGGGATGTAGGATTCAGTACAAATATGCATAAAATCCTGAACAATGCCTTCGCATCGCTTTTCTCAAACAAATGGAAAGATTTTTTAAATATGCCGTTGACTTACAGGCATTCTGAGAATATCACGAAACCTGAATATTATCCCGGCTCGGATATTGAACTTGAAAAAGCAGCTGAAGAAGAATACAAACAGGTTCTTGCAGCAACAAATAATGAAGAACTTGCAAGACAAATGGCTGATAATATAATAAATGAAGCCAGGACGATATATGCAAAAGACGAGTTCTCCGTAACAGGAATGAACCTGAATTTTCCGAGCAATAATTATGTAGTCAAAACGATAGTTAATGCAATATCCATGAATTTTAATGCAATGAATTCTTCATACAGGGATTATACATATCAAAGAAAAACCGAATTCAACTACAACGGCAGTATTAACATTAATACTGATTTTGGTCTTGCTACAAAATTGAATCTTGACATAAATAAACTGATTAATCTCGGCGATGAATATCAAAATGCGAAAATTTATTTATTTATACCTTCTTTACCGTTTCTTCCTATATTCTCAGACAAATTTTCTGCCAGCACGGATTTTACAAGGACAAGAAGCGAACAGCGTCAACGTTCACTTGCTTTTGACGACCCAACTTCAAGGTATTTCCGTTCAAATCGTGGATTCAATTTTAACTGGAAATTTATCGAAAATTGGATAATAGATTTAACGGGAAATTATAACGTAAAAATCGGCAGTGATTTAGTGGGTTTCGAAACAGTCGGATTAGATTCTTCAAACAACCGCCAGCGTACAGGTTCGGAAATACTGAAGGAAATCTTCTTCAATAATTCATTTGTTAATTTCGGAAAAGACTTAGATTATCAGCAAAATACCGTATTTAATCCCAAATTTAATATACCGCTTGTAAAGAAGTATTTTGACTTAAATTTATCGTATAATGTAACTTACGGATGGATTAATCCAAATACAACCGCTGATATTGGATATAATGTCGGTTATTCAAATAATATTACCTCATCTGCAAATTTTAGACTCGGAGAAGTATTAAAAGTATTTGAAGGCTCTCCTGACAAAAATGAACCGGAATCACCTTCCGGACAAAGTCATCCAAGTAACGGTCCCTTAAAAATTGCCGATAATGGCGGTACTGATTTACTGAAAATATTACGCTCGTTAATACCTGATAATATAACTGTTAATTTTACGCAAGCCAACACGGTTGCGAATAACGGGGTAATCGGAAGACCGGGATTCACAAACTTCTGGTTCAATTTTCTTTCAAAAGAGGATTACGGACCGACGCAGTGGTATCAACTGGGATTCAAGATGGATCCGGGGAGAAGAGTGGGGGGGCTTCTGGTTACAGACCAGTACAATCAAACTAACAATGTTACATTTTCCGCTATGTTGAGTCCGATTATTCCTGATAATATCAGAGTGAATCTTTCTTTCACGAAAAGTTTCGGATTCAATAACAACAGTCAGTATACTTCCGGTATGGATGGGAGAGAAAAAATTGACCCAAATATGTCGAGTAGTTCAACAAACGGTTATTCAATATTTTTCATAGGTGACATAGAGGATTTTAAATATGAAAGTTCAACAAATTCCGAAGAAAATATTAAAAAGATAGCAAGTAATTTTAAAGACCAGATTTCCTCTTTTCCCTTTCCGAACTGGAATTTAACAATATCGGGACTTGAGAGATTTCCATTGTTTTCAGAATTCACAACTTCAGTAACACTTGAAAATACTTTTACTTCAGAATATAAAGAAGCATTAGGTACAGACTATAAGGGAGTTGTTTTAACCAACAGCCAAATGGTAACGCAGGCTTTTAATCCTCTTCTGGGATTAAATATTACGTTCAAAGAAGCATTCGGCGGAAGTTTGACCGCAAATGTACGGTTCAATAAATCCGTATCCAATTCGTTAAGTCCTTCTTCATCGCTTATTCAGGCAATAAATACAAGCGATTGGTTAATAAATGTAAATTTTGCGAAATCAGGATTCGAGATACCTTTATTCGGTTTATCTCTGAAAAATGATATCTCTTTTTCATTATCAATCTCAAAAAATATAAATGAACCTATAGATTACAGGTTCTATTCAAATTCTCCTGAACCGGAAAGAATACCCGGTAATGGTTCAACAATTACTACAATAAATCCTTCAATTCAGTATTCTTTAAGTTCCAAAGTTCAGTTGCAGGTATTTTATAAATATGTCAGAACCGAGCCGCTTCAGGAAACTTTAACTACAATTCCGCGGACGCAGAATCAGGGCGGATTGAATGTAAGAGTTTCAATTAATTAAATTATATGAAGTGATGTTAATAAATATCGAGTATTACTGAGTATGAATTTTAATTTCTCCGCTGATAATTTTCTCCCGAATTATTTCAATTTTCGTTCTAATTTCTTCGGTTATCAGATTTTTATTGTTGTCATCATATACATAATCAACACCTTTCTCTTTTAAACCCAGTGTTTTTGTCCCGCCGTTAAATTCATTTTCTTTGTAATCTTTAACAGCTTGAAAAATAACTTCATCAACCTGCTTGGTCATACTTGTCAGTACCTGTCCGGGTGCTTCCGTATACTGGTCTAAATCAACACCGATTGCGAGTTTATTTAATTCTTTTGCTGCTTCAAATAAACCGATCCCTGAAAGTCCGGAAGCATGATAAATAATATCCGCACCGTTTGAATATTGTGTTAACGAAATCTCTTTTGCCTTCGGCGCATTTTTAAAACCCTCGCCAGTCACGCTAACATATGCTGTAAGGATTTTACATCCGGGATTAACATATTTTACACCCTGAATGTATCCGGATTCAAATTTTTTGATAAGTGCGGATTCCATACCCCCGAGAAAACCGACAATATTTGTTGTTGTCAGTAAGCCTGCAATTGCACCGACGAGGAAAGAACCTTCATCTTCTTTAAATTCAAGGGCGAGAAGATTTGTCGGTATTTCCTTTCCGTGTGTAATAGTATAATCAACGCATGCAAATTTCTTTTGCGTGAATTCTTGAGCAATACGGGTAATATCGTCAGTGAAAATAAAACCGACACCGAATATCAGTCCGATATCAGTTCTGCTGGATAGCCTTCTGAGGGCAGATTCTCTGTCTGACCCGTCTCCCGGATCTATTATTTCAAACTCAATTCCCAGTTCATTTTTTGCCCTTTCGAGTCCTTTATAAGCCGCATCGTTAAATGATTTGTCACCTTTGCCTCCTACATCGAAAACAAGACCGACTTTTAACCGGTTATTATCAGGGGATGCAGGTTCCTTTTTCTTTTCACAGGAGATTAAAGTACATACCATTAATACTGAAAATATACAGATTATATTTTTTTTCATTTTGTGCCAATTATTTTATTTTTATTCGGGAATAGTGTGATGAAGCCTGCATCTTGCCTCATAGATATCTTTGCCTCCGACTATTACTCTTTCGTCCTGTTTGGAAACTCTCTGGGTTCTGTTGGCCGGAGCACCGCATATAACACAAACCGCGTGAAATTTTGTGACATATTCCGCAATTGCAAGAAGCTGCGGAATAGGTTCAAACGGCTTCGCTCTGAAATCCTGGTCGAGACCTGCTACTATGACCCGCTTTCCCGAATCTGCGAGCATCTGGCAGATTTCAACGAGGTCTGAATCAAAAAATTGTGCTTCATCAATTCCGATAACTTCAACATCGAAACATTTTTCAGGTATTTCGGATGCTGAATTAACTATTTCCGAAGGGAATGATGATTCATCATGTGAAACTATTTCATATTCACTGTAACGGTTATCAATTTTTGGTTTAAAAACTTTTATCCTTTGTTTAGCTATCTCTGCCCTCCTAATTCTGCGTATTAACTCTTCCGTTTTCCCGGAGAACATACTTCCGCAGATTACCTCGATATGACCGGATTTTTTATAAGTCCGTATTTGAAGGTGCTCATTCATTTCTATAGTCATAGCAACTTAATTATAATTTAAAATTATAAGGCAATAATTCTTTTAACAAATAAATCTTATATTTCCGCGGCGAAACTGCAAGAATAATTTCAAGTTTGTTATTAAATTCCGACATAAACTGCAGGCAGGCTCCGCAGGGATATATAATTTTATTTTGATTTGTCGATATTGCAATAGCCCTGAATTTCCTTTTACCTTCGGATAATGCTTTTGCGAAAACAGCTCGTTCTCCGCATATAGTAAGTGAAAAAGAAGAGCACTCGATATTTGCCGCAGTGAAAACAGAACCATCTTCACAAAGCAAAGCCGTGCCGACTTTAAAACCGGAAAAGGGCGAATAAGACATCTTAATTGCATTTTTAGATTTAAGAATTAAATCCTCTATATAATTATTCAATATATTTTATTCTTAAATTGATAATTTATTAATTTATGCGTAATTTATTAAAAATTAAATGCTGAAATTAATTTGCCTCATTCCGAAAGATAAAATAATTCATGAAAAGAAAAGCAATCTACAGATTTTTTGACAGATATCTTGGTATACCGATAGTATTTTTCCTGAGAATTTTCATTCGCAAAAAAAAGAGAATTCCTTTTGAAATAAAAAGAGTACTCATAATTAAATTTGCTGCAATCGGAGATGCGATTTTAATGGTTCCGGTCTTGAGAATTTTAAAGAATACCAGACCGGATGTTAAGATATATTTTCTCAGTTCTCATATTAATTATTTTATCGTAAATAAAAATAAATATATTGATAAAATTATAAATATCAACGTTTATAAATTTCTCATAAATCCTTTTGCTTTTGCCAGATTTATAATGATGATGAGACGACGGGAATTCGATGTAATATTCGATGCAGAACAGTGGTCGAGAATCAGTGTCATAATTGCCTCGTTCTCAAAATCAAAATACACCATCGGATTCAAGATGGAGAAGCAGTACAAACATTATCTTTACAGCAGTTATGTTGACCATTCAAGATACAAACATGAGGTGGAGAATTTTCTTTCCCTTCTTCAGCCTCTGGGAATTCATCCGGGAGATGATGATAAAAAGCCTGAGTTCTTCCTGACCGAAGAAGAAGAAGAATTTGCAAGTAAATTTATGGAAGATAACAATCTGAATAATAAGTTTGTAATTTGCTTTCAGCCTTCGACGGGAACCAGCGGATATGCAAGAGAATGGAAAGACGAAAATTATGCTGAACTGGGAAGGCGTATAGTAGATAAATTCAAAAACGTAAGGATTCTGCTTACAGGAGCGAAGGAAGATTTCGGCAGATGCGAAAAGATTATGAACAATATCGGTAAAAGTACGCTAAATATTGCGGGAAAAAATACAATAGGGAAAGATGTTGCAATTGTGAAAAGGTCGAATCTGATGATTTGCGGAAACACGGGTATATTACATATGTCGGCAAGTGTAGGGACACAAACTATAGGACTGCACGGACCGAATAACCCTCTTACTTGGGGGGCTTACGATGAAAACGCCGTTTCTATATTAAGTGATATATATTGCAGCCCCTGCCTTTATATCGGTCATGATTTCGGCTGCAGGAAACCTACTTGTATGGAACGAATTAAAGTTGATGATGTATATCTTAAAATTGTAGAAATAATATCGAAGTAAGAATAAGACAGGAATTATCCTTTAAATAATTTAAATTTTTAAATAACTTAATACATAATTACAGAATCACATTAAATAAAGGAAATATTATGTCAAACATTAAAATTCAAAGAGCTAAAAATTCGAAAATCAATTCGGTTGATTGGAATAACCTGAGGTTTGGAATATTTTTTTCTGACCACATTTTCATTTCAGATTATAAAAACGGGAAGTGGGATGAGGGAAGAATAGAACCTTATAATGCCATGTCGATTGAACCGGCAATGTGCACACTGCATTACGGTCAGACAATTTTTGAAGGAATGAAGGGATTCAGGTCAGTAAAAGGTGGGGCGAATATTTTCAGACCTGATATGAATGCAAAAAGATTAAATAATTCTGCAAAGGCTGTTTGTATTCCTGAATTTGACGAGAACCTGCTTCTGGAAGGATTAAAGGAATTAGTAAAACTTGAATACGACTGGATACCTAAAGAAAAAGGGCAATCTCTGTACATTCGTCCGGTAGTATTCGGTTCCGGAAATTTCCTCGGGGTTACCGCTTCAACGGAATACAAATTAATTATTTTACTTTCACCTGTGGCATCTTATTATGCGGAAGGACTGAAACCGGTAAAGATAATGGTTTCAAAGGATTATGTGAGGGCTGTAACAGGCGGAATCGGAAATGCAAAAACCGCAGCGAATTATGCCGCATCATTAAAAGCAGGTATGGAAGCACATAAAAACGGTTTCTCTCAGGTTCTCTGGCTTGACGGCGTAACAAGGAAATATGTTGATGAAGTGGGTGCCATGAATATTATGTTCGTTATAGATGATGAATTAATTACTCCCAGTCTTGACAGAGGTTCGATATTGCCCGGTATAACGAGACTTTCAGTTCTCCATCTTGCAAAGGACTGGGGAATGAAGGTTTCTGAAAGAGAAATTACGATTGATGAAGTTGCGGACGCTTACGATAAAGGAAAACTGCAGGAAGTATTCGGTACAGGAACTGCGGCAGTAATATCTCCCGTGGGATTCCTGAAATACGGAGACAAGGAGATGACCGTTAATAATAATCAGATTGGACCTATAGCGCAGAAATTTTATGACACAATAACAGGAATTCAGTACGGAGAAATTGAAGATAAATTCGGATGGATTATGCACATTGAAGTTTAAAGGAATTAAAGAATTAATTATTAATGCGGGAATGAAAATTCCCGTTTTTTTTAAAAAAAATATATGAAAAAATTATTATTGCTTTTATCAGCAGTTTCATTTTTAATCGTATCCTGCGGAGACAAGAAAAGCGAGGATAAAGGTATTGAAAATGCAAATAAGGAAGAGATAATTTTTGAGACTCCCGACGGTTTAAAAATATCGGGTGATTATTTTTCTTCATCAGAAAAAAGTGAAGATAAAAAACCTTGTGTAATTCTCATACATCAGTTTAATTCAAACAGAGAACAATGGCAGAATAAATTAATCGGCGAGTTACTTGAAAACAGTTTTAACGTAATCAGATATGATATCCGGAGTCACGGTAAGTCTGATAAAGCAAATGTGCCTATACAGGAATTATTGTCGGATATACAGCAGTCTCCCAAGGATTTAGTATCTGTGATTAACTGGGCAAGGAACAGAGATGAAATTGATCCTTCAAGAATAGGTGTTGCGGGTACTTCAATAGGAGCCGCACTTGCTCTGAACGCTGCACATTACCTTGGTATCAAATCTTTTGTCGCGATATCACTCGGAAAATATACATATGAAAAATTAACGGGAAATTATGAAGAGCTTCTTGGTGCGAAAGTTATTCCGAGAGTTCCAAACGGTATGCTGATTTGTGGTACAAAAGACGGAAACTATGCAAAAGAATCGCAGGTTATTTTTGACAATTATCTGATGGAGCCGAAAGAATACAAGCAGTTTGAGTCCGATAAGCACGGGAAAGATTTAATGGCTGATTTTCCGGGTATTAATGACCTTATTCTTGACTGGTTTAAAAAGCATCTGTAAGAGAGGGGGTTATCCGGAAACATTTATTTGGGTTTTGGTTATTATAATCAGTGCAGTTATTCTGATACTGACTTTGTTGACATCTGTAACTTCATTGCATAAAAAGTATATAGAACGATTCTGGAAAGAGAAAAACAGCAATAACTCAGGTTAAACGTTTTTTTGTCTGAAAATTTCATAAAGGAATATTCCTGAAGAAACTGATACATTTAGTGAATCTATCTTCGGAATAATAGGAATTCTGATTAATAAATCGCAATAACCTCTTATTCCTTGACGCAAGCCCTTTCCTTCACTTCCTAAAATTAAACCGACGGATTTTTTCATATCAACTTCATATACCAGATTATTTGTTGACGTATCGGCACCAATGATTGTAAATCCGTTTTGTTTAAGATATCTTATCGAATTTACAAGATTTGTTTCTTTTGCGATAGGAATTAATTTTGCCGC
>JAFGII010000064.1 GCA_016929695.1 Ignavibacteria bacterium
CTTCTTATTTTGAACATTATTTTTTAGACAAAATTAACTATATTTATCAATAATTTAACCGTCAAACGGTCAACTTGAGTAATTTTATTTATAATTAAAATCGTCACTTATACATTTTTTTATATAATGTGAATCCAATTCATTTTAAAATGGGAATAATGTAAAACCAACTGTAAGTGATGTACCCCAATCTTCATCGTTAAATAAATAATGTACATATATCTCCGCATTTAGTGTAAATACTTCCGATAGTTTTATTCCTGCACCGCCTCCGAGTATCCCTGTAACGCAATCCCCTAATCCATCTCCGGTAGCATAGCCAAAGCCGAAAATTGAGTAATATATATATTCTGATCTAAATTCACCGATTTGAACAGTGGGATCAACGAAAAATTTAGCATAATCCTCCCATGCAAAATAATGAAAATTCAGTCTTGCATTAATCCAATGATTGAACTGATATCCGATACCGGCGGCAGTACACCAACCGATATCAAGGCCAGGGGTAACACTTAAACCGCCACCCAGGTCAATCAAAAACTTTTTTTCCGATGAGTTTTCTATAAGATTTCCATCATTAAAATGTTGATTAATTCTTATAGTGCTTTCGGTTTTTAAATTAACAGTTTTATCGGTCATTAAGATGCTTTCTTTTCCAAGAAACCTACCGTCATCATACTGCTGGCTGTATGAAAAGCCGGATGTTAAAACTAAAACGATAAAGAGTAAAAATAATTTTTTCATGACAATTCTCCTTTTTGTTAAAAAATTTTTAAGAAATTTTATAATATTTTAGAGCAAACCAAAATTTTTATTTTATACATAATGTTCAATAACTGTATATTAATCTACCCGACAAACCAGTTTTTCGGAAAAATATTTTTTAATTTTTCAATAACATTAAATTTACTCGAATTAACAATAATCAAATAATATTTTTTTCATTTTTATATGGATTTGCACTTTATACCTATTACTAATTAGTTTTTCCCGATGATTCCAATGCCGGAGAGATGTGTGAGAACGACACGGTTGTCATTATGCGGCTTGTCCCGATTCATCGGGAAAAGCCGTAATTCAGAAAAATCTTCAAAAAGTAATGATATCCCAAATAAGCGGGAGTGACAAAAGTCTTGCTTTATTGTTTTCACACATTCTTCAGAGCGATGACAATCTATAATTCCTAATCTTCATTTTCTAAATAAGTAATTGAAGTGCAGAATATTACAAAGTAAGATAATATGCAGATATCTGAATGCTTCTGATTTTTTAAAAAATTAATATGAATTCTTATATTAATTTTCTGATTTTGGAATACTATTATAGACTTTATAAAAGGACACATACCTGTTGCATCAAATGCAACAGGTATGTAGTCCGAGACATGATTAAGCCGTAAATTTGAAATCGTAGTATTATAATCCGGAATTTAACGTAAAAATTTCTTACTTCACCACAGACATCTTTTTCACATCGGTAAAGTCACCTGATGTTATCCTGTAAAAATAAACGCCGCTGTTAAGTCCGGAAGCATCGAATACAACCTGATAATTTCCTGCCGTCATTTCACTGTTCACAAGTGCGGCAACTCCCCTTCCCAGTATATCGAATACAACAAGTTTTACAAATCCCTGTTTTTGTATGCTGTAATTTATGTAAGTTTCCGGATTAAACGGATTGGGGAAGTTCTGGTGAAGCAGGTGAGTGTTGGGAATATTTTCTCCTATATGATTAAAACCCGTAGGTATACCTCCGGTAGTTGTTTTTAAAATTACTCCGTTATTACCACATATATATCCAGTTTGACTATTCACAAATGTTATATCATTTATTGGTTGGTTTGAGGGATTTACTATCGAGTACCAGGTGTTCCCAAAATTCGGTGTTTTAAATATATTTGTTTCATTTATAACGTGTGCAGTACGGCTATCTGAAAAGCTAATACTTTTATAACTTGAATTTTCAGTGGCAACAAATTGTATCCAGTTAATACCTCCGTTAGATGTTTTTAGTATGTTATAATCATAGGCATATGAATATCCAACAATTATCCCATTTGTATCATTTCCAAACGCAATTTTCTGTAAAGATCCTGTTTTATAACTTCCTGATTGCCAAGTCCAGTTTATACCTCCATTTGTTGTGATTGCAGTGTACCCATGATATGAATAATACGGAACTGGAATTGGATGATATATATAATAAGATCCAGTAATAAAGCCTGTATTACTATTCTTAAAATATATATCATTAACGGATGAAACATCCGTTCCAAAAAAACCTCCGCCTATCCAGTTTATACCTCCATTTGTCGTTCGATTCCAAACCATTATTTGAGGCCACGTACCCCTGAAACCACCGACAAATCCATGTGATGCAGTAATAAAAAATACTGTTCGCATTATATCAACACTTATATTTAAAGATTTGACACTCCAGTAAATACCACTATTTGTAGTTTTATATAATTGTGAATCAGATACAGCAAAGCCTATATTTGAGTTTATAAAACTAATATCCATTACCGGATTATTTGAACCCGGTTTCTGCTGAATCCAGCTTATTCCCCCGTTAGTCGTTTTTAAAATTATTCCGTTACCGCCTCCAACAAATCCTGTTTGCGTATTTATAAAATAAATTGAATAAAGATTTACATTTGCCCCAGTATTCAATATTTGCCAGCCCTGCTGTGAATAACAATTAAATGAAATAATTAATATTAAAAAAACAATAAATATTATATTCCCCCTAATATTCCGGAAATCGCCGCTTTTGTATAAAGTATTTATTTTCATTTTTCTTAATTTATTTTTGTTTAAAAATAACATATTTAAATTGTATTTTATTTTATCAAAATCATTTTTTTAGTTTCAGTATAGTTTTCGGCAATCAATTTGTAAAAATAAATTCCGCTTGAATATTCACTGCCATTCCAGTCAACAGAATAACTTCCCGCACTTAATTTTTCATTAACCAATGTTTCCAGTTCTCGTCCTGTTATGTCATATATTATCATCTTAATATCTGACGTTTTTGAAACATCAAATTTGATATTTGTAACAGGATTGAACGGATTGGGATAATTCTGATATAATTTAAATTCTTCGGGAACAGTAGTTCCTGATTTCTTTATATCCAAATAGCCTCCGGTGTTTGTTCTGAATATTTTATTTACACCGCACACCCACCCTGAAAGTGAATCCGAAAATGAAACTGCGGCTAGATTTACAGAAGGATTTATAGTTTGTGACGTCCAGGTAGTCCCGCCGTTTGTAGTTGCTATTACGATATTCGTACCTGCCGCCCAACCTCCCGTTGGACTGCAAAAATACAGGGAGGTAAGGTTATTCGTTATTCCGGTATTCAGCATAGTCCAGTTTCCTCCGCCGTTAGTAGTCTTTAAAATTTTGCCGCTAAAGCCAGTTATCCAACCTGTGTTCTGGTTTATAAAATAAACAGACCTTAGATTTGATGTCAATATTCTTGAAGGCGTAGTCCAGTTTGCACCGCTGTTCGTCGTATATGATATATAACCTGAATCACCTACTGTTATACCTTCCTGAATGTTTTTAAAATGTATTCCGTACTTATTGTATATAGGCGATGTTGAAGATGTAATAAAATTCTGTCCGCCGTTAGTTGTTCTGTAAATATTTCCTATTAAACTGCATACCCACCCTGTATTGGAATTTATAAAGTATAAATCAGTTATCGGCATATAAGGGAACATACCCCCCATAGAGAAAACAACATTCCAGTTAAATCCCCCGTTCGTCGTTTTAAATACTGAAAGCCCGTTATCAGGTTCAAGCATTGTAAATAAATTCCATCCTCCGCCTGCATATCCCGTCAGATTGTCAATAAATTGTGCCGTCATAAATATCCTCCCGTTATAAATACATATTGTATCCCAGCTTGAACCGCTGTTAGTTGTCTTATATACCTTGAAATAATTAATTGACCAGGCATCCGTATAACTAGAAAATGCAAGGCAGGTTGATGATGAAAAAGCATTAACACTGTTTAAACTCGCAATCCCGGGGTTTAGATTTGATACATACCAACCGGACTGACACAATGCAATGAGTAATGTGAAATTATAAATAACAATTGTAAATAATAACTTTTTCATATTTACTTCCTCTTATTATTTTTAAAATTTTTTTTAATGTAGTTTATATTTAATAATAATTTTTCAAAGCTTTAAAACACAAATAAAATACTGCCATATAAATTTTTAATTCATAATATAATCTTCACAGTTACGGGTTTTTTCGGAAAAGTTTTTATAAATATTACAAATTTTAAAATACCTTTATAGAAATAAGATTGTATTATATCAAACATTATATTAATACAAGTATATAGTCCAAAATATATAATTAATTAACGCTTGCTCAGGAATTATAAATGTGTTTGATGTTTTTGTATTAGAATTATAGATTTTCAATCAAATAACTGTTAATATCTTATAATATGCTGACTAAAAAAATAATCATAAATTTCGGTTCAGTTAGTTTTATATATATTCAGAGAATATTTTTTCAATTACACAATGTTTTAAAAATTTATGTTGTTTTTTCAAGGGATTTATTTTACTTTAAAATAGTAAAAACAGAACAGGAGGCAGGATGATAAAAATAATATTTACTTTTTCTATGATTTTGATGCTGT
The DNA here is from genome assembly GCA_016929695.1 of Ignavibacteria bacterium. Taxonomy (GTDB): domain Bacteria; phylum Bacteroidota; class Ignavibacteria; order Tepidaquicellales; family Tepidaquicellaceae; genus Tepidaquicella. The sequence goes on from JAFGII010000064.1 coordinate 4,675, forward strand.
TTGCTGCATCAGAAAATTCCTATCCCCAATGGATAATTCAAAACAGTAATACGGTTTCCTATCTTTATGCGGTATATTTTACCGATTTAAATACAGGATATGCGGTAGGTCAGGCGGGAACTGCTTTAAAGACAACAAACGGCGGAAGCAACTGGATAGCAATGCTGTCGGGAACAACGGGATATCTTTATACCGTGTTTTTTATTGACGCAAATACCGGCTGGACTGCAGGACAAAGCGGAACAATACGCAAGACAACAAATGCAGGATTAAACTGGATATCACAGGTCAGCGGCTATCCTTCGAATTATCTTTATTCGGTATTCTTTACGGATGCAAATACAGGATACATATCCGGAAGCGGAGGACTGATTCTGAAGACAACAAACGGAGGAGATAACTGGTTTACAATGCCCTCACCTGTTACAAACACACTAAGTTGTATTTACTTCCCGCCCTCTTCAACTTCAATGACGGGTTATATATCAGGAGGAAGTGCAACATCAGGTACTATACTGAAAACTTCCAATGCAGGACAGAACTGGACTTTGTTATCAGGAACAGGAGCGAACTGGCTGTTTGGAATTTATTTTACGGATTTATTAACAGGATGGGCAGGAGGTTATAACGGAACTATGATTAAAACAACCGACGGAGGAATGAACTGGATAACACAGACAAGCGGAACGGTAAACAGGATTGTTTATCTATCTTTTCCGAATGCAAATACAGGATACGCAGTCGGATATACGGGAACGATTATCAAGACTACAAACGGAGGTGATAACTGGTTAACGCAGTTTTGTCCTTCTCCGAATAATTTATGGGGAGTTTTCTTTTCAGACGTTAATACAGGCTGGGCTGTCGGATGGAACGGAACGATTGTTCATACGACAAACGGAGGAGTTGTAACAGGAATTAAAAATATTACGACTGAAATTCCAGCGGAGTATTCGCTGGAGCAGAATTATCCGAACCCCTTTAACGCAGTGACAAGTATAAAGTTTAAAGTTGCAAGTGCAGGAGTAAGAAATCAGGAGACAGAAGTCAGATTAATAGTGTTCGATATTCTCGGAAGGGAAATCGCTACTATAGTTAATGAAAGATTACAGGCGGGGATTTATGAAATTAAATTTGACGCCGGAAAATTAACAAGCGGAATTTATTTTTACAGATTGCAGGCAGATAATTTTACTGACACAAAACGTTTAGTTATATTAAAATGAAAAATCTGAAAATATATATTATTGTAATAATAATTTTAGCGGCAGCAGGTTTGATTTTTATACTGTCATATACATCTGAAAATTCATTTCTTAATCCGGTAGGCGTGTCATTCGAAAACATTAATGATACAGGGAACGAGGTTGCCGCCGAAATAAATAATACGAAAACAAGCGAACTTAATTCATCAGGAAAAATATCAATGCAGGATAATATCAAACTGACCGGACCGAAAGTAACAGGAAATACTCCGGTTGAAGAAGCGATAAATAAAAGAAGGTCTGTAAGAGATTTTTTGAAAAAACCGTTATCACTTGAAGATGTATCGCAGTTGCTGTGGTCTGCACAGGGGATTACCGATAAACAGAGAGAACGACGTACTGCTCCGTCCGCAGGTGCTTTGTATCCTCTGGAAATATATATTGCGGCAGGTAATATATCAGGACTTGAACAGGGAATATATAAATATAAACCTTTGGCAAATGAGCTGATAAAAATTGCGGAAGGTGATTGCAGAAAAGAGTTATCGAAGTACTCCGCACAACCGGCAGCAATTCAAACCGCTCCGCTCACGATTGTATTTTCCGCTGTTTACGGGAGAACATCAGTTAAATACGGTTCACGTGCGGAAAGATACGTTCACATTGAAACCGGACACGCATCGCAGAATGTATGCCTGCAGGTAATTTCTCTCGGACTGAGTACTGTGACTATCGGGGCATTTCAGGATGAACAGGTGAAGAAAACAATGCAGATGCAGGAGAATGAAGAGCCGCTTTATATAATGCCCGTGGGATACGGGAAGTAGCAGAAGTTAGTCATAGAATTTATTACACTAAGATTTTTAAGAAAAAATTGTCTTGACCACGAATACGAAATCCCGTCAAGACTGAGCCGGACATTACGTATCTCCCGCAAAGACGCGGAGAGGCAGAGCAGATTGAATGTTCAATGTGTAATGTACAATGTGCAATGAAGAAGCAACCGCAATGGACGCATTTCATGCAAAGACGCGGAGAGGCAGAGCAGATTTAATGTTCAATGTGTAATGTACAATGTGCAATGAAGAAGCAACCGCAATGGACGCATTTTACGCAAAGACGCGGAGACGCTTTGTCAGCGTTTTTGTATTATACAGCCCCTCCGGCTTAGTTGCCAAAATTCTTTACAGGTTTACTCAGAATTTGAAAACTAATGAAATGATTTTCATATTATAAAATAACCCGTTCAACGATTTAAATCCCTGTTTGATATAATTGCAGAAACCTGCCTTAATATAATCCCGTAAATAAAGTAAAATAAAATAATAAAAAAATATGAAAAATTTACTTTTACTGTTTTTATTTGCTCTGATAATTCCCTTTCAGAATATTTATCCCTGGGGCTAATATCAAATCCCGAATGTGTCGTTTATGACAGCATCTATAACAGGTATCTTGTATCCTGTCTTCCCTTAGGAAGAATTGTTGCTATTGATTCAAACGGGAATCAGACAATTTTCAAAAGCGGGCTCGGAACGGCATTCAGTTCCACGATTTATCAGGGTGTAATTTATTTATCGTCGTCCAATAAATATGTCAGGGGATTTTCGCTTTCAGACGGTTCAACGGTATGCAATCTTTACATCCCTACAGCACATATGCTTGACGGAATGACAACCGATACAAGCGGAAATTTATATGTTACGGACTACCATTACGGGGGTTCTGAACACGGTATCTTCAAGATTAAATTATCAACGCTCGAATATTACCGTATTGCATCTCCCGCAACAGGATTATCCCCTGCTCCTCAGGATTTATTATTTGATAAGCCTAACAACAGACTGCTTATTGTCTTTGCAGCCAATAATGCCCCGATTCAGGCTCTGAGTTTAACCGATACATCCATTACAACCATATTAAATTCAACACCGGGAATAATTGACGGAATTGAGATGGATAATCAGGGAAACTATTTTCTTACTTCCTGGACTGCAGGAGCATTGTTTAAATATGACCACGAATTTATAAATACGCCAGCAACAATATTAAGCGGTTTAAACGGACCGTCCAATCTTGGTTATAACAGAGTACATAATATTCTTGCCGTTCCTGTTTATAATTCCGATACGATAATATTTCTTGATTTATCGAATACGGGAATAAAACTGAACAGCAATGAATCAGTATCGGAATTCAGATTACATCAGAATTATCCGAATCCTTTTAATCCTTCAACGGTAATAAAATTTGAAATTTTAAAATCAGGTGCGGTTAAACTTGAAATATATAATTCTGCGGGAGTTCTAATTGAAACGCCTGTATGTGAAAATTTAAAAACCGGAAGTTACGAGTTTATCTGGAATGCCTCAGGATATGCAAGCGGAATTTACTTTTGCAGACTTACAACTAATTGTAATTCACATTCAAGAAAAATGGTTTTTTTGAAATAATTTGTATGAAATACACAAATAATTTATACTAATTTACTGTGGAATTTCAAACATTATACTTATCATCGGGTATGTAACAGAATCCGGATTAAACGTGATATTTTTTTGTAATGCCGAAAGACCATAAAGGTGTATATCTTCAGGGTCTATATTATTTTGGGATAAATAAATACTTACATCTTCAGAATCAATTAATTCATTCAGTCTGTCCCTTATAGTTAAATTCTCAATCCACTTTTTTGCGGTCAAGAATAATCCTGAATGTAAATTCAGAATACTTACAACTTCAAGCGTGCAGTATTCATCTTCTTCAGGCATTTGATTTTCTTCCAGATACCTCCCTTCTCCAAGATAAATTAATACAGGATGTTTAGTGAAATACATCGGTTTGATTTCTTCAACTTCATTCAGATAAAACTGCAATTCTATATCTTCGCATTTTTTGTCCGATGCCTTTTGAATTAATTCTTTGATAAAATCATAAGTGTAAATTTTTTCAACGGCTTCATTAAGCCGATTGATTTCCTCCGGATATTTCTTAGTCATTAATAATAAAGTTTCTTTTAAGATAATTTACATACCTTTAGAAAAGAGATAAAATCACAAGTCCGTTAAACCCGTCCGCAATATAAATTATTTCATTCCTCGCGAAGACACCGTATGCATAACCGTCGGTTAAATAATACGACCGTCTTTTAGGTTCAGACGGGTCTCCCCAGATACTGAATGCTTCACAACCTTCGGTAAATTCCGCTGTAAAAACATAATCCTGATTTACACTTACGCCGAGAACATCATCATAAGAATATTTCGTTACGCAGAAATACGGGTCGGCAGGATTCGTTACATCCAGAACCGTAAGTCCGGCATTACCGTCGGCGATATAAGCGATATTATATTCGGAGGATATTACTATATCCTGAGGGTCACCGGGAGTATCAAAGAATGATACATTGTAAGGATTTAAGTGATTCTGGACATTGATAATTTCAATTCCATAACCGGGTTCGGCAAGATAACAATAATTACCGGATACAGCCAGTCCTTTTATTCTGTCATAAGCATCGTAATTACCCAGATTAACAGGCTGAGCAGGTAAAACCGAAACATCAATAACATAAAGATAACCGTTAAATGTTCCTGCATAGGCTTTTTTTGTATTTTCATTAACGGCAACCGAAATCACGGCATCATTAGTAAAACTTACAACAGAAGTCAGGGAAGGTGAAGAAGGATTCGAAACATTTACAACCGCAAGTCCGTTCGTGGAAGCAGCAATAAAAGCATATTTTGCATTATTTATTGTCGAAACTGTTATATCATAGGAATATCCGATATTATTGAGGCTTGACACTATAAAAGGTTGTCGCGGATTTCCTGCATTGATAATCTGGAGACCATGCGGACCGTCTGCAACAAATGCAAAATCAGTTCCCCCGATTTTACCTGCAAAAACATTTCTTGCATCTCCGGGCGTTACCACACCCCCAAGATATTTAAGTCTTTCCGAAGGTAAGGGTGAAATTATTTCCTCATCCCCCGTATCACATCCCTGTAATGTAAATATTACAAGCAAAACAGAAAATATCCCTATTATTATTCTTTTCATAATTTATGGTCTGTAAATTAACAATTTTAATATTTAAACTAAACTTAAATAGAAAAGTTCATCTGAGTTTATAAATATCCGTCTCATCCGATGAGCTTCGCACATTGGATGAGGAGGAAAATTCGTCAGCCTGGAAAGCCGACCTACCAATTAATATCCGGTAGGACAGTCTTCCAGACTGTCAACAGTCCGCAGGACTGTATGTTATTCAAAAAAAAACTCATTATAATAATATCCGTAATATCTCTCAGGATCTTCGGTTAATTCCTTTTTTACCGAATTATATAAAATATAATCCATTTTTTCTCTTAATTCTTTCTCATTTCTGATAATTCTGTCATAAGATTCATCCTGCCAAATATGACCCGAGATTACCTTACCTGATTTTTCGCCACGATATTTGTTAATCTTTTTTGCACTAACACTTTTAATAGCACTCATAATTCTTCTTAGTGAATTGTCATTAATAGGTGTCAATAATAAATGAACATGGTCTGGCATAATTATAAAAGAATTTAATTTATAATAAATTGAATTACCGCTTATTATATGGTCTTTTACAATTATTTGCTCTTCTATGTTTAAAATTTGCAAATTTTTTGTGCAAAATGTTATAAAATATATTGAACCTTCAGTTTGAAAATGCGGTAAATGTCTTTTATAATATTTGAATTTTTCTTCCATTAAATAAATTTAGTAATTATTTTTTATTAATTACAGTCAGGCATTCTGCCTGAACGACAGTCTGGAAGACTGTCCTACCCGACAGTCCGGAAGAATGTCCTACCCGACAGTCAGGAAGAATGTCCTACAGGAATTCAATTATATCAATTGAATAAATATTGCTGAAATATTATTTTGTAAATACATTCGAATTATAAATTTAATTAAAATATATGAAAAGAATTTTCTCATTAGCAATTGCATTAATCTTGTTTTGCATAATCGGGAATATTTACACACAGGAAAAAGTAAGAATGACACCTGAAATATTATGGTCATTCGGAAGAATAACAAATGTGGAAGTCTCTCCCGATAACTCATCTGTTTTATATGCAGTACGGTATTATGATATAAAAAAGAACAATATTCAGAATGATTTTTATGCAGTACCCGTTAAGGGCGGGACACCCATTAGAATTACAGACTCACCTGAAGCAAAATTTGCGGCAAAGTGGCGACCGGACGGAAACCGAATCGGTTTTCTATCTACTAAAAGCGGTTCGGTTCAACTCTGGGAAATGAATCCCGACGGAAGCAGATTAAAACAGGTTACGGAAATAGAAGGAGGTATTAATGAATTTAAATATTCTCCGGACGGAAAAAAAATATTGTTAATTAAAGATGTAAAACTCGATAAAGACATACACGATTTATATCCCGACCTTCCTTTATCTAATGCAAGGCTTGAAACAGATTTAATGTACCGTCACTGGGACCAATGGCATGATTATAGTTACAGCCATATATTTTATGCGGATTACAATGACGGATATATCGGTGAACTCACGGATATTATGGAAGGCGAAAGATACGACAGCCCGCTGAATCCGTTCGGAGGAATTGAGGAAATTGACTGGAGTCCCGACGGAAATGGAATTGCATACACCTGCAAGAAAATGACCGGAAAAGAATATTCATTGTCAACAAACTCTGAAATTTATATTTATAATTTGAATACAAAACAGACACGTAATATTTCCGAAGGAATGCCAGGTTTTGATAAAGCACCTTCATATTCTCCCGACGGAAAAATGATTGCCTGGACTTCTATGGAAAGAGACGGGTATGAATCGGATTTAATAAGATTGTTTATTATGAATACTGAAACAGGCGAGAAAATTTATGCAACAGAAGGTTTAGACCAGAATGTGGACAGTTATGAATGGTCTGATAACAGCACGATGATATATTTTACAAGCGGAGTCAGAGGCAACGATGAAGTCTTTTCATTTACTCTAAGCGATAAATCGATAAGTAGAATTACAAACGGAATACACGATTATCTGCACGCCAGCGATGCGGGAGATTATCTTGTCGGATATAAGATGTCAATGTCAAAACCGATAGAAATTTTCAGAATAGATAAGTCAACGGGAAAGGACGAAGAGTTATCTTTTGTAAACAAAAATATACTTGACGGATTGAAAATTGCGGAAGTAAAGAAAAAATGGGTGAAGACAACCGATAATAAAGAAATGCTTGTATGGGTGATTTACCCTCCGGATTTTAACCCGGGCAGAAAATATCCCGCACTGCTTTACTGTCAGGGGGGACCGCAGAGCACTGTTAGCCAGTTCTGGAGTTACAGGTGGAATATGCAGATGATGGCGGCAAATGATTACATTGTTGTAGCACCGAACAGAAGGGGCGTTCCTTCGTTCGGACAGGAATGGAATGAACAAATCAGCGGTGATTACGGCGGGCAGAATATGAGAGATTATTTATCCGCAATAGATGAAGTATCAAAAGAACCGTACGTGAATAAATCAAAACTTGGAGCAGTAGGAGCAAGTTACGGCGGATTTTCTGTTTTCTGGCTGGCGGGAAATCACGATAAGAGATTCAGTGCATTCATTGCTCACGACGGAATGTTCAACCTCGAATCGCAATATCTGGAAACTGAAGAGATATGGTTTGTTAACTGGGATTTGGGCGGAGCGTTCTGGGAAAAAGATAATGAAATTGCACGAAGAAGTTATGATAATTCACCTCATAAATTTGTTGATAAGTGGAACACACCTATTCTTGTAGTTCACGGCGGAAAGGATTTCAGAATTGCATACACGCAGGGAATGCAGGCGTTCAATGCGGCAGTGCTGAGAGGGGTTCCCGCAGAATTCCTTTTTTTCCCCGAAGAAAATCACTGGGTGCTTTCCGCACAGAACGGGATTCTCTGGCAGAGAGTATTTTTCAACTGGCTGGATAAGTGGCTGAAGTAGTGGTTAGTGGTTAGTGATTAGTGATTAGTGGTTAGTGGTTAGTGGTTAGTTATTAGTGGTTAGTGGTTAGTGGTTAGTGGTTAGCGGTTAGTGATTAGTGATTAGTGGTTAGTGGTTAGTGGTTAGTGGTTAGTGGTTAGTGGTTAGTGATTAGTGGTTAGTGATTGAATGATTGTATGATTGGGTGATTGAAACAATAATTAGAAATGATTTAAAACATATAAATTAATTATTATGGATTTGAATGAAACATTAAAAACGATATTCGAAAGAAAGAGTGTCAGAAATTTTATTGACGGAAATATTTCTTATACTAAACTGGAATTAATAGTAAAAGCAGGAATGGCGGCTCCCTCGGCGGTGGATAAAAGACCATGGGAGTTTATTATCATAAAAGATAAAAATATTCTGAAAGAACTTGCAGAAGTATTACCCTATGCAAAAATGGCGGAATTTGCTCAGGCGGGTATTGTGGTCTGCGGAGATATTAACAGGCAGCACAACGGAAAAAATTCTTCTTACTGGGTGCAGGATTGCTCGGCTGCAACTGAAAATATTTTGCTGGCTGTAGAATCACTTGGTTACGGAGCCGTGTGGACTGCTCTGTTCCCCTATCCTGACAGGGTAAAACCCGTTGTTGAGATTTTGAATTTACCTAATCATATAATACCATTGAATTTTATCCCAATCGGAATCCCGTCCGGAATTGATTTACCTAAAGATAAATTTAATCCGAAACAAATTCACAGAGAAAAATGGTAAAGTAAGTTAAAAGTTTGTAAAGTTTGTAAAGTTAACTTATCATTCAATCATTCAATCATCTAAATCCTTTTGCGATTAAATTTAATAACTAAATTCTTAAAGTAAAAATATCAATCCCAGCCCCAGCGAGATATCCGTAAGATCCTTTTCATTTTTCTGAAAAATAAAACTGTGCCTCGCCTTTAAATACAAATTTACGGCAAAATTATCTTCAACAGGTATGAAAATATTTGTTGATAACTGCGGAAAGGCTCCTGATTTTTTAAAATCTGTAAAATAACCTAAGCCGGGACTTAACGATATCGCGGCAAAATCACCTGCATATGCCGGATAATCAAGACTGTAAAACAAACGAAAATGATGATTTCCGACATCTCTGAAAATATATGAATATTCTGCACCAATTCTGTTTAAAATTGACTTGTGCTTTAAATTAATACTCCCAATAACCACTGATATTTCTTTCGTAAAAGCAAAGTGTACTTTGGAATCTTCAATCACGAGCATAGGATTGAAAGGGAAAACAGATACACCTGCTTTCATCAGATATTCATTTTGAACTGCCCGTTTTTCTTCAGGTAATACAATATTGAATTGAGTGAAACCCGGCATGACGGTAATAATAAATAATAAACAAATAAAATAAGACTTCATTAATTTTTATTTAAAATTGTGTTGACTGCAAGATAAGAAAAATAAAAATAATATTAAACCTTAAGTGTATTTTGAATGTCTAATGTATAAAACAGAAAGGAAAAAATGAAAAAAATTAAATTAATCGGATTTGTGATTCTGTTATTTGGGATAATATTCACATATTCTAATTCATATTCTCAGAATGACGGAAATGTAAAACCGACTCCCGAAGAAAAATCCGCTAAAATAGTTGATGAATTAAAACCGAAACTGAATCTGACAGACCAGCAGTATAATGACCTCTACAATTTATACCTCGAAAGATTCAAAGAATTAAAATCCAACAGAGAGAGCGGTATCAAACCGGATAAAGAAACTAAAAACGCAAAAAGAAAAGATTTCAGGGAGAAAATTCAGAAAATTTTAAGTGAAGAACAATACAATCAGTTTAAGGATTTCTGGAAAGACAAGAAAAAAGATTTTGACAAGAAAAAGAAAGACCGGAAGCATAAAAAAGACAAGAAAAAATCAGATAAGCAGGATTCCCGAAAATTCAAGGATTAAATTTTCCCAAATATAGATCACTATCTCAAAGCACAAGCCCGGAACCTCCACCGGGCTTTCTTTTTAATTAGGAATTATGAATTTTGGATTAATAATTTTTGAAATGAGAACAGATTATTTTCATGAAATATATCGTTTGTTTTATTTAATTTTGTATATATAATAAAATTAAATTACATATTATGAAGGCGTTTAAAGTTGTTATCCTGCTCATTATTACCATCTTAATTCTTACTCCTGCATTTTCACAGGAAGTAAAAAATAAAGGCGAATTTATAGACAGATTCAGTCCTTATTACGACGAGATTCAAAAGAAAGCAACCGAATTCAGAACAATCCCGAAAGAACAAAAAAAGATTTTTAAACTGGATTTTTCAGGAATGGATATTCCGAAAAATCTTTCCGACTTTGCATATCAGTGGTTTAACGAACCTATAAATCAGGGATTAACGGGAACGTGCTGGTCGTTCTGCACAACTTCGTTATTCGAGTCGGAAGTTTACAGAATGCACAAAAGAAAAGTTAAACTATCCCAGATGTGGACTGCGTACTGGGAATATGTTGAAAAAGCAAAAGGATGGGTAAAAGCAAGGGGCAATATGCATTTTGGCGAAGGTTCCCAGTCTAATGCCGTCAGGAGAATTTATGAACAGTACGGGGTTGTGCCTTATGATGTATTTACCGGACTGAAACCCGGTCAAACCGTATATGACCACGGAAAAATGTTCTCGGAACTGAAAGCATATCTTGAAACTGTTAAACGGGATAATGCATGGAACTCAGAACAGGTAGTAAACACAGTTAAAACGATTTTAAATTATTATATGGGAACACCTCCAGAAAAATTTGATTATGAAGGCAAAGAATATACTCCGAAAGAATTTCTGAAAGAGGTTGTTGATTTGAATCTTGATGACTACATAGACGTAATGTCAATTCTCGAACAGCCCTATTACCGACAGGTTGAATATACTGTTCCCGATAACTGGTGGCATAATCAGGAATATTATAATGTTCCTTTAAACGAATATGTGCAGATTATAAAATCCGCAATCAGGAACGGATACACAATGGCAATCGGAGGAGACGTATCTGAAGCAGGCTATGATTCAAGAAGTAAAGCAGCCATAGTTCCGATTTTCGACATTCCCTCAGACTACATAGACGAATTTGCAAGACAGATGAGATTCGATAACGGCACTACCGGAGACGACCACGGAATTCATCTCGTAGGATACACAACCAAAAACGGAAAAGACTGGTATTTAATTAAAGATTCAGGTTCCGGTGCAAGAAATCTGGAACCGGTCGGGTTTTATTTCTATCACGAAGATTACGTAAAACTGAAAATGCTCGGTATAACAATTCACAAGGACGCAGTTGAAAAAAGTATTCTCGCAAAATTCAAGTAAGCAGAAAATAAATTATTGCGGAAATTATTGCAGAGGCAGAAATTTATCTGTCTCTGTTTTTTTTAGAAACTTTTTAATTTACTAATCGTATATTTAAATAAAAAAACGAAAGGAATGCCATGAAAACATTAACAAAAATTTTACTTGTTCTTTTCGGTGCTTTCTTAATCACCGGAGGATTATCTGCTCAAAATGTGATTTTCGAAAAATCCTATGATACTGAATCCAATAAAAAATTGGATTACAGCATAATTGCAGGGAGTATCTCAGTCAAAGCGTGGGAAAGTAACCAGGTTAAGATTATTATAAGAGGTAAGGATGAACTAAAAGATATTCTTAAGATAAAAGAAGGAAATTCGGGCGGAAATATCAATGTTAAGGTAAAAATCGAAGAAAATGGTATCAGTAAAGGAGTAAATCTGTCTTCCGAAATATACGTCCCTTCAAACTTCAACGTTGATATCAAAACGGCAGGGGGAGATTTACTTGCTGAAAATATAAACGGGAAAATAGACTTTAAGACAGCAGGCGGAGAAATAAAAATAAGTAACACTAAAGGTGAACTGGATATAAAAACCGCAGGCGGAAATATCTCGGTAAAAAATCATTCGGGAGATGTTGATGTCAGGACAGCAGGCGGAGAAGTTGATATTACTTCGGCTAACGGCGAAATTAAAGTATCTACTATGGGGGGAAATATTGGTGTTAATTATTCAGGAGAAAATGAGGGAATCAAATTATCCACTATGGGCGGAAATATTGATATAAAGATTCCGTCCGATACAAAAGCCGATGTCAAATTAAGCACAATGAGCGGAGAAATTAAGGTAGACTTTGACTTAACAAACGAAAAGAAAAGTGAAAATTCACTGAAAGGACAGATTAACGGCGGCGGAGAATCCATTAAATGCAGTACCATGGGCGGAAATATATCGATTCTGAAATAATTTTTCATTTCGTAGAGACAAGGCATGCCTTGTCTCTACCATAAGTTTTGCAAACTAAGGTTACGAAAATCATCTTTCGTAACTTTTTTTATATTTGCATATAAGGCTGTGTGAATTCTCCTTTTGTAACATATATTTTTTTAGTAAATTACGTTAATAAAATATTGCATTATGAAAAAAATATATTATTTATTTTTCATTTGTATAATATTCGTTAGTAAAGGATATTCCCAATCAGGGTGGCAGATTTTAAACAGCGGAACAACGGCATATTTATCTACGGTTTATTTCAATGATTCTTTAACCGGTTATGCAGGCGGAAACAACGGCTATCTGGCAAAAACAACTAACGGCGGTTTAAACTGGACAGTTCAGACTTCCGGAATATCGGGATTTGTCAGGGAAGTTCAATTCGCTGATTATAATACAGGTTATTTCTGCGGCGACAATGGTGCTTTAAGAAAAACAACAAACGACGGTCTGAACTGGACAAATCTAACGACAGGAGTAAGTGTCACAATATACTCTCTTTCAGTATTATCTCAAAATTTATTATATGCCTGCACAAATAGCGGAACTGTAATTAAATCAACAGACGGCGGTAACTCATTTACAACTTATAATGTTAGTGCAAATTCACTGCTGGCAATAGATTTCAGTTCACCCGACACGGGTTATGTTTCAGGACAGGGCGGAGTCGCATACAAAACAAATAACGGAGGACTGAACTGGACTGCATTAAATTTATCAACCGTAAATAATTCATGGGGAATTCACGCACTAACTAATAATTTTGTTTTTATTTCCGCAAATTACGGCACGATAAGAAAATCAACAAACGGCGGAACGACTATTACTTCATCTTATGCGGAAGGAGCAAATCTTAATTCAATTTTCTTTGCAACAAAAATGATTGGTTATGCAGGAGGTTCAGGCGGCTCTTTAATTAAAACCGTAAACGGAGGGCTTACATGGGAGTTGATGAATACGGGAACAACACAATCAATTGAAGATATTCATTTTGTAAATGCGAAAACAGGTTATGCGGCAGGCGGAAGCGGACTGATAATGAAAACAACTGACGGCGGTGATAATTTCAATCTAAAGGTGATTTCACCGAAAGGAAGGGAAATCTGGGCAGGAAATTCTTATAAAAAGATTATCTGGTCTAATGCTGTTTCCGGAAATATAAAAGTCGAATACTCACTGAACAACGGAAGTTCCTGGCAGTTAATTTCAAATTCATATCCGGCTGATTCGAATGAATATAATTGGCTTGTACCTTCTACACTTTCAAATGACTGCAGAATTAAAATAACAAGTCTTTTAAATCCGTCTTTATCGGCAGTAAGCGACAACAAATTCAGAATAAACTGGGATATCTATGCATGGCTGTATTCACCGGAAATATTGTATTATAAATTTAACGACGGTGTAAATTCTACTCCAAACTATGCGGTTTCAGGATACGGAATCGGAAATGCTTCCATAACCGGGCATACATTGCAAAACGGCGGAATGTATGATAGTACACTTGTCGGAGGCGGCGGAACAGGAAGCGACCATTATGTAAATACAAAATGGGCGGCGAGTCTGCCCCAGTCAGGCTGGACAATCGGATTCTGGGTAAGTAATATTTCTCTAGGAACGACCCCTACAAATGCCGTTTATCTTTTCGGTGATGTTTCGGCAAATAATTTCAGATGTTATTACGGCGGCAGCGGAGGTATCGGTTCAACAGATACTGCAATAATGCTGCGCTGTACGGGTATGTCCGATGTAAGGATTCCCGTTGTAAAAGGGCTATCCTATTACATACACATCGTTTATGACCCTGCCTTATCTAATATTAAAGTATATAAAAACGGCTATCTATCATTAGCTGTTCCGCAAAGCGTTTTTACTGTTCTCGGAAACGGTCCGTTTTTAATCGGAGCGCACTCGACTTTTGCTTCATCACTTTCACAAAATATGAAACTTGATGAATTCAGAATTTACGACAGAGCACTCGGCGCATCGGAAATAGCAGTAACCTGGAACTGGACACTGCCGTATTTTATGACTTCTATTAAACCGATCGGAACTGAAATTCCGGGCACTTTTTCATTAGAGCAGAATTATCCGAACCCGTTCAATCAATCTTCAATTATAAATTTTCAATGTTCAATTACCGGGAATGTAAATATAAAAGTATTTGACATAACCGGACGTGAAGTAGCGACTCTCGTGAATGAGATATTAAAGCCCGGAACTTATCAGATAAGTTTCAATGCAGGCAATCTGCCGAGCGGAATTTATTTTTACAGAATGCAGGCAGAATATTTCACGGATGTAAGGAAAATGATTCTGAAGAAGTAAGTTGAAAGTTTTTAAAGTTTATAAAGTTTTCACTTTCGCTGTTATTCGCTTATAGTTTTAGTTATATTTCCCTTCCCAAACCGGAGCTTGGGAAGGAGATAAATTAATTTCAATAAAATAAGCAATAAGTTTATAAAGTTAATTAATATTACGAAATATTACTTTAATTAAAGCGAATGCTTTAATTACAAAAATCGTCTGTATAATTGATGGACGATACATTAACACAGGAATTAAAAACGGATATATTGGTTTCAAACGATATTAAAAAAGAATCGCAATTGCCGTTTACTGAGATTGTTGATTTATATCAGGTTAAGGTAAGGGGTATATGCATTGGTTTCCTTAAAAACAGGGAAGAAGCCGAGGATGTTTCACAGGAGGTATTTATCGAAGTTTACAGGTCTTTAAAGAATTTCAAAGGGGAATGTGCGCTGTCAACCTGGATATACCATATAGCGACATCCAAATCAATTGACAATATAAGGAAAAAAAACAGGAAAAAAAGATTTGCATTATTTAACAGGAATATTGAACCTGATGAAACCGAATATCATAACGGAACCGAGTATGACGCCGAAAGGAACGAAAGAATAAATGCATTATATAAAACAATGGCTATGCTCTCTGAAAATCAGAGAATTGCATTAACATTAAATAAAATTGAAGGATTCAGTTATAAAGAAATCTCGCAAATTATGAAAACAACTCCGAAAGCCGTGGAATCGTTAATAAGCAGAGGAAAGGGAAATATGCGGAAGAAGCTTGAAACTCATTACAATGAATTATTTTAGTAAAGAAGGAATTATTTTATTAAAACGTCTAAATCATACGGATGAAAGAAAAAGAAAAAAATATTGAAAAAACACTTGGACTGCTCGAAGAGAAAATATCTCCGGAATATGATTATTATTATCAGACGAGACTTAACGCTAAACTGAAGAAAGAGTTACAGGAGAAAGAAAGCCGGTTCGGACAGATTTTAAAGCCTGCACTGATTTTCGCTTTAGTACTGTTAAATATTCTTACTCTTCTATACGGACTAAGTAGTTCGGATAACAATATCACATACGACAGACAGGATTTAATTGAAGTAATAAGTGATGAAGTATTTTACTCGGCAGAAAATTCAACTTATTAAATATATGGACGTATTCAAACAAAATAAAATTTTAATCTGGATTATAATAATACTTGTTGTTATTAATCTGGGAACAATAGCGGGGATGTGGGTAATGCATTTAGGCAGAAAACCTCATCATGAAATTTTAATTCACCAATCTCCTCACCTTCCGGACAGGAAATCGCCCGGAATCGGCAGATTTGAAATGCTGGGAACAGAATTACAGTTCGATGAAGAACAGATGTCAAAATTCAACGAATTCAGGTCAGGACATCAAAATGAAATGAAGAACCTAGTCGAAAAGATAAATGAAAAGAAGAAACAGATTCTTTCAGAAATTTCCGTTCCCGAGTCTGACACTGAAAAAGTCGGAATACTATTCTCGGAAATCGGTCAGTATCAGACATCAATTGAAAAGGAAATATTCAACCATTTCCGCAAGATAAAAATGATATGCAATGACGAGCAAAAACAAAAACTGGAAAAGATTTTAAAAGATATTTCAGAACCAAAAATTCCTCCGCATCCTGTTCCTCCTCCTGATAAGCGGTAATTTAATTCCCTGCTTTTCGTTCACTTAACGGCGAGCAGGGAAAAATTATTTTAAGCAAATAAAAGCAAACTTCCTGCCATAATAATCATCCCGCTTATTAATCCGTATATTGCAATATGATGTTCCCCGTATTTCTCCGCAGTTGGCATCAGTTCGTCAAGAGAAATAAAAACCATAATACCGGCGACAACTGCAAATAATATCCCGAATGTAAATTCATTAAAGAACTGAAGAAGGAGAAAATATCCGGCTAAAGCACCCACGGGTTCAGCAAGTCCGGATGAAAATGAATACAGAAAAGCTTTTTTCTTACTGCCGGTTGCATAGAATATAGGAATCGAAACTGCAATACCCTCGGGTATATTGTGTATAGCAATTGCAAAGGCAATTCCAATTCCAAGAGCAGGGTCTTTTAAACCTGCCGTAAATGTTGCCAGTCCTTCAGGAAAATTGTGAATCCCAATTGCCAGCGCCGAAAACAAACCCATCCTAAAAAGATAATTTTTAATATTATTATCTTGCGGTAAATTCATTTCCTCAATATCTTTTGGTTCGTGAGGATTTTCATAAGACGGTACAAGTTTATCAATTATTCCTATCATAGCCATCCCGGCAAAAAACGAAACTGTGGTTATTACAAATCCGTTAAAATCTCCTGCTGCTTCACTCAGGCTTATTCTTGCTTTTGAAAATATTTCTATAAACGAAACATAAATCATAACTCCCGCCGAGAAGCCAAGCGAACCTGCAAGCAATTTTGTATTTGTTCTTTTAGCAAAAAATGCAATTGCACTACCAATACCTGTAGAAAGACCGGCGAACAAAGTAAGTGCAAATGCGAATAATACATTATTATCCATAGAAATAATTCATCCTTTTTTAATTTACTTCCCAGCCGTAATCAATATAATCCCATTTGATTGATTCACCGTCAACTGAAATCAGCATAAATCCTTCTTCAATATTCATATTTGGTCCGTTCCACCATTTACCGCAAACAGCACCACCCGTAAGATATCTCGTACCATAAATAAAAATATCTTCAATATAATGAAGATGTCCCTGCAGAACAAGTTTAACATTATATTCCCTGAAAATCTCAACGACTTTACCTGAATTAACTACCGCGTAACCGCTGTCGTTCGGATTCAACGAACCTCCTATAACCTGACCGAACACAGTAACGAGCGGAATATGAATGGATGCAATTACAGGTTTCTCTTTTCCTGTTTTTTCAAGGTCTGCTTTAAGCCATTCAATTTGTTTTTCATCTACGTAACCGTAATATTTTCTCTCGTGTTTTTTGAATCCTATTCCGTCCAGTACTATAAAGTGGTAATTCTTATGGTCAAAACTGTAATACCTGTCTCCTATTTTTTTTTCAAAATATTTTTTTCCAAAATCGGGATGTGATTCATTTACTCCGCTTCTGTCGTATAATCCGAAGACATCGTGATTTCCGATAGTTAAATAAACGGGCATATTGAAAAATTTCAGCATTGAATCCAGAAGATTAAACTGAAGTTCGGTTCTGTCAAAATCCTGTCCGAGTGCATCCCTGATATTATCGCCTCCAAAAATAACAAAATCCACACCGAGTTCATTTGCCTTATCTATCGCCTTTTTAAATCCATCAGGTGCGTTTTTCTCCGGCTGCAGATGCACATCGGTAAAAAATGCAAATTTGAACTCACCGTCTTCCTGTGCATAAACACAAATTGATGCTAAAAGAACAAGAATAATAATATATTTTTTCATAATCAACTTTTTCGTAATAAAAATGTTATAATAAAATAATATTATTAAAAATCAATTTATCGGATAAAAAAAATCACTAAAAAAATCGTTCCGTGCCGGAGTCTGTTTTTTTTTAACATACAAAGATAATTTGATTTTATAATCCCACTTCAGCAGGTCGGTTAAATCATAAGGAAACGCTCTTAAAGTAAGTTTACGGATTTTCTGCCGGCATATCCTTCCTCCAGACCGTGCCAGAATTCAATTGTGGATTCACCCAGTTCATAACAAAGAAATACTTCTTCACCTGTCTTCTTAATGTGCGGAAAATCAATCAGTCCGTAATCAAGATTTTTAATTTGTATTTCCTTTGACATTATCAGTGATATCAGTTTTGTAATTTCATACATTTCCTGAGGATATTCACCGTCCCCGTTCTTCCCGATTTTTCCCATAAAAAAATATTTTTCTTCGGAAATATTTTTACTGTCAAGTATCCGTTTCAATTCCGAAATTTTCTTTAATACCGGTATTAAAGAAATCAGAACTTCTCTCGCTTCACTCAACTCATAATGTTTTGTATATATCAAATGGTCAGATTTTTTTCAGTTTAAAATAAAAAGTTGTTCCTATTCCCTCCTCGCTGTTAACTTCAAGACTTGAATTGTGCATTCTGATAAACTCTTTACAAAGAATCAGACCCAACCCCGCACCCTTTTCATTTTTTGTACCTAAAGTAATACGGGGTTCATAAATATTAAAAAGGTTTTCGACAACTTCCGGTTTCATACCAATACCCGTATCACTTACCGATATTTCATAATATTTTCCTTTTTCTTCCGAACTCAGTACTATACTGTCTCCTTCATTGGAAAATTTTATTGAATTTGACAGGAGGTTCTGCATAACCGAACGGAGCATATTTTCATCTCCCTGCACATAATATCCCTGTTTGATTTCGTTTTTAACGGTAATATTTTTAGAATCGGCTTCCTGCTTAAGGATGTTCCTTGCATTTTCCGAGACAGCCTTCAAATCAATTTTTTCGGGAATGAATAATATTTTACCTGTACTTATTTTCGACCATTGTAAAAGATTCTCGGTTAAATTATATACTGATTTTAATGATGAATTAATAATTTTTATATATTTGTATATATCATCCCTGTTTAATATACCGTATTCATTTTCCAGTACCGAAGAGAAACCAAGCAGACCTGTAAGAGGTTTCCTGAGGTCATCAGTTACAATAGATAAGTACCTTTCATTGTTTTTAATTGATTTATAAAGTTCATTTTCTAATTGCTGTAATTTGATTTCCGATTCGGTTTTTTCCGTTACATCACAGGATATACCGTTTAGAATTAATATTTTCCCTTCTTCATTTGTTACCGGTTTTATTTTCGAATTAATGTATTTTACTTTTCCCGAAGGTAATATAATACGGTGCATTACTTCCTCTGTCTTGCCTTTCATTATATTTTCCCGGGCATTTTCTATTATCACCCTGTCTTCTTCAGGAATTAAATTTATGAAATACTGTTTATTTTTACTTTTCTGTGCAGAACGGATTTCAAATATACTGTTTATCTCTTCGGAGGTTTTTAATTTTCTCTCTGCCATATTATATTCCCAGTGACCGTAATTAACTACTTGATTAGCATAATCCAGTTTTTCAACTGCTGATTTTAATTCTTTTTCAGCATTTATATAATCTGAAATATTTGTTAATATACCCAGAACTTTTTTTACTTCTCCTGTATCATTCATTTCCAATACCGTTATATGTTCACGCATCCATTTGTATTCTTTCTTTCCTTTGACTCTTAATCTTATTTCGGAAACTAACATTTCATCGCCGGAAATATTGTGTAATTTTCCTAAGGTTTCACTGTTATACTTTTTAATATCAAAGGGATGAAGGAAATTTACGGGTAAAATATTTTTTTGATTTTTTAATTCCTTTTTTAAATAGCCGAGAATTGGTGTAATTTTGTTGTTTATGTATATGTTTTTTTTCTTCACATAATCATAGATATAAATTATCCCGGGCGATGTGTCAAATATTTTCCTCAGTAAATTTTCTTTCTCAATTAATTCTGCTTTTGTACTGATAATATCGGTCCGGTCATTAAATACCGCGAGTAATGAAGGTTTACCTCTGAAAGTGATTACATCTGCCGAGATTTGTCCGGTAAATTCTTTGTTTCCGAATTTAATTTTGATGTTTTCATTATTGATTTTACTCCTGTTTCTTATGTGTTCAGATAGGTTACTTCGTGTTTCTGTATCAAGTTTTAGCCCGAGTTCATCAATTGTCCTGTTATTTATAATCCCTGCTTTTAATCCCGTAATTTTTTTAAATAATTTGTTTACTTTCTTTATCTTCTTTGTTTTCAAATCAATAATCAAAATTACCGAAGCAGATTTTTCTGAAATATATCCATTTTCTTTTTCGTACTCCGTTATTTTATCTTCCAGTTTTACTTTTTCAGTTATATCTTCCGTTATTCTGATTAAATAATTCGGTTTTCTGCTCATAATCTGCAGAGGAATTTTTAAAGTGCGGAACCATTTTTCTTCTGAGGTATCAGTAAAAATAATTTTATCCACCGATTCCGAGGTTTTGCCGCTCTTTATTATTTTATCATCCTGTATTTTTATCTCAGTTGTAATTTCCTTGCGTGTTAACTTCTTCCCTGTTATGCTTTTTAATTTATTTTCCGTAATTGCATCCTGCTCTTTGCACATATCGTTCCGGTAAATGTATTTCCCCGATTTAACATCTTTCACGCATATGCTGAGCGGAAATGTGCTGAGAATTGCTTTAAGAAAGGTATTTTCTTTTTTGAAGTAAATATTTTTTTTCGATTCTCCCGTATTTTCCCCCGCGGTTTTTGATTTATCGGATTTTATTCTCATTTTGGATTTTTCAGCTGCGGCTGATTGCATTTGTTATTGTATTGATAAGTATGTCCTTTTCGAAAGGTTTACTTATGTGGTCAATACATCCGGCATTTAATATTGCCTCTCTTTCATTTTTCAGGGCATATGCGGTTACGGCAATAACAGGAGTATTCTCGTATTTGATGTTATTTCTGAGAATTTTCAGTAAGTCCAGCCCTGTTTCGCCGCTACCGAGATTTATATCGAGCAGTATTAAATCGTATTGATTTATTCCTATCAGTGACAGAGCATCATTCAGATTTTTCGCTATATCAATATTAAAAAGGTCTTTCAGTATTATTTTTACAAGTAACTGACAGTTGTAATCGTCTTCAACATACAGTAATTTGTAATCCATTGAATGAGGATATATAGAAGTAAGTTCGGATGTATATTGACTCATATCATCAGATTCAACAATGGTATGCGGGATAAATAATTTAAAGGTTGTTCCGCTGCCTTCTTCGGAATTGAAATCAATATACCCGCCGAGAATTTTTAGATATTTCCGTGCTATCGTGAGTCCTAATCCGAGTCCTTCGAACTTTCTGCCCCATCCTTCACTTAACTGCCTGAAAGATTCAAATATTTGTTTCTTCTGATTATCGGGAATTCCTATTCCGGTATCTTTTACCGTTATTTGTGACCATTCCGAATTTTCTATGATAATTTTTTCCGCTTCAATCGTTACACCTCCTGAATTTGTGTATTTTATCGCATTGCTCACCATATTATTCATTATGGATTTAAGCATTTTCTTGTCAGTAAATATTTCTATTGGTTTTCCGATTCGCACTTCAAATTTCAGTTTCTTTTCAGCGGCAGATGGCAGATATATATTTTGAACGCCAAGCAGTATTTCGTTAAGATTGAATGTCTCTCTTGATACTTCAAGGTTGCCGGATTCAATACGCGAAAGGTCAATAATCTGGTTTAACGTCTCGAGTAATTTATTACCGCTTGCATTTATTATCGAAGCAAATTCAATGGTGTCTTTGTCAAACTGGTCGTGCATTAAATAATTTGAAAGTCCGAGTATGCTGTTTAGAGGCGTTCTAATCTCGTGGCTGATATTTGAAAGAAAATTTGATTTTAACCTGTTTAATTCTTCGGCTTTTTCTTTTGCGTATATGGTTTCTTCATCTGATTTTTTCCTGTCGGTTATGTCAATTAATAAACAGAAAGCACCAGAATAATTTCCGGTTTTATCATACCGGGGATTAGCGCTTATTGAAAATATTCTTTTCTCGCCGCCGAATTTCTTAATCTCAATTTCATAAAAGCTTTTCTTGCCTTTTTTCCTTTCTTCATTGTAATGCAGTATTATCTTCAACTGGTCAGGCTCTATGAAGTCCCTCAGATTTCTTCCCAATAACCCTTCAGGAGGTGAACCGAACATTTCTTCCGCTGAAGGATTCGTTAATATAAAAGTATCATTTGAATCAGTTACTATCATTCCTTCGGATAAACTGTCAAAAAGATTTTTGAACAGTTCGCTGCTTTTCTTTGAACTTTCTTCCTTGATTTTTCTTTCAGATATTTCAAGAGAAATTAATATCAGGTCGGCAATAAAATTAAAGAAATACTCATCTTCAATATCCCATATTCTTGATTCCTTTTTTACCTCACACCTTAATAAACCTATCAGTTTTCCATATCGCCTCAGTGCCAGGTCAAATATGGATTGTGTTCCCCTTTTCCTGAAATAATTTTTTAAAAAATCGTTAAGCGTTAAATCTTTCCATATATTAGAAGATCTTATTAAACGGTGTATTTCTATTACACCAAGATAATTCCCTGCTTCCGATATCTTTATTTTCTCATTCCCTGAATGCTCTCCTGTATCTGTATCAAAATAATCTTTGCACATAAGATAAGTCCCGTCTCTGTCAATAAACCATAAACCGCATCCTGTAATACCGGAAGCCTTCACGCATTCCTCAAGATATTTCTTTATTGTTCTGTTGAAATCCTTAATTCCGTGCAGCGAAAGTTCATTCATTATTTTATTATATCTCGAACCTGAAGCATACACGGCACTGTCTTTGGTGAGAATATGCGGCTCATATTCAATTTCGAGTTCGTAACCGCTTGATTTTAAAACTTCTTTGATATTTTCTAAATACCCGGCATTATTATTCCCAACCAGCAATTTTATTCTTTCCATCTGAATTGAAAAGTTAAAAAATAAGATTAAACCTTACTAAATAATAAATAATATGCAAATATTCAATGCAATAGATATATCACAATAATTGAAATTGACAGATTTATTGTAAATTAATTTAATCCTTATATATATAATCTTGTGTTAAATTATAAAGAATTTCCCGGTAACAATCCGGGAAGGAGCGTGTAATTCCCTAATTTTATAGACTTTGAAATCACTTGCAAATTCTTAAAATAGGAATTATTTTGCTTAAGGAACAATTCAATTTAACAAAATGATAATATTCGTTAAATGTTGAATAAAATGAAACGACCAATTTCAAAGAATAAAATAATTTTTTATATAAATATTTTTTTGGTTGTATTATTATTTTTTATTTCAAGTTGTGAAATTAAGCAGGCAACTGCCCCTAACTGGCTGGTAGATGCTAATTTACCTTTAACAGATAAATATCAAACTCTCCTGGAAATATTAGAAGATGACTCTAATATTTATGTTGATTCTTTAGACAACGTAATTTTTTCCAACGAGTCGAATTCAAGTCAGAAATATCAAAAGGATATTAAAATTAACGGTCAGCCGAATACTGCAATAAATTTGACTACTCAGGTTCCGGATACAAATTTATATCTTCAATTTGATGATTCATCTTTTGTAACGGTTATTGATTTTGAACCGTCAGACCCCCCGGGACTGCTGACTCTGAATTTTAATCCTGCTCCGGGACAGGTACCTTACAATGTTAATTTAACAATCACGAATTTATTCAATCTTTCAACCGGTAATCCGTGCAATGTAACTAAATCAATATCCACCGGTACTGTTACCGAGAACATTGACTTAAGTCAATACAGACTGGTGAACTCTGTTCCGACAAATTTGTTAAATTTCCGCATAAGTACAACTTCTTCCCAGTTTTTACTGACTACTTTTTCATACAGTATTAATAACGTCCTTATTAAATATGCCTCAGGGAGAATAAAACCGGTTAATCTCGGTGTCAGGGATACTATGTTGATTAAACCTTTCGGAGACTATAATTTCATCGGAGGTGTACTCAATTTCAACAGAGTTAATGAAGAAAGAACCTATCTCGTGGTAAAGAGGATAAAAGGTTCCTATCAGACTGATATTAAAAATATAATGTTTGATGGAATTAACGCAAACGGCAGAAGAGTAAAATTTAAATATTTAAGATATGACACCGCAGGTGCACCGCCCCAGCCGATTGATTCAGTTTTCAATTTAAGATTGCCGGCAGGTCTTGATTCTATGATTTATTATGTAAATCCGAATAACAGTAATGTACTGCAGTTTTTTAATAATTTACCGCAAAATATATTTTTAACAAGAAATACAATCATTAATTCGAATTACGGAGAAGGTGTCATAGATAATTCTGACAGTATTTCAATATATTTATCCATTGAGGTTCCGCTTCACTTCAGTATCATAGAACCTCCGACACTTAAAGATACAATTTATAAAAGAATAACAGGTGAAAATGCAAGGGAAAAACTTCAGAATTGCAAAAATGTTGATGCCACACTGTACATAACAAACGGACTCCCCCTTTACAGCACTGTAAGAATGTATATACTTGATACAAACGGCTCGATATTATTCTCCTTGATTGACGTAGTTACTCCTTATCAGGGAGATTCGGTTTATGTGCCCCCTGCTCCGGTTGACCAGAACGGTTATGTGCTCACTCCTGTCCGCCATCAGTACAATGGTGTAATTGACAGTGTTAATGTATTGAAGTTACTTGATATGCATAAAATAGCATATCAGTACGAATTATATACTGACCCGAACATTCCGCCCACTATAGACGGAAGGGTCAGAGCAAGAGGAGGTGATTTCTTCAGACATTTAAGTTTCGGAACATTTAGATATTTTATTAATAATAATTAAAATTATTGAGTCTGAATAAGGGATTGAATGTAAAAATATTGGTGTTTTTGTTCGTGGTTCTTATAGTTACGGGGCAACTCTACCCTCAGTATCACTTCAATGTTAAAAGTTTTTCTTTAGGAAGAACATCTGTCTCCAATATGTATGCAACCGATGCATTCAATAATAATCCCGCTAATATTCAAAGACAGCGTTATACTGAAAATGCCAGATTCCACCTGAATGCACTGACGGGCGGAGGATATATGTGGCACAGCAATTATTTTGATTTACCGTTTTATAATGAATATTTTGTTGATAACGAAAATAAAATACTTTCCGATGCAGATAAATTAAATCTTATTGAAAAAGCCCACAACAGCGAAACCAGTTTTATGCATTCCTGGAATATGCTGTCTTTCGTATTTAATACAAAGAAAGCGGGAACATTCGGTATTTCCGTTGATGACCGCAGTTGGGGAAATTTCCTTGCAAATAAGGATTTTCTTGATTTAATATTTTTCGGAAATATGAAAGAAAGAACTTATGATTTGTCGGGAACAGATTTTCATGCTTCCATAATAAGACAAATTAACATATCCTATGCAAATAAAATTAAATCACCTGACAGAAGAAAATACGGAGATTTCTATTACGGGTTTTCAGTAAAACCAATGCTTGGTCTTTATTACGCCGAACTCGACAATAATAATTTTTCATTATATACAAACGACTCAAACAGACTGTTTCCAAACGGTACTGCGGATATTTATTACTCGGGTTTAGTAACAAGCCCGAAACAAAAATTAAAATTAGGCGGAGGTCCTGCAGGATTTGGTTGGGGATTTGATTTAGGTATGGGTATGAAATTCAAAAATCTGTTCAACCTCGGTACTTTTGATTTTGGACTTAGTTTAGTTGACCTTGGTTATATAAACTGGTATAAAAATGCCGGACAGTACCTTTACAACGGAGGATATGTTATAACAGATATTACGGAAGAAGCACAACTTGATTCACTCATAAATTTACTTGAGGGAAATAAGGTAGATGACGGCTTTACACGTATTTTGCCTCTGGTAGTAAAATTCGGATTCACATACAGACTCTGCCTAAAAGACAGAAATCAACCTCCTCAGCCGGGAAAAGAA
Source organism: Ignavibacteria bacterium (assembly GCA_016929695.1). Classification (GTDB taxonomy): domain Bacteria; phylum Bacteroidota; class Ignavibacteria; order Tepidaquicellales; family Tepidaquicellaceae; genus Tepidaquicella. Next base: position 31,139 of record JAFGII010000064.1, read on the forward strand.
AAACTTGAATTGATAGGCATTTCCGTGGAATATATACAGGGACTTACAAAAGTAAGCGGCGGCTGCACAAATCCTATGCTTGCCGTGGGAACGGAAATAAATCCCTGGCGATTTTTATCAACCAGACTGGGACTGTCCTGGGGCGGAAGGGAGAAATTTTCGGTGAGTGCCGGATTGGGATTTGACTTTGGTCCGGTAATAATAGACGTAGGGACTTACAATATTCAAAGCATATATCAACCCACAACTTCTTCAAAAGTATCCGCAGGAGCAGCGATAAAATTCAGAATATATTAAACTTTTACTGCTTCGCTTATTTTATCATTTATCTCTAACACATATCTTAAATCTATAACCTGTTTATATACTGCAGATACTCCGCAATATTTATCAAGAGATAATGTCACTGCCTTTTCAACTTTATCGAGAGGAATATCATTGCCAGTAAATTGATAATACAGTACAATCTTATTATATTTTTTAGGATGTTCATCATTCAGTTCACCTTCTATCTTAAGATTAAATTCGTCAAAATCTATTCTCATCTTTTTCAGCAATGATACAACGTCCATTCCCGTACAACCTGCAAGAGAGGCAAGCATCAATGGCTTCGGAGACGGTCCAAGTCCCTGACCACCGACTTCTTTACCCGCATCAACGGTAATTATATGTCCGCCGATTTCGATATCGAAACTCATTCCTTTTGTATATAAAGCTTTAACCGTATTGGTTTTCATATTAATCTTGTTATATTTGAAATTAATTAAAATAAAATATTCTTTTGGTGCAATTCTGATTTATCTGCTGACTAATAACTAATTAAGGACATATATCGGGCGGCTTAATTGTTTCCTCTTCTACTTTGCCAAAATATTTCTTCTGGAACCACAGAGCAACATTTACAAGCGAAATTAAAACAGGCACTTCCACGAGCGGTCCAATTACCGCTGCGAACGCCTCGCCTGAATTTATTGTAAATACCGCCACTGCTACCGCAATTGCAAGTTCAAAGTTATTACTTGCCGCTGTAAATGCCAAAGTGGTTGTTTTTGAATAATCGGCTCCGATTTTCTTTCCCATATAGAAAGAAACAAGAAACATTAAAATAAAATAAATAATTAACGGAATTGCAATCCTGATAACATCTAACGGTAACTGAATTATTTTTTCGCCTTTATACGAGAACATTACTACTATAGTAAACAGCAGTGCAATTAATGTAATCGGGTTTATTTTAGGTATGAATTTCTTATGATACCAGTCTTTATCTTTAATTTTTATCAGTGCAAATCTCGTTATTATCCCAGCGATAAAAGGAATTCCCAGATAAATGAAAACGCTTTCTGCAATCTGCCCGATTGTAATATCAACAGTGAACGTCTGTAATCCGAGCCACGAAGGAAGTATAGTCAAAAACACATAAGCATAAACGGAAAAAAACAGAACTTGAAAAACGGAATTAAATGCAACGAGTCCCGCTGCATATTCGGTGTCACCTTTCGCTAGTTCATTCCAGACAATCACCATAGCAATACATCTTGCAAGACCTATTAATATTAATCCTGCCATATAATGCGGATAATCCTGCAAAAATATTACCGCAAGAAAGAACATAAGCAAAGGACCTATAATCCAGTTTTGAACAAGAGAAAGAATTAAAACTTTTATGTTTCTGAAAACGTCACCCAGTTCTTCATACCTGACTTTCGCAAGAGGAGGATACATCATTAGTATTAATCCTATTGCAAGAGGAATATTCGTTGTTCCGCTCTGAAATTTTGCCCAGAAATCAATTATATCCGGATATAAATATCCTGAAAATACTCCGGTTAACATTGCAAGAAAAATCCATAATGTCAGATACCTGTCAAGAAAAGAAAGTTTTTTTGTCAGTTTTTCCATAAATACTGCTTAAAATATTTTCTTTTTGTCGTCAAAATATTTATTAACCAGAAATATTATTACGGAAAATAAAATTCCCGCAGGTACAATCAGAAACCAGTGATTAATATTGAGGAGAACCGATATATCTCCCTGTATTTGTTTTTCGGGATTAATCAATGTTGTTTTCAGAGGATTAATCATTAGACCATATATAAATAAACCCAATACCATTCCGAAAAGTGCAATTATTGAATCTTTTTTCCCTTCTCCGATTCTGGCTGCCATCGTTCCCGGGCAATATCCGAGTATTCCCATACCTGTACCGAATATTAATCCTCCTACTAATTTACCCCAGTCAAGAGGTTTCAATGATAATTTTAGTATTCCAAAATCACCTAAAATATAAAACAGAATCATTGAAAAAATTACAGCGGTCATCATAAATTTTAAAATCTTAAAGTCTTTTAATAAAAGCATACCGACAACTCTCGGAAATTTTGTGATTCCCGTCCTCTGAAGAATATAACCAAAGATAAAACCCACTGCTAATCCGTATATAATATTAACTGCCCACATTTTGACCTCCTTTTTCTCTGTACAATATTTTTGCCGTAATAATACCCGCCGCAAAGAAAGACGCGCCCGCAACAATACTCCCGAGAGAAAGATGTGCCCAGCCCTGCAAAATATTTCCGGTCGTGCAGCCGTTTGCAAGTCCGGCTCCATATCCCAGTAATATACTTCCGATTAATACAAAGATATATCTTTTGATTACACTATCACCTTTAAATTTAATCCAGACTGCAGGTATGTTTTCAGGTGAATAGGTTCGTGACAATTTTGAAGCCGTGAATCCGCCGATGATTAAACCGACAAGAATGAAAAATTCCACTGTTCCTGATGGTTTCCCGAGAAGTTCCTTAAAATAAGTGCTTTCAGATAAACCCGAAAATAGTCTTGATAACCGGGATGATATGTAACCAAAACCCGAAGTAACTCCGAACGGATAATTTCTGTACTGCAGCCACTCAAAAATTATATAGGTCGCGGCAGATAAAAGCGACACGAGTATTCCTCCTGTAAACCAGTGCCATTCCTCTTTTGGATTTTTATTTTTTTCGTCCATAAAAGATTATGTATATAATTTAAAATTAAATTTCCTATTATCAACTCCCACTACCGTATTCTATTGATTGCCCAGATTCATTCTTATCCAGTTTAAAAGCGTTGATTTAGTAGGCAGTTTTCCGCTTACCATAACTTTGTCATTTATAATCAGAGCAGGTGTGTGAAATACTCCGAATTCCGATATTGCATTTAAATCCGTTATCTTCTGTAAATCTGCATCTATGTTTTTTTCTGCAAGAATATTTAGACACATCTTGTATAATTCTTCACACCTTGGACAACCGGTACCTAATACTCTTATGGTCAGCATATCTATTTTTTAAAATTTATAAATTCTGTTATTTTGCTTTTTATTTCATCACGAATTATTCTAACACGCGACAATATTTCTTCATCCGTTCCCTTTAAGGAAGACGGGTCTTCAAAGGACCAGTGAATTCTCTCCGATATGCCGGGAAATAAAGGACATCTTTCTCCCGCAGTTTCGTCACAAACGGTAATAACATAATCATACAGTCTTCCTTCCCTGTAAAAATTAAAGACATCATTGGTCTGTTTTCCGGAAATATCTATGCCTTCTTCCTGTAATACCCTTATTACATAAGGATTTAGTTTACCCGGCTCCAGTCCCGCACTCTCTGCAGTAAAACTGTCCCCCCCTAAATTGTTTAAAAATGCTTCAGCCATCTGACTTCTTGCTGAATTATGAACACAAACGAAAAGTACTTTCTTCTTATCCATATATTTTATTTAATATTTATTTTCATTCTGCTTTTTATTCCCTCCTGAGGAGACAGGAAGAAATTTCTCTGCATATACATTTATACTCAAAATCTTCAATCCGGTCTTCTTAATCTCAGTTAATTCCTCCTTTGATATATACTTCAAATAAATATAATTTGGAATTTCAATTATACGTTCTTTCTGTATCTTTATGATTTTAAAACCTGTTTTTTCAATAATTTTGATATATTCGTCTTTGGTTGTAGCACCGGAAACACAACCGGCATATAATTCGACAACTTTCTTAATTGATTCAGGTAACTCGCCGGTTGTTACGATATCAGAAACTGAAAAATGCCCGCCGGGTTTTAATATCCTGTAGATTTCCGAGAATGCTTTTTCTTTATCAGGAACAAGATTCAGAACGCAATTGCTGATAACAACATCAGACGTATTAATATCTAAAGGCAGATTCTCGATATCGCCGTATATAAATTCAATATTATCATATCCGAGTTTTTTATTATTCAGTTTTGCTTTTTCAATCATCTCCTCGGTAAAATCAATTCCGATTACTCTGCCTTTTTCTCCTGTAATCGCTCTTGCAATAAAAACATCATTACCTGCACCCGAGCCAAGGTCAACCACGGTATCACCATCATTTATTAAAGCAAATTCCGTCGGAAGACCGCATCCGAGACTTAAATCCGCTTCCGGAACATACCCTTCTATTTTAGAATAATCTTCCGCCATTATGTCAAAATTCCCGGATGAACAGCAGGAAGACGGCCCGCAGCAGGGTGACTCAAAAAATACACCTGACTTGGTTGCTATATCAGAGTACTTTTCTTTTACAATTTCTTTTTTTAATTTTTCTTCCATATTATATTTTTTTTATCTCTTCAGAAATGTAGGGGTCACTCTATTTATATTTTCATAAGTATCGAATTATATTATCGACAGCATAATTTGTTTCTGTCAATATCTGATATCATATTTAAATCATTTTTTATAATCTCATCATTTTCAAGAATCATCTGAACATATAGCAACGCTGAAGTAATAGAATTATCTTCCGGCTGAAGATTAAGTCTGTAATTAATCCACTTCCCGTCTTTATCTCCTGTTATTAGTCCTGCATCGCTTAATATACTTAAATGTTGAGATACTGTCGATGCGGCAAGTTTTAATATCTCTGTTATTTCACAAACGCACAAAGATTTTTTTTGCAGCATTTTCAGAATGCGCAATCTGTTTTTGTCGGATAATGCTTTGAATATTTTCTCCTGTTTTTGAATACTCATCATTTCGTTATTTACCGAAATATAAAAATGTTAAATTTTAATTTCAACCCCTATTTTAATATCCTCAGAGCTTAAAAGTTTTTATACATCCTGTTTGTCATAAAAAATTTATTTGGGAATCTCAAAATCCTGTTTGTTTCATCAATTAGTTCCTGAAAAAATTTTCCCGTTTAATCGGAATTTTCAACACTACGACAACTCTTGCGACATTTCGTAATGAATGATAAATTTTAGAACAGCACGTATGAAAATCCTAATTGTAATGCCTCTTTCATCTGTGTTTTAAGAGACTGGTCTTTCTGATATATCACATTCAACTGAAAATTAACATTAAAATAATCATTTATTTTCGCTGTAATGATATTATCCCAGTTGGCGTCCCAGACATCGAGTGAATTAAATCTCGAAAACAATCTTAACCTGCTTGCGTATATCATATTTTTCAGAAATTCATAATTTAATTCTGCAACCGATTCGATACCTGTCTCAATTTTAAATTTTTCGATTTTATCTAACGTCTCAGGGTCGTCTGAATAAATATTGAATTTATTTGTAAATGTCTCCTGCAGACCGACACCCAATCTGTAAAGAAATATTTTTTTCATATATATAAAACCTATGGACTGGGAAATGTATCCCGGGTCAAAAAAAGCGGTGATTTGCTGTTCGACCGATCCAGAATAATCGAAACCGTTTGCAAGTCCCGTTCTGAGTTCATTGCTGAAATAAGGATTCACTGTCCACCCTATATTTTTTATCAGTAAATTCTCCAGTCTTAGTTCATTATCAGTTGTAAAATACCTTGAACTCGATTTTGTTCTGCCGTATGCAAGTTTCATACGGTTTAACAGAAACCAGTTCTTATCCCGATAATAAGCACCAAAATTTCCTATGCCTGAAAGTGAGAACGAACTTTCTCCTCCCTGAACCCAGTTTTCGAACGTAATCTGACTAAAATTTGCTCCAACTGTACCTGCGGTTGACCAGCCGTATTTCAATGTCGTATCAATTTCCTGTGCCGTGCAAAAACCGGAAAATAAAAATATGATTATAAAAATGGATAACGCAGTAAAATAATTCATTGTTTTACTCCTTTTGTTTAATTTTTAATAAATATAATTATAATGAATTGAAATTATGATACAGAATGAACTGTACACTTTTTTATTAAACCGCAATTTCAATTAAGCATATTAAAAAAAGCTGCTCTTTTTTGAGCAGCCTTTTATGATAAAACGATGATTCTTGTATTATTTAAGAAGTATCATGGATTTAATATCCGTGAAATCGCCCGCAGTTAATTTATAGAAATATACTCCTGAACTTAAATTTCCTCCGTTAAAAAACGCAGTATGTTTACCCGCCTGCTGTTTTGGATAACTGAAACTTGCAACTTCTTTACCGAGACTGCTGTAAATAACAAGTTTTACATCAGTAACCGTTGCAAGTGTGTATTCAATCCTTGTTATAGGATTAAAAGGATTCGGATAATTCTGGAATAACTCGAAATTGTTTGTTACTTCGATTTCATTTCCAACTCCGGTTACAGTAGAACTAACATATATAGTAGCTGTTCTTGTATGAACCGGCGTGCCGTTCGGTCCCTGCGACTTAACGAGTAAAGTATATGTCCCGGGAGTAACACCGCCTGTGCCTGTTAACTTAACCGGAACATTCCCCGGGAATGAAGATAATTTATTTCCTGACGGATAAGTTATAGCAATTGTCCCTGCAGGAGGGGTCGGAGTTATTGATGCAGAAACAATTACCGTGTCGGCATATAATTTAACGCTTGGTACCTGCATCTGAATAGTAATATTACCGACATTTGAATTAAGACTGTCCTGTGTAGGATTCAATCTCATTGCAAAATCCGGGAAGTATGCTGACATACTTGTATAGTTATTGTTTCGGAAATCGCACCATACCGGAACAGAAACTTTTCCGTTTGACATTATTGCATCATAGTCACCCTGATATGCGGGAGGATTACCGGAACTTGACAATTTTGTCTTTGCAATTTTATTCGTTATTCTCTGGTTCGGTGCAAATGTATTACCTCCGTCTGCTGTATATGTTGCATATACATCCATACTGTCGCTGGTCGGACAGTTTCTTGTATCATACCATTTTATGTATAATTTCCCGTCAAAATTATCGCACCAGATAGCCGGGAAAAACTGATGATTGTTTTGTGTATTCGGGTCATCATTAACAGTTTTTCTTGCAGACCATGTAACACCTTTATCGGTTGAATATCTTAGAAAGATATCAGGTTTATTTCCGTTCCCTGACGGTTCATTTGAAGCATAGACACAATATAACCTGCCACGGTAAGGTCCCCAGCTGTTATCAGCGGCTATCATTGGATAAGGTCTTGTTCTCATCCCGTTAACAGTCGAACGTCCTGAAATTTCTGTTCCTATGTAATTCGACCACATTACGGATGACTGAGTAGTAAATGATGCTCCGCCATTCGTTGATAAATGGAAAGTATAAGTGCCCGCATAGTTCGGACCCAGATGCGTAACTGCATAAACACATCCGCCTGAAATACTCCCGTTCGCTCCTACACAGACCATCGCCCCAGGATAAGTGTGCGGAGTTAATGAAGCAGTCTGTGAAAATGATGTACCTTGATTTGTACTTCTCCAGAAACTTGCGGTACTGCTGCTTGTCATTATACTATAGACATAATTTGAATATGGTCCCGCTGTCATATCGCAGGTTATCCAGTTCTTATCATTACCGCTTACCGCTGTTACGTTTGTGAATAACCAGCTTTGTCCGAAGTTTGTTGACTTTGCAACCCAGCAGCCGGTAACGGGACTCTTCATTGTTTCGTAATAAAGATTTCCTAAACTGTCAACTGCAGTAACTGGGTCACCTGCGGCATTGGGAAATGTAACAGGGGTTTGAATCCAATCTATACCGTTATGGACATAAAATGCTACGTTAATGTTCCAGCCAGTAAAGAATTGAAGAGGATTTAAAGGATTAATAGAAACGTGTCCTTCAGAGTATGTCGTACCCATAACAAAATTATCATAGTCGTCAATTGTAATTACTGCATAAGGAACATAAACATAAGGAATGTTTATGTCACGAAGCGTCTGTGGAATTTGATCCTTAGTAGGATCATCAAACTGTGCAAATGCTATGCCTGTTATAAATAATACAGCCATTACAATTTGCATGAGTGTTAAAGAGTTTTTTCTCATCTTGCTTTTTTGTTTTAATTGTAAAATATGTTTTTTCAAAAAGTATTATTATTAAGTTATTCATACGAGGTTAATTAGGTGTTTATCTTCGGAAGTTATCGCTGACATAAAAATATAAGAACTGACAAATTCGTATAAAATAAGCAATTATATTTTTTTAAACAAAGTAAATTATATAAAAATTTACTTTTTAGAAAAAAAAATTGTGCTTGAAAACTATACAAGTACCTGCATTTAAATCAACATTTCTATTTTAAAAAGTCTTTTAAACCTTAAGGTTATATTACCTTTAAATAAAATAAAAATCCTCGTATTTTAAAATAACGGAGAGGTGGCTGAGTGGTTGAAAGCGGCGGTCTCGAAAACCGTTCAGTCTCTCGAAAAAACCTACCAAAAACAATAATCAAACAGAAAAATTGAACTAATTCTTAAACTTTCAACTTCAAATTTTAGCGGGAAGGAAGTAAAAATATGTTTCTCTTTAAGAACAAACAAACAGGAAGGTATTATCTTTATTATTTTGACCTCTCCGGGAAAAGAAAATGTATTTCAACTAAAGCGAAATATAAACCGGAGGCGATGAAATTTCTCAAAAACTTCAATTCCATTCAAGAGGAAAAAAACAGGAAAAAGGATTTAACGGTTTTTTACATTTCCGATTTACAAAAGGAAGTGTTAAAATATGCTGAGAGCAATTTCCGTAAATCAACAATTCAAATTTACAAGCGGGTTTTTAAAGATGCTTTAAGGTTAATAAGTGATAAACCTATAAAACTTATTACATTCTCCGATATAGAGCATTATAAGACTATTAGGAGCGGTGAAGTTTCTCCGGCAATGGTAAATATTGACTTAGCAACATTAAAGGCAATATTCAATATTGCAATTCGTTTTGAATGGATTAATATAAACCCGGTTAATAAAGTTAAAAAATTGTCAATTCCGGAAAAAGAGCGGTTAAGTTTTACGGAGGAGGAATTTAAATTAATCCTGAATAACATTGATAACGAAACAATTAAGCAATTTGTGTTATTTGCGTATTATACCGGGTGTAGATTGAATGAAATATGTAATATTCAAATGAGAGATGTAAATTTATCAGATAGGATATTAACTATAAGGAATAAACCGGACTTTAAAACTAAGACCGGGAAGGAGAGAGTTATTCCTATTGATAATGAATTATTTGAGTTATTGAGTGGAATGTTAAGAGAAGGAAATATTTTTAAGTTCTTTAATCCGGAAATGTATTTATTCAGAAATTCAAAAGGATTTAAATTTAATAAAAACTTTGTTTCATTAAAATTTAAAGAGGCATTGAGAAAAGCGGGACTTCCGGAGCGGTTTCACTTCCATTGTTTAAGACATTCAAGAATTACGGAATGGGTTAAAATAGGTTTACCTATACCTCTTATTATGAAACTTGCGGGACATTCTCAATCAATTACAACTCAAAATTATACTCATATTACTATTGAGGACTTAAAGAAGGCATTAATAAAATAATATCCGGGAGACCGGGAGGAAGGAAAAAATAAAATGAATGACTTATTAAAAGAAGTTCAGAAACTCAAAAAGGAAAATCAAAAATTAAAAAGACAGTTAAGGGAAATTGAAATAATTATTTTCGGTAAAAAAGAGGTTAAACCTCCTCCTCCAGAAACGGAGGAAACGGAGACCTCCTCCGAGAATGGAAACCTTGAAAACCATTGATTTTATTGAGTTATCGGGACTTATTAAACTCTTATTGCATTTTAAAATTGAAACTATTAACTTGTAAAAAGAATAACTTATTTTAATTAAACCGGGAAGGAAAATGAAACCTTTTTTATTAGAACTTGACTATTCGACTTTAGAAAAAAGAATTTCTAATTTATCACTGTTTATAGATTTGAATAAACATAAGAGTTATGATTACACTTCATTAAAAGAGTATAAGGAATTATTATTATTTCTGAAAAGGAAACCGAAAATATTTAATATGTTTGAACATTTGATTTATGATTATGATTATATTTATTTCAATACTCAAAAATTAATAATAGAGTTGATTCGTACAAAGAGAGAATTATTGCAAGATAAGACCGATATTGAAATAAAATTTTTATTTGAAAAAGATTTAATCAAAGTTAAAGAAAATAATAATATATATATGATATTGTTTGCTTATATGGATTACATAAAGGAAAATATATTAAGAGATAAATTGGGTTATCCGGATAAGAAAAAAATTCCTGATATAAGAGTATTCGAGTATATTGCAGATGTGATTTATACAACGAGCATTGATAAAGATAAGAAAAAATTAGTTGAAAGAGTAAAAGGTTATTATAATCATACATATAAATATTTAAAAAATTAGATTAGGGATTTTATATCCCTAACTTCATAATATATTTGTGATATGAATAAGAAACTAAAATCATATTGCAAATTAAAAATTTTTAATCCGATAGATTTCTTTTTCCGGACTTCCTTCCCTCCGGTTAAGTTTCTTAGTCTATCGGATTTTTTTTATAAGAAACTTTATGCAAAATTCTCAAATCACAAATGAAAACGGGAAAATTTATTTCTCCTCCTCCGGTAAAAAAATTAACATTGGTAAATTGTCAAATAAGACGCTATACATTTACCGAAATTCAAAAACCCAGATATTAAGAAAATTAAATTCAATCGGCTTATGCTATGATGTTTTTAATCGTCTTGAGTTTGATGTTTTATGTTTGTGTTTAGACAAAAAAAACCTTTACATTTCAAAAATTAATGCCTCCATACAGGGATTAATTCGTAAATTTACCGCAACGGAAACCCAGATATTCATTCCATTGCAGTTTTTTACAACCGAAAAACCGGAGGTAAACGACTTAGCGGAATGCCTTCAATGGAAAAATGATGTTGCGGTTAAATTGCGGAATGTTGCGGGTGCATTAAATACTATTCAACAAAGATTATTTTAATAAAGGATTCCGAAAATGACAGATAACGAATATAACGAATTATTGAATGAACTTGAGGAATTTTCCTCACTTCCTCCGGAGGAGAGAAAAAAATATATGAATATTAAAAGGAAAAAATATCCGTTTTTATTTGATAAAAATTATAGTTGTTGCTTAAATACAGGAATGGAAAAAATAACTTATTGCGGTGTTGATATAACGGAAACCATATTAAAAAAGTATTATCCGGAGCGGTTAAAAGAGGAGGTTAATAATGAATAAATCCGTTATTCAAGACTTACTAAAATTTAGTAAATCAAAGAATTTAGGACTTACTAAAATTTTACAGTGTGACTTACTAAAATTTAGTAACCTAATAAGTAAACTGAATAAGTAAATATATATATATATATAACAATGAAAGTATTTGAAAATATTAAAAGAGTGTTAGAGAATAAAGAATTATCGTATTTTGATAAATCGGTTTATTTTGCTTTAATCAGTTTTAACGGTAAAAATAAATGTTTTCCCTCACTTAACCAGATAGGAGAGCGTATTAATTCAAGTTCAATAACATACATTTCAAACTCTATCAATAAACTTAAAAAAATGGAAATTATAACGGTTAAAAGACGTAAAAACAAAAGTAATATTTATTTGTTAAATCCTTTGTTTGATGAATTGAAACCCGGAACGGATAAACCGATTCCTCCGGGTAAACCTAAAGAGGAACTAAGCAAAACGGATATGATGAAACAAGCGGAGGAGGAACTAAGCAAAGAATTTATTTACAAGATTTCTTTAATTATTGCGGAATATCGGAACGAAACGAAACCCGGTAAACAGATTTTTACATTCATCAATAAAATTATAAATGCCTATTCAGATAATACCGTTAAAAAATATCAAGTTGCTTTTATGCTTTTATGTTATATACTGAAAGCGGGAGCAAATAAATTTAAATCCGGTTTACCATTCGCATATTTCAATAGTTTTTTTCCTATGCTTTATTATTCAGATTTTCGGAGGGAAATGTTTAATTCGCAATATAATAAAATAGATAATTTTATAACCTTAAAAAACAATCAGGGATAGATAATGGATATTAAAAAAAATTTAGCAAAATACAAAAACATTGATTTAACCCGGTGTATTTCCTTTAGTGAAGGATTTCAATATTATGAAAAATATGTTAATTCGCTTTCAGATAATAAGGTTTATACGGGTTTTAATATACTTGATGAAACAATAAACGGGATAAGGAGCGGAGAGGTTTTCTGCCTCCTCTCTCCAACAGGAACGGGAAAAACGGGATTTCTCCTCAATGTATTTAGAAATATTATCAAAAAGAATTTTTTAAAAGATAAGTTAATAATAAATTTTTCTTTGGAATTATCGGAACTTGATATTTTTGAGAGATTTTCACAAATGCAAAGCGGTTTAAATTCCTACGAACTTGAACGTAAATTTAAAAGCGATTCTGTATTTAAAGAAAATTTGTTAAATAAAAGTTATGATTATGAAAATTTAATTTCGGTAATTGGAAGGATTTCCGTAAATGAAATAAAACCGTATTGCTTAGCGATTGCAGATTATAATAATAAAAATATCGGTGTTGTTTCAGTTGATTATACGGGACTTTTGAAAGCGGAGGGAAGGAATGATTATGAAATAATCTCAAATGCAGTTAGAGGGATAAAAGAAGTTGCTTTAAGTTTAAATATCCCGGTGTTACTAACTTCACAAATCAACAGGGATTCCTCGAAAAATGATATTACTTTATTCAGTGCTAAAAGTAGCGGAGCGATTGAGGAGACCTCTCAAATTCTATGTTCAATAAACAGGGTTTCACAAATTCCAATGGATTCCGGGATTGACAATGTAACACTTGAAAAAATTGAAAATAAAAAAATTCAATTACTTGAGTTAAAAATTCATAAGAAAAAAAGAGGGAATTATTTGGATAAACCTTATTTCATAACTCTTGATAATAATTCACTTGTAATGGAGGAAGTCTCAAACAAACCTAAAATTAATTAATGATGAAAACGACCTCCTCAGATTGTTATATAACGAACGGAAAGGCACTTTTAAGAGCATTTCTCCGGGTGAATATACATTTTTATTAACTGCATTTTTACCATACTTATTTTTCAGTAAATTATTAAGGTATAAATAAATATTAACTATTATATAAATCAATAACTTATGGAAAATATAACAGAAAATCCCTCTATACTTGATAATAAGACTTGTAAATTCATTAAAAGTGACGGTAA